>JAFURY010000172.1 GCA_017480795.1 Succinivibrionaceae bacterium
CATCCCGAGGTGTTTTTGAAGGCCGCCGATATGATCGGCCTGCCCCCGGCGGACTGCCTGGTGGTGGAGGACGCGCATGCCGGCGTGGAAGCGGCGGTGGCCGGAGGCTTTGAATGCGCCGCCATCGGCGACGCCAAGGATGATTCCCGGGCGACGCATCATCTGACCAAATTTTCCGATTTGCTGATGTGACGGTATTTGGCGGTGCTTCCAATGCGTCTGCCAAACGGAGGGTGACGAGGAGGGACGTTCAAGGCCTCCGCGATCCGGGGCCTACCGGCCCGCTCTACGCTGAAAGGCTGCTACCGGCAGCCTTTCCGGGCGCTTCGAGCCCCTTAATACTGATCCCTAATTTAATTCTTATAGGCAAAAATTTGTATGGGGAACGATAAGGACCTCCGCGGCCCTTATGATCCTGCGGGGGCTGTTGCACTAAACCTCAGAAAAAAACGGAGAAGTTCGTGAGAACAACTCCGTTTTTTGCTGTATAATGTAACTGCTATGAAACAAACACAGCGAATGAATTATACAACAAAAGAAACGGCGGTGCAAGTAGTTTTGCCGCTGGACGTGGAGACCATCATTCCGGAAGACGATTCGGTGCGGACGCTCATGAGGATAGCGGAAAGGATCAATTACACAAAGCTGTCCGGGGCATACGAGCGGGTTAGCCCGCGGGAAGCCACACCGAAGCAGATGTTCCTGTTGGTGGTCTTGGGATATATGGAGGGGAAGTACTCCACACGCAAGATCGAGAAAGCATGCAGTACGGATACCCGCTTCATGTGGATCCTGGGCGGAAAGCCCGCGCCGGATCATACGCGGATATCGCGTTTTTTGCAGCGGATCAGCGGAGAAATCCTGGAGGATTTATTCTATCAGGTCGTGCATTTGCTGTACGAAGACGGAGAGATCGCATACGAGCACCTGTTTGTGGATGGCACGAAGATCGAGGCCAACGCGAACCGGTATACGTTTGTGTGGCGCAAACGGGTAGAAAAAGGAATTGTCAAGCTGGCCGAGAAAAGGGAGAAGCTGGCGGCGGAACTGGGGATGCGGTATGCCTTTGAGCTGGGGAATACCAAAGAGCCCAAAGAAATGCTGCTACAACTGCAAGCGTTAGCGCAAGAGCAGAAGATCAGCTTTGTTCATGGCTGCGGGAAACGGAAGACGCAACTGCAGCGGGATATCGAGGCGTTGGAAGAGGTTGTGCAAAAAGAGCTTGAATACGCGGAAGACATAGAAATTCTTGGAGAGCGGAACAGCTATTCCAAGACGGATCACAGCGCCACGTTCATGCGAATGAAGGACGACCATCTTCAAAATGGGCAGTTAAAACCAGGATATAACGTGCAGCTTGGGATTGAAGCGGAATACATCGTAGGGGTGGATATAAGCAGTGATTTGAATGACACTCATGCCTTACTGCCGTTGCTGGAAAGGATGGAGGAAAAAGGCGGGATCAAGCATCAGGATGTAACGACGGACGCGGGATACGAAACAGACGAGAACTACAGCGGCATGGAAGCACGGAAACAGACGGCATATATCAAGCCTAAAGACTATGAGCAGAGCAAAAAGCGCAGTTTCCGGAAGAACGCCTATTTATGGGAAAACATGCCGTATGATAAAGAAAAGGATTGCTTTACCTGTCCCGCGGGAAAAGAGCTTCGGTTTGATGGCGTGAGCAAACGGAAAACGAAAAGCGGGTATGAACAGCAAATAAGCGTATACCGGGCGGAAAAATGCGCAAGTTGTCCACATAAAGAACACTGCACCAAAGCAAAAGAAAATAGGACGATCCAGGTTAATTGGGCATTTGAGGCAGCCCGAGCAGCGTCCCGGGAGCGGATCACGAGCGAGAAGGGAATCCTGCTGCGAATCAATCGGAGCATCCAGTCGGAAGGAGCCTTCGGGGTGTTGAAAGAGAACCGTCATTTCAGGCGTCTGCGACGGAGAGGTATGGAAGGGGTATTCGCTGAAATTCTGCTATATGCTATCGCGTTCAACATCGACAAACTGCACGCCAAAGAGCAAAACGGCAGGCTGAAAAC
>JAFURY010000109.1 GCA_017480795.1 Succinivibrionaceae bacterium
CAAATTATTTTTCAAATTTGATCCTTGTATCACATTTTTTGGGTATTTTAGGGTAGTAGACAGGGTTGTTGCGTGTGAGGTGTATTGGCTGGTGCTATGCCCATCCGGGGAGGCTGTCCCCGGGGGTGTGAATAGTAACAGGCTGTAATTTCAAGCGGTTATGTTCAAGTTGCGAAGGACTTCTCATTCACCAATCGAGAATTTATTATATTATTGCGATGGATGAATCGCATCGCGGACTCTTTTGTCTGCGTCTGTTTTGATACGGACCACAGTCCTGCGGTTTGATTTTTACTGTTCCGTATAGGACCTGGTCTGCCGTTTTTTATGGCGATAGATTTCGGATCTGATTTCTTTTTGAACTTGAACCCGGTCGGTTCGAGTCTAACGGGGGTGATGTAAATGATAATTGACAAAGAAAAAAACGGCACTGACATGGTGATACATCTTGCCGGTCGTATAGACAGCGTTACCGCGCCTAATTTTGATGTTGAACTGAAAAGCGCCATAGTGGGTATCGATACGCTGACTCTGGATATGGAAAAGCTGGATTACATGTCCTCCGCATGTCTGCGCGTGCTTCTTTCCGTGCAGAAGATAATGAACGCCAGGGGAGGCATGAAGGTGATTCATGTCAATGACGTGATTATGGAGATCTTTGATATTACCGGCTTCTCGGCGATTCTTACCATTGAATAGCGGACTTTCTGATATGAGTGATGACAATTCGGAAGAATCCTCGGAGAAGCCGTCAAAGTCAGTTCCGACAGTTTCGAAGGTGGTTTTGCGTTCGACGGCTGTCGGATCTGTGATTCTGGCTGTCGTGGCGCTTCTGGTGGGTCTGGCCATGTATGCCATCGCGCTGACCAATCAGTACATCACTCTTTCCTACAATCTTGCCCGTACCGCATCCCTGGCTCTGTCAAAACAGGTGGACGAACTGGAGGTCATAACCAACAGCGTAATGGAACGGTATCATTCGCTGTCTGCCGAGGATCGGGAAAAGACGTTCACCGAGGATTACCGGCGAAATTATCTTGATATTTTTGCCGGAGACTCCTATCAGGACATCCGGGAACTGATGAATCAGTTCCTTAATGACAGCGATCTCTTCGGCGTCTATATCGGAGTATATGACGCCAGGACCAAGGCGCTGGTGTATATCATCGACCCGGACGAGAACCTTGCCACCGGAACCTATCCGGGAGACTGGGAACCAGTGGAGGACCACGAACTCGACGAATTCCTCAACTGGAACATGGATACCAAAACCTACAGCATAGCCAACACCGAAAAATGGGGCTGGATCTGCACCAGCGGCTATCCTATCAGAAACGCCAATGGCGATATCGTCGCTTTCGTTCTTACCGATGTTTCCCTGCATGAGCTGGTAACTGGCATCAAATCGTTCATCATCCAGTTCACTCTGGCAATGCTGGCCGTAATAGCTCTTCTTGCCGTGATGAGCGTTTATCATCTGCGCAAAAAGGTGGTGCTTCCCATCAATGCCATTGCTGATGCCGCCACAACCTACGCCAACGACAAGAAAAACGGCAATGAAGTTGGCAATCATTTTGAAAACCTGAATATCAAGTCGGTTTTTGAACTGAAGAAGCTGGGCGAACTGATGGCGAAGATGGAGGATTACATTTCCCTGCATGAAAAAAACATCCAGGAGATGACCGCCAAAAATCAGCGTATCGAGACCGAACTTTCTCTGGCCACCAGAATTCAGTCGGACATGCTTCCCAGCGAGTATCCGGCGTTTCCGGATCGTGACGATTTCGACATTTACGCCCGCATGGTTCCCGCCAAGGAGGTTGGTGGCGATTTCTACGATTACTTCCTGCTGGACAATTCCCATCTGGTGATGATGATCGCCGATGTGTCCGGAAAGGGCGTTCCTGCGGCGCTTTTCATGATGATGGCAAAACTGCTTCTGCGCAACGCCGCCATGGAGGGCATGAGCCCGTCAGCCGCTCTTACCGAGGTCAACGAGGCCATCTGCCGCAACAACCGCGAGGAAATGTTCGTTACGGTCTGGCTTGGCATTCTAGACCTTTCAACCGGCGTCCTGACCGCAGCCAACGCCGGACACGAGTTTCCTATTCTTTGCCGTTCGAACGGAAATTACGAGGCGGTAAAGGACAAGCACGATTTCGTGATTGGCGGCATGCCTGGTATCAAGTACCGGCAGTACGAACTGCATCTCGAGCCGGGATGCAGACTCTTTCTTTATACCGACGGGGTGGCCGAGGCGACGTCGTCAAGCCTCAACCTTTTCGGTCTTGACGAGATCGTCGACACACTGAACCAGAGGACGGATCTTGCTCCTAAGGATATCTGCGATGCGGTCTACGACGGGGTTATCGAGTTTGTGCAGGGCGCTCCGCAGTTTGACGACATCACCATGATGAGCATTCACTACAAGAAGAGATATGAACTGAAGGAATCCGATATGCCGCTTCGCAGAATGACAGTCAAATCAACCATCGATCAGCTTGAGCCGGTTACCGGCATGGTGCTTGATTTTCTGAACGAGCAGGACTGCCCGAAGAGGGAAAAACATCAGATCTGCGTGGTGATTGATGAAATCTTCAGCAACATCGTGAACTATTCCTATGTTCCAGAGGTGGGCGATGTGGATATCGAGATCAAGGTAGAGCAGAATCCGACCGCCGTCAGTGTCAGGTTCAGCGACGGCGGAAAGAAATTCAACCCTCTTGAGGTGAGCGACCCTGACGTTTCGCTGTCAGCGGAGGAACGGGATGTGGGCGGCCTTGGCATCATGATGGTGAAGAAACTGATGGACGGAGTTTCCTACGAATACAAGGAGCAGAAAAACGTCCTGAGCATCAAGAAATTCCTCTGACTGACGTCCTGAGTGAGGATGTTGCTTCCGCCGCATTCCATGTCGGCTTCGCCCCGGACGCGTGAGGATTTCTGTTGACCTGTTCGGCAGATCAATGTCTGCGGGGTTTGGACGTGGTATCATTATCCTGTGCGGTGTTTGATGGAGCGTTCGAATGCCGCTAGAGAACGATTTGTCCATAACGGAAAATTCTATGAGTAAACCTACTTTGGAAAAAAAAGAACAGAATTCGGCGGTTCTTGGCATTTACAGCTCGGGCGTGCTGCTTTCATGCCTTAAAATAGTGGCGATGGTCGTTGTATCGGCGCTGCTTTCCTATTTCATTTTCAACAGTTTCGGCACAGTCCATGCGGTGCTTGCCACTGTGATCATCTCCCTTCTCATGCTGATCCCGATGTTTATCTACTATGAGAGGAAGGTTACCAAGCAGGGTCAGAAGATAGTTTCTCTTCAGAATCATATGATCCGTACCATCGCCGATGTTATCGAGGAGCGCGATGCCAGCACCGGCGGTCATATCACGCGTACCGCGGATCTGGTGGAGATGCTGCTTCAGGGCATGGCCAAGCTTCCGAAGTATTCCTTCCTGACCGAGGCCAACATCGAGAAGATCAAGAGCGCCGCTCCGCTGCATGACGTCGGCAAGATTAAAATTCCCGATGCGGTTCTCAACAAGCCGGGCAAGCTTACTGTGGTCGAATACGAAATCATGAAGAAGCATTCCGAGTACGGCGCCGATCTGATCATGAGAAGCATCAAGAACGTCGAAGACAAGAAGTACTTCTCCATCGCTTACAACATCGCTCTTTTTCATCATGAAAGATACGACGGCAAGGGATATCCTACCGGCATCTCCGGCGAGCAGATCCCCCTTGAAGCGAGAGTTATGGCGCTGGCCGACGTGTACGATGCGCTGGTCTCCCCTAGAGTCTACAAGGAGCCTTTTCCGAAGTCCAAGGCAATTGAAATCCTGAGGGAAGGTCGCGGAACCCAGTTTGACCCGGAGCTGACCGATATTTTCATCAATTGCGTCACCAACCGGGTGGATATGTAGCAGTTTGCTCCTTTATGCAGGCGACCTTTCACGGTCGCCTTTTTATTGAACTCTTGCAAAAAGTCCCAATCCGAATCTGGAACCGTACCCCAGCATGATGGGGCCCGCCACCTCGCTTTCAAACTCGATTTCAACCCACAGCGGCATGTTCTGTTTAGGGCGTCTTGTTCCACGTCCCAGAGGGAAGCCCTCGTACTCATGGAATTTTCGTACCCTGACGCTTTTTATGTCCGCATCGATGCCGTAGTCCGAAAGCTCCTTGGCCACCTGTCCCTCAAGGGTGTTGCTTCCTCGCGGTTTTACGTATCTTGGCGGCACGAACGGAGTGAGGGATCTCCAGATCCTGCTTTTCCCCACTGTCTGCTGATACATGCCGATATAACTGCGGTTGGTAAGAAAACGCCCGTAATCCACGGGCGCCATGGTCACGCTGAAGCAGTCGAACCTGATATGCATTCTCTGAGTGAGGAACTGGCGCATGCGGTTTGACATTTCCTCGCGGTACCAGATCACTATTCCCTGGATATGATGTCCTTCAATCAGGGGATAGATGTGGATATGCCCGTTGCCGCTGTCCTTGTCGTTCAGGTCGAAGTCGTAGCCGCTGATGCGGCGGGTCAGGGCAGAGTCTCTGGACAGTCCGCTCTGGCACAGCCCCTTGACCAGAGTTTTGTGTATCCGATCGGAGAATTCCGTAAGGAGAACAATACTCACCTTTTCTTGGGAAATGATGCGGTATTTGACTGTGGATCCCCGTATCTGTTTTTCTACCGGTCTGAGCTGATAGCCCACCGTTTTCAGCGGAGGTTTCTGCGCGCCGGCATGCCTGAGAAAATCGTCAAGGCAGGGAGATTCGGCATCCGTGAGTTTCATTCCTGTCAGGCACCGGCCGCTGTGGCCGGCGCAGTCGGCGTGAAGAAGATAGACGCCGCCCAGCGGATCGAACTTTATATCCTGCATTCTGATGTCGGCCGATGAGAAACGGCTGGCCGTGTCGGTCAGCTGTTTCAGCGGCTCAGTGCCGGCGTCGGTCAGCGCCAGGGAGTCGTAGACGAGACATACGCACTCGGCCTTCTGCGGATCCTCGTAGCTCCAGAGCGATGGAATTTTGCCTGCAAGCTGTCTGACGAAAGCAAGCGATTTCGTCTGCTCGTCGGATTTCTGCAAAGATGCGGCAAGAGCCAGCATGACAACAAGCCACGCCGGATCGGCAAACCGAAGTTCCTCGTTCATTCCGCCTGTTGAGAAATTCACGCAGTCATTTTGGAACTGGCTCTGATGGTTTGCGATTTCCACCACCAGCATCAGTCGTCCTCGGCGCTGAGGATCTGCTCGATTTCACGGTACATGCTGTTGGAGTTGCCATGAATCTTTTTGACGCTGGTCACGATGCCGCCGGCGTTGGTGTAGACGGCGATCTGGATGTATTCCTGGGAGAAAATCGCGTTGTCGGTTCCGTTGCGCACGAATGTCAGGTCAATTTCATAATCCCTGACGTTCTCCACCGACACCGAGGCACCGATCTTTCTGCCCGCCTCTCTGAAGAAGTCGATCACCTCTTCCTTGTCAGTGGAGATGTATTCCTTTTCCTCGTCAAACTTGGGTTTGATGAAGATCTGCCCCTTCAGCGCCATGAGAGCGGATTCAAGTGCCTTTGGAAGCGATGGGCTTTTATTGTCCCTGCATATGTTCGATATTTTGTTTTTGGCATTGTAGAACACCGTGAATCTGAAGGATGCGCGGGGCTCTGACTCGGATTCGATGCTGTAGTTCTCCCCGTACTGATTGTGAGCAATGTTTTTGATGACGAATCCGAACCGGCCCGCAACTTGGGACACCAGATCGAATATCCAGGCGATAAGGGAGTCCGGATCGGATATGCCGTGATTGAGAAGCAGTAGTTCCCGATTCTGATTGGCGGGAGCCAGAGCCGGTTTTTGAACCTGAAAATCATTAGGAAACACATCGTCCCGAGCAGGTTCGCATGGCATGGCATCCGGCAGATCGAGGGCTGCAGGATCGTTGCAGGGGAGCGGTTCATCCGTCTGGGCAGGCATCTGCGGCGCATCCGGCATAGCGGCTGCTCTGACGGCTTTCTCGGGGTTGTGAGGCGCCGACGGTTCCTCGTCAGAGCTGTTTCCCGGCAGAAATCTGATGTTGCTGAATTTGCCGATATTGGCCGGATTCACCACGTAAAGACGCTTTCTGGCGCGGGTGATGGCGGTGTAGTACCAGTGAAAAAGCTCCTCGCTGCCGTTTCTTTCGCGGCGACTGAGGGAGTAGAGAAAAACATTGTCCCATTCGTTGCCCTGGGCTTTGTGGCAGGTTATGGCGTAGCCGTAGCGCACCCTCAGCGCCTCTCGCATGGAAACGGCCTGACAGTATTCCTTGCTGGTGGGATCTTCCTTGAGCCCCTTTCTGATGAGAATGTTCAGCGCGACGTTTTCAGACATGGGAGTGTCGCCGGAATGGTGTTCCAGATCATTGAGAATTATCCAGCATTCAAACTCGACGACGTTGCCGCTGCCATTGCTGTCCCTTTTCTTCATTCTAATCTTCTGCAGTTTGAGCTTCACCTCGAAACTGCATTTGTCGCCATCAAGAATGGTCAGACCTTGGGGCAGTTCCTCCGGCGGGATCCGATCTTTTGACAGGGTGACGGTCTGGACGACTTCAAAGCGGTCCGGCAGTATGGCGCTGACCATGGCGAACGTGCCGTTGCTCAAGAAGATCTCGTTATCGACATACGCGTTCTGGGTGATGATCAGCTTGTCTTTGACCTCCAGCAGATTCGGCCTGAAAGCGAAAATATGCTTGCGAATTCTGGTATTGATTTCATAGGCCTCCTTGTTGCTGAAGGTGATGAATTCTCCTCTGTTGTTGATAAGATTTTTGCAGGCTGCGAAAAAGATCCTGATGAGCTCGTCCTCGATATCTGGCTTGTATTCAGGGCAGGAGCTGATCTCCTCGGGAATGACGTTGGGTTTTCCGGTGTTGCGCGTGTCGGTGAGCTTTATGACATCTCGTCCGGTCTGGATTTTCAGGGTTGAAAAATTTCTGTTTCGGATCGACTCGCGGAGCCTGGTGGCGTTGGACAGAATTCCGCTGTCGGCTGCCTGTCTCAGCACGTCGGCCAGTTCGAATTCGGCAACTGTCAGATGATAGTTTTCCTTGATGTATTTGGAGTTCAGCGCCGGGGACGAGTTCATTCCCACCGGAAACAGCTGCGCCGGATCTCCGCAGAAGATGATTTTGTGGCGATGTCCCGAAGCCTCTCCCGCCTGGGCGTAGGTCATGATGTCGTCCAGGAGACAGCCGCTGCCGAAGCGGAATTCGCTCATTTCGCTGTACAGATTGCCGATCATGGAGGCTTCGTCAAAGATCAGAAGACAGTCCTGCTTATGGGCCTGCAGATCCTTTCTGATGGGTATCAGCGTTTTGGTGCGGTTGTCGTCCTTTGATGTGAAGCTCTCAAGCCTCTGGTCGGAGCCGACCATGATTTCAGTGGTTGCTGCACTGAAGCTTGCGTCGAAGTCCCTGGCGGTGCCGGAACCTTTTCTGATGCTGGGGGTGTCGTAGATGCCCCGGTGTATGGTGGTGCATCTGGTGCTGCTGATAATGTTGTTCAGCACCATGGCGGCTCTGCCGGTGGGAGTGAAGAGCTGGCAGACGTAGTTGCAGTTGTCGGCGACGCGGTCGGCGTAATCGTTGAGAAGGCTGATGAGGGTGCTTTTGCCGGTGCCGGCGTAGCCCTTCATGATGAACACGTCGTATCTGTCGCTTTCAAGAAAACCGCTCAGCAGTTCAATGAGACGCATCTGGGAGGGCGTGAACCGCAGCGGACTGCCGGACCCGAATTTCGCCAGAACCGAACCTTCTCCCGCGATGGACATCCCGTCCGTCTCGGCAAGTCTTTTCCGGTATTCTATCTGCAGGAAACTGCTGTAATCTTCTGCGAACTGAGCCAGCGATATCTGCGGTTTCATGGCCATCTCCTTCTGTCATGATTGGCGAAATTGTCGAAAAAACGAGCCTGACCTGTGAAGTATATCGGTTTTTGCGAAATTCATTTGTGTTAAGTGTCAAAATTCGGTTTAGGTTGCAACAATATGGCTTGCGGCGGTTCATAATGATATACGGCTGTGTATGAAGGATGAGGGTTATGGGCGAAAACGGGAACAATGCGTCGGACGGCAAGAACCTCGAACTGGAGGCCCAGAAGGAAATCAATTTTCCGCATGCCATAACACCCGATCTGATGCTGGCCTATCGTCGCTGCCATAGGGAAGCCTGGCTGAAATATCACGACCCCGATCTTGAAAAGGACAGCGTAATTGACGGGACGATCCCGGCGGATGTGGAGCTTGATCTTGGCCAGGGCCTAAGGGCGCGACTGTACAAGAATTACGAGGCCGTGACTCCGGATCAGCTTCTGCGCACTCGTGTCGCTCTGTGCACCATGCCGTCGGGAGCCTCAAGTCTGCTGGTGATAAACTCCGGTCTCAGCCAGGAGGAGTGCCGTCTCAAGCTCGCCTTTGATTCTTACGTTCTCTTGCAGCTTGGCATACCCTGCCGTATTGGTCTCATCAGAAACAGGCGGGGGCGTCTCTGCGAGCAGGTTGAGATTTCAGATTACGAACTGCAGGAAATGGTAAACCTGATCAATGGTGTTCACAAACTGGTGACAAAAGGCAAAGAGCCCGAGGCCAAGGATGCCTCCGCCGTTTGCGACTCCTGTCTGCTGGCGGAAAGGTGTCTGCCTGACGAAATCAACATCATAAACGGCTACGACGATCTTTCGGACGAGCTGCGCCGCCGGCTGTTCGCTCCGCGCTCCGATCACGAGCCGCTTTACGTCACCACTCAGGGCACGGTGGTCTCCACCACCGGAAACGAAATTCTCCTTACCAGCGAAGACAAGAAGACCAGATCTCCAAACCGGTGAACGAGCTGAGCTGCATCATGCTTATGGGCAATATCCAGATCACCACCCAGTGCGTGCGCAAGCTGTGCTCCAGCGGAGTTCCCGTGCTGTATTTTTCTCAGCACGGCGGCTACTACGGAATCACCTCCGGACCGAGTTTCGGCGTCCGCAACGGAATGTCTCTGAAAGCGCAGATCCTCTGCGCCGCCGATCCCGGCGCATCTCTTGCCATAGCCTGCTGCATGATCAAAGCGAAAATTCGCAACCAGCGCACGCTGCTTCTGCGCAATCTCAGAGGCGTTGCCGACAGCGAATATCTGGCTCAGACCTCGGCAAGGCTAGGCGCTCTCAGGAAACAGGCTGGAGCCGCAAAGGATGCCCAGATGCTTCTTGGCATCGAGGGCGAGGCCGCCGCCCTGTATTTTGACGGACTTGGACGGTTCGTCGCCTCGTGCAAAAACGATTTTGTCATGTTCGGCCGCAACCGCCGTCCGCCGCGGGATCCGGTGAACGTCATGCTGTCCTTCGGCTATGCGCTGCTGGCGTCCGACATAACGGTGGCCGTGCTTTACGAGGGGCTCAATCAGTGGATCGGATTTTTTCACACCCAGCGCAGCGGCAAGCCATCGCTGGTGCTGGATCTGATGGAGGAGTTCAGGCCCATCGTCATCGATTCGCTGGTTATCAGCATCGTTTCAAGAAACATCCTCAAACTTACGGATTTCGAATACGAAACCAGGGACGACGGCTCGCAGGTATGCCGTTTCACTCCCGATGCCAAAAAGAAGTTTCTGAAATTGTACGAAAGAAAAGTCAGCCAGCTGATAATTCATCCGATTTTCGGGTACCGCGTATCCTTTCGGAAAATATTCGGACTGCAGGTCAAAGTGCTGTGCCGGGTTCTCAGAGGAGACATGGATTTTTATCAGGGCATGGAGACCAGGTGATTTATGCGCAATTTCTACGTGGTGGCATACGACGTTTCCGACGACAAACTTCGACGGAAGGTGGCCAAATTTCTTGAGGGGCACGGCCAGCGCCTGCAGTACTCCGTATTCTGCTGCCGGCTTAACGAGAACGAGCTGGCAAAACTGATGAAGGATCTGGAGAAACTTATCAGCCCCGAACCCTCTGCCACCGTGATTTTCGTGGAGGCAGGCCAGGTGACGGATCATCATTCCCAGCCGGAGCTGATCTGGGTAGGCCGGACGGCGGATGATTTTTCGTCATCCAACGTTTTCTGATCCCTGGTTTCCGATCTGTCCGAACTATTCTCTCTCTGTCTCTTTTCTCTCCTTTCTGGGCCCAGCCGGGAGTGCTCTTTTTCTTTTTCAGGCTTGCTTGTCAGCCTGTTTCTGCTTTTGCTCATCCCCAAGCCGCGTATGTCGCGACGGCAATCTCTTCGATGTCAAACTTTGCCGCAATTTTCCCAACTTTGGTTCGAATCCTGTTTTGACTGGTAGTTTTTTCTTGATTTCAGGAGAAAATAACGTTTGATTTTTGAACTGTATGGATTTATCATGCGGCTCGATTTGTGATACATATCAAAAAACTGTTTTATTTCGCTTCGGGTATGTTATAATACTAATCATACAAAACCTATCGGGATTGTATGTAATAGATTTAAGCTAACAGGAAATACCACAATGAACAAAAACTTACTTTCACTTGCAGCAGTTGCGGCTTTGGCCGCTGCTGCTCTGCCGGCGCAGGCCGCCAACGTCTACAACACCGACGGGAATTCCTTCAATATTCTCGGCCGTGTGAAGGTTGACATCAACAACAACAAGGCCAACAACGACCACCGTATGGACGGCACCGCGCGTCTCGGAGCCAGCGGCGTCACCAAGGTGAACGACAACGTCAACGTTTTCGGCTACGTGATGTGGGACCTTTCCGCTCAGGACGAGGACGAGGTCAAGGATCGCATCAAGATCCGCTACGGCTATGTGGGCGTTGATTTCAAGGATTTCGGAAAGCTGACTTTCGGACGTCTCGAAGATGCCTTCTACCGCACCACGAAGGTAACGGATATGTTCTACAACTGGGGCAAGCGCGGCGTAACCTACTGGGGCTTCACCAAGAACGATTACGGTGGACGTCAGGACGGACAGGCCGTGTACGAGCTCAAGGCCGGCGGTCTGAACTTCCTTGCTTCCTACCGCTTCAAGGATGAATCCGACAACCTCAGCTACGGCGTGGGCACCTCCGTCGGATATTCCTTCGACATCGGCGATGATCCTCTGGGCTTCTGGCTGGGCTACAACCATTACGAAGGCCGCGACGGTCAGTGGGATCTGGCCAAAGGCCTGTATCTCGGCGCCGACAAGGAAGAGGTTGCCGGTTCCATTTACTACGGAACCCGCGGAGCTCCAGGCATCTATGGCGCTCTGGTGTACAACTACGGCAAGCTTGAGAACACCTACAAGGGAAGCGGAGTCAATGCGGCTTTGTCATACACCACTCCTGGCCAGGCCTTCACCATTTACGGCTCTTACGCCTATATCTGGAATCATGACAAGGACCTGACCTGGAAGTCCGCATCCCACAACAGACGCAAGGCTCTGTCCCACTTCTTCAACATCAGCGTTGACTACAACATCACCAGAAACGCGGTGATTTACGTTGAAGGCGAGCATCGCCAGAAGGCCGTGTTCAACAAGTTCAACGACAATCTGCTGAAGCTTGGCTTTATCTACAATTTCTAATTCATAGAAAAATTCTTTTCAAAGTCCCCCGAACGGAAGTTCGGGGGATTTTTTTTGCTCTCAAATTTAAGTGCGGTTCTGTTTTGAGTGTTTGTAAAAATTATTATTCTGATAATAATCCTGTGGTCTGGAAGTGGGTGTTGATTATGAACTAACGGCTTGCAACAAGGATTTGTTACTTTGGCATGTATAATGCTTTTAGTATGGTGAATGCGATTGGAGGACCGCAACGGAAAGAAAAAACGGAAATCCCGCTTTCCGCCATGGTGAAGAAATTCGCCAATGGTCGGCAGATGGATAATGGTTTCATGAGGCCCGGGCGCGCCCCGGGATCACGCGGCAAACAGAAGGAGAACGGCATGAACGGTTATGACAGACAGACGGGCAATGCCTGCGACATGAACGCCAATGCGGGATCTGACGTACTGACTGCCGTCGCGGCAACGGCGGGACTTGCCGGACTCATCAAGTTCAATCTGCATATCCTCGAACGCTGCAACTATGCCTGCCGCTACTGCTTCGCCAAATTCGGATGCAGAAAGGTGCTTGGTCTGGATGTCTGGAAAAAGATCGTCCTCAACTGCCACCGCTACGCGCCTGACTGCTGTTTCAACATCGCCGGCGGCGAGCCTCTTATGGTTTCATGGCTGGGGGATCTGATCCGGTTCTGCCGCGAGCTGGGACACCGGGTGTCGGTGATCACCAACGGCGCGCTGGCTACGGAGAAATGGATCCGCGACAACGTTCCTCTGTTAGACACCTTTGGAATTTCTCTGGACTCCTTTGACGAGAACACTCTGAAGGCCATCGGCCGCAACACCAGGAGCGGCAGGTTTCTCGATGGGAAGCAGGTGGCCGGGATCATGGAGAAGGTGGAGCGCGCAAATCCGGCCTGCGGCATCAAGGTCAACACGGTGGTGTGCAGTCTGAACTGTCACGAACTCATGAGCGGCGATATCAGAAGCCTGCCTGTTTCAAGGTGGAAGATCTTCAAGATGCTTCCCTTTGACAACGGGTGCTTCTCAAATGCGGATCTTGCCGTGACGGACGAGGCTTACGGCCGCTACATTGAAAGAAATCTCGGCATGTCATGGACCGGTGAAAACGGCAATTCCATCTCTGTCAGCCTGGGGGAGAGGTGCAGGGCGGTGGTGGAGAGCAATCTTCGTGGCGGTTATCTGATGATCGATGCCAAGGGGCACCTGGTGGACGATACCCGAAACACCAGCTATACCTCTGTGGTTGACTGCGTCAACGAGGAACTGAGCGACGGCATCGGCCGGCTTGGCTTTGATCCGGAACTTTACCGCTCCCGCTACGTGGCCTAGCGGCAAAGCCGGCAGGAGATCTTGCGGACAGATCCGCCGGATGGCAAACAGGACAGAAAAATATTCAGAAACGGAAAAAGGAGACGATCATGTTCGGATTGGTTAAAAAGGAAGAGCAGAGCACCGCAGTGGCAACCCGTCGCGGAGGCGGCAGCGCCGGACGCTCGGTCACGATGGTGGAGACCATGGAGAATCTTTCCGACGCCGCGGGGCAGTTCAGCTCCGCCACCAGAAATTTCGCCGAGTCTCTCAAGGTGTCGTCCCAGCGCAGCCTTATCAGATCTCATGAAAAACTGCAGGATACGGTGAGAAACAGCTCTTTGAGCGATTCCATGCTGAGAGAAATCCTTGGCTCGGATTTCGACCGCTACAAGGACTGGTAGCGCCTGCGGCCGAAACGGTACCGGACATTGTTGAACAGTCAGAAAAACAGGAGAAAAATCATGATCCGTCATCAGGAAAAATCATTTGCTGTTGCAGAGCGCAGAAGCTCCTCTTCAAGGCCTCTTACCGCCGGAGAGATTGCCGAAAATCTTATGGAGGCGGTTGCCGACGGCGCCAAGGCCTTCAGGAACTTTTCAAAGGCGGTGGATATCGATCTCAAACGATCTAGGATCGCCGTAAAGGAAGAGCTGGAGCGCAGCAAGGACAGCTACCTGAACTTCTCTGACGAGGAGATCAGGAGGGCTTTGGGGGACGACTGAACCTGGAGGCCGGCCGCGCCGACTGATATGCGCTTGGACGAACAAAGATAAGGAACGTAAGGAAAAGAAATCATGTCATTTTTTGAAGATCTGTTTGAATCAGCCGCCAATGTCGTTTCCTCCGCCGCCACAGTTGTCAAGTCAGTTCCGGACTGTATCCATCAGGCTACCAGCAATTCTGTACGCCAGATGGTTCTGAACACGGCGAGGAGATACAAATCCATCTGCAGACCCAATATGGCGCCGGACTGGTATTACGTGGAACGAGCCAAACGTGATCTGGTCTCCGGCTATCACACCCCAGGCGAGCTTCAGGATGAATACGGCAGGTATGATCGCGAATTTCAGGAGAGAATTTCGCTGGCGGAGAAACTTTTCGACCAGTGAGCCATATCTGGTCGGAGTTTGAGACTTCGGTCCGGGCTGACCGGGCAGGCTTTTTGAGTATGCCAGACTGATACGATGAGATGAATAAGGAGAAGGAAAATGTCGTTGTTTGATGATCTGTTTGAAGCCGCCTCCAATGTGGTTTCTGCTGCGGCTACCGTCGCCAAATCAATGCCGGAGAGGATCGAGAGTTTCAGCAACAGACTGGTGCACGAGACGATACTGGATCGCGCAAAACTCTACAAGTCCATCAACCGGCCAAATATGGCGCCTGATTGGTATTACATGGAGCGGGCCAAAAAGGATGTTGTGAGCACCTACCGTATCCCATGCCGGCTGCAGGAGGAATACCGCAGGTACGACAGGGTGTTCCAGGAGCGCTATTCGGTGGTGATGAACCCTGACAGGTGGCATGAGGAGCTGTTCAAGGGTCGGAACAGATAGTCTGTTTTGCCGGGGCCGGATCTTCGCCGGGATGAGGGCCCGCAGCCGCATGGCAGGTCGGCTTCTGCTGTTCTTTCTGGAAACCTGACGTCGTGCGGGCGTTGTGTCGCCTGCAGGCGGGTGCTAAGTGTTTGATTTCTTTACACGGGGAATTTCTGCATATGTCGATTTTCAGGGATCTTGCTGCCGCATCCTCCAATATTGTTTCGTCCTTTGAAGGTTTTCTGGAGTCTCTTCCAGACAAACTCGAACAGGCGGAAAGAGAGCGCAGGCGCGAAAATATTCTCAAATTTGCGGCGCTGTACAAGAGTATCGATGAAAAGTGGGGGCATACCCGCGCGCCGAACTGGTTCTATTTGGAGAAGGCGAAGGCTAAAATTGTTTCCGGCTATAAGCGTTAATTCCTTAGAAAACGTTAAACTTACCGTTTCGTCCCAATTTCTCCCTTCCATTTTTTTATTCTAATTTTTCCTAAATTTTCCTTGTAGATCAAGTGGTTTCAACGTGCCACCGTTTTCCGATTTTTATAAAATATC
>JAFURY010000133.1 GCA_017480795.1 Succinivibrionaceae bacterium
AGGGGCTCCATCATAGGGTACAATGGCCACTCGATCCCGAAGGATATTCTTGAGGAACTCATGCCATGGAAGATGGCGGAAAAGCTGTCTATGGGATCAGACAGCCAACAGGGCTAGAAAAGTTATTTCAGACCGATTACATTCTTTCAAAACGGGAGCAAATCATATGGGAACGATCCTTAATCCAAACCAGGACAACAGCTTCATCCGGCTGTTCAACGCCAGAAACTCCAATCTGTTTGTGGACAAGACGGATTTCATCCGCGCAACCAATTCCTTTGTCAACAATCCGCATTCGAAGTTCGTGGCCATGAGCCGGGGCCGCGGCTTCGGCAAGTCGATCATGGCGGACATGCTTGCCACCTACTATTCCAAAGGCTACGCCGGCAGAAGGATCTTCCAGGAACTGAAGATCGGCCAGAGCGGCGCGGACGGAGGCGGCGGAAGACGCACCGCACCGGGAGGGGATTCGGAGCCGCGACAGGCCGCAGGCGCCTGCGCCGGCCCCACACGTGCATCAGGCGGCGACGGTCTTGAATACCTGAACCGCTTTGACGTGATTTATGTGGATATGCATTCCATCGAAGCGCTGTACCGGGATCACATGCGGTACGCGGATCTGATTGACGGCGTGGACAACATCCTGGACTTCATGGAGTACGCAATCGTCCGGGAGCTCAGGGAGGACGAAAGATTCGCCCCAATCCTTGAAAAGAAGCGCATCGGCAACAGCCAGCTCTTTAGCGCCCTGACAGCGCTGAAAGAGAAAACAGGCGTCAAGTTCGTGCTCATCATGGACGACTGGGATCTGATATACCGGCGCTGTCGGGACGACCTGGCGCTGCAGCAGAAGTTCACCGCATTGCTGAGAGGACTTTTCAAGTCCAACGCGGGCTACGCATGCTTTGCTCTGGCCTATCTCACCGGCATTATGCCCATAGTTAAGGAGGCTTCCGAGTCGGGGCTGAACAACGTCTATGACATCAGCATGCTCCAGCCCCGAAAGTACGGCAGATACTTCGGCTTCACCGAGGAGGAGTTTGACGAAATCGCAGCCAGTCCGTCCTGTCGGGAGAAGTTTGAGAAGCGCAACGCAGGGCGATGCGGATACAGCTACAGCCGGCATATTCAGGATATCAAATCATGGCGCGACTGCTACAGCGTAAACGGGGCGCATGTTTACAACCCGCGCTCCATCGTTTGGGCGCTTGGTGACGGGAACGGCAAAGACTGGGGCCGCAACTGCTTCGGCTATGAAGCCACGCGGCCTCTTGCCATGGCTCTGCCCGAGGTGAGCGAGGACATCGCGCGCCTGCTGAAAGGGGAGAAGGTCGCCTTCTGCGACATGTTCTTCTGGACAAGTCTGAATTCCGTCAGACGCCGGGACGATGTTTTCTGCCTTCTGACGTGCCTGGGGTATTTCTCCTGCGACGATGGCGGATCCGGCCAGCGTATCGCCTATATTCCCAATCCTGAGATGAGAGAGGCGTTGGAACTGCTGGTCGAGGAAGCCAAACGCTTCAGGGCGGAAAGCATCGAGGCAAAACCTTCCTGAGAGAACTCTTGCCCGTGATGGATAGGGGAACGAGAATTGGCGGACGCTATTTCAAACGCCTGCGCCCTTGCCCGTGATGCGCGAGGGAAACAGTCGATCCAAAACAGACAAGACCGCCATGTCATCCTGACAGTTTTCCGCATGATCCGTCCGCGCAGCCTGATTTTCCGGAAGCATGAGGCGGCGACCGCTGCAGACTTCCGCCAGATGTCTCTTTAAGCAAATCAAGCAGGGTGTACTGGCCTTTGGACTGGTGTTTCTGATGGTATAGCCTGATAGCTCTCATCAGTTTTTCCGGCGTGTCGAAGTAGTTATGGATGTCCTGCGCCTTTTTGTTGTATTTCAGTTCAGGCAGATAGTGTTTGCAGAACACGCTGGGAGTTGTTTTGGACTTTACATTGCAATACTCGTCATACTTGTTTTCGCTGCAGATAATGAGCATTTCGATTTCTGGCGATGTGACAATGTTGACCACATCGATTTTATCCCGGTAGGCCGCATTTCTGATCTCGAAATTTTCGTTTGCTCTGTCAAGAACGCGAATGACCGAGATTTTGTCATCGTACCTCATATTCAGGTATCGGTTCTGAAAGTCCTCCGGCCTTCTGCAGCGAAGGATCTCTCATCGATCAGTTCTTCCCGCGCAAAATCAGCAGATTGTTGTCCAGCAGAATTTCCATTATCTTAAATTCCCGGGTGCGGCTTATAAGTATGCATAATTCTTAAAAATATTCCCCTCTCTCAAATTCGGGTTTTTCTTTTCCTGCCAAGTGTTCCCGCGTACTCCGCAAAATTAAATATTCCAGAAAATAATCAAATTGTCTTTACTGTGCATGTATTATATGAAAATATATGCACACGTATAAACCTATTATTTGGCTGTAATATTAATGTATATTTCTTACTCCGGCGACGAATCGCAGTACGCCTCTGCGGCTACCTCAATCCGACATGGAAGCAAGACTACTGTGGAATACACCTATTTGGGCAGAGTTGTCGACAGGGAGAAAGGCATATA
>JAFURY010000110.1 GCA_017480795.1 Succinivibrionaceae bacterium
AATTATTTTTCAAATTTGATCCTTGTATCACATTTTTTGGGTATTTTAGGGTAGTAGACAGGGTTGTTGCGTGTGAGGTGTATTGGCTGGTGCTATGCCCATCCGGGGAGGCTGTCCCCGGGGGTGTGAATAGTAACAACATTTTCCTTCTGGGCGCCGATGCTGCGGGTGATGATGCTGTTGTTGTCGCTGGTGGTTCTGACGCTCTCCTGCATCTGATCCCGGATCCTGCCGATGTTCTCCTTCTGCTTCTCCAGGAATTCATTGAGGGAGGTGCTCATTGATTCGATTTCGTCGCCGGTGGCGATGTTCAGTCTTTCCGAAAGCGTGGTCTGACCGGAGGACAGTTTGATCAGGTGGCGGTTTACCTGTCTGATTGGTCGCACCACTTTGTTGGCAACGTAGTACTGCATGCCGAAATACGACAGCGCCGTGATGACCACAGTCACGACGATGAAGCCTGAGAGCAGCTGAAGGAAACTGCTGTAGAAAAAGTCCTTGTCCACGAAGATCAGCAGATTCCATGGCACGCCTTCAATCGGCTGAGACATCACCAGCATTTCGCCGTCCTGCATGGAAACCTC
This sequence comes from Succinivibrionaceae bacterium, assembly GCA_017480795.1. Taxonomy (GTDB): domain Bacteria; phylum Pseudomonadota; class Gammaproteobacteria; order Enterobacterales; family Succinivibrionaceae; genus UBA2804. The sequence continues at coordinate 585 of JAFURY010000110.1, forward strand.
CGTTTCAACGGATCTGGCGGAATTGCTGATGACGGTTTTGATGACGTCGCTTGTCAGCGCGGCATCGATTTTTTCAATCGGCTCGTTGTTGAACCTGTTGTCCCGGTAGGCCAGGATCCGGTGCTCGTCCCCGTAGACCAGCACCGCAAAGCCGTTGCCCGGCACGTGCAGTTTGCTGATGGCGCTTGCGATCTCGGCGGTGGTGAGATCCAATCCGACCACTCCGTCCTTGGCCTTTCTGGAGAATGTCACCACCATGTCGCCGGATATGGCGTCGGAATAGGGCTCGGATATCACGGTTCTGGACGGATTGGCCACGGCCTCCTGGTACCATGGACGCTTGCGGGGATCGAATCCTGACTGGTACAGCTCCTCCATATCCTCAAGCATAGTGTAGAGTCGGCCGTCCTTCTCGTGGCCGAAGTAGATGTCATAACAGCCCACGATCTCGGAAAGAATGCCCGAAAGCTGCACCGAGGTCAGAGCGTCGATGTTCAGTTTCTTGTGCTCGGTGAGAGCGGCGTAGCGCTCTGCGATACGTGTGTTGTCAGCCAGCCAGTTTTCGGTGTTGCGGACGGTGGTCAGAAGCAGGGAGTTGAAAACGGATTCGTTGGCCCGTTTGGCGGTGGCGCTGTTGGACAGCAGCAGCCCGCCGATGGCGAAGACGGTGATGAAGAACAGCGGAATGATGAATGTCAGAGAAAGTTTTCTGTTAAGCGCGCTTGCGGGTCTACCCATGATATGTTTTTCCTGTGGCTCGTACTGTGTTGCGTTGCGTGCGTTTTATGCGCAAAGCGGTTGTTTTCATCAGGCTAAAGGTAAAGGTAAAGGTAAAGGTAAAGGTAAAGGTAAAGGTAAAGGTAAAGGTAAAGGTAAAGGTTTTGGACTGATATTTCTGTCGTATCGATCAGATATCCAAATTAAATTTTTTGCGTTTGGTTTCGTTTGGGACTATACGCGGTCAGCATCGAATCCGATCCGGGAATTCGGCGTTCCGTCGGGACTCCCGGGGAAGGCGCCGGCCGAAATCCTGATTCAATTTGATTAATGTCACAATGATCTGTATAATCCCGATCTAATAAGTTTGGGTAATTGGCATCCTCGTGTTGTGCCCGAGAATTCAGACTGTTTTTGCAAAAATAATTTGTTTCTTTATAAGATTACTCGCTTGAGTTTACATAGGAGTTTACTTTGGCTAATATCAAATCAGCTAAAAAACGTGTTCTTACTTCCGAGAAGGCACGCAAGGCGAATGCTAGCGCTCGTTCCATGATGCGCACCTACATCAAGAAGGCTATCGCGGCCGTTCAGTCCGGCAACAAGGAAAATGCTCAGAACGCATATGTTGCCGCGCAGAAGGTTCTTGATCGCATGGTGACCAGAGGCATTATCCACAAGAAGAACGCCTCCCGTCACAAGAGTCTGCTTTCCGCCAAGGTCAAGGCAATGGCCTGATTGAAGTTTTGCGTTAATTTGATTATCCATCAAGAAGGCACCGGAAGGTGCCTTTTCTGTATCCGACGCGATCTGTCGCGGTTTGATAACCTGAGCATATTTTGTTAAACTGATCAAAATTTTTTTGTTGAATTATGACGGTCCGCGCAGGGTTTTCCAAAGCCTCCGCAGGGTCCGGCAAACGTATTTTCAGGATGGGATCATAATCATATGAGTGATTACAAAGATACGCTGAATCTCCCGGAAACAGCCTTCCCGATGCGAGGAGATCTGGCAAAGCGCGAACCTGCCATGCTCAAGTCATGGTACGACGAGAATCTCTATCAGAAGATCAGAGACTCCCGCAGGGGCAGAAAGTCCTTCGTTCTTCACGACGGACCTCCATACGCCAACGGCAACATCCATATCGGGCATTCCGTCAACAAGATCCTGAAAGACATCATTATAAAGAGCAAGACTCTCTCCGGCTACGACGCGCCGTACATTCCGGGATGGGACTGCCACGGCCTGCCCATTGAGCTGAAGGTGGAGGGCATCGTGGGCAAGCCGGGCCAGAAGGTTTCCGCTGCCGAGTTCCGCAGGGAGTGCCGCCGCTACGCCCAGTCACAGGTGGACGCCCAGCGGGAGGATTTCAAGCGTCTTGGCGTGGTGGGAGACTGGGACAATCCTTACCTGACCATGAACTACCGCACCGAGGCTGAAATCATCCGCTGCCTGGGGAAGGTTGTGGCCAACGGTCACTTCGTCAAGGGCTTCAAGCCGGTTCACTGGTGCTGCGAATGCCGTTCCGCCCTGGCCGAGGCCGAGGTGGAGTACTACGACCGCAAGTCCATGTCCATCGACGTCCGCTTCCGGGCGGTGGACGAGAACGCCGTGGCGTCCGTTTTCGGGGCCGCAGGCAGCGGCCCGCTGTCGGTGGTGATCTGGACCACCACTCCGTGGACGCTTCCTGCCAACCGCGCCGTGTGTCTCAACGCCGCCATCGATTATGTGCTGGTGCAGATCAGGGGCGAAAACCCGGAGCGTCTCATATACGCCGATGCTCTTCACCAGGAGGCGCTGAAGCGCGCCGGCATCGCCGATTACGAGGTTATCGGCAGGGCGAAGGGCCAGGCTCTTGAAAATCTCCGCTTCCATCATCCGTTTCTTGACTTCAGCGTGCCGGCGATTCTTGGCGCCCATGTCACCACCGATTCCGGTACCGGCGCCGTTCATACCGCGCCGGGCCACGGACTTGACGACTACGTGGTGGGCTCCAGGTACGGCCTTGAGGTGGCCAATCCGGTGGACGATGCCGGAGTTTACCGCGACGGCACCGAGTATTTTGCGGGCCAGAACGTGTTTGACGCCAATCCGAAGGTGGTCGAGCTGCTGAAGGAGAAGGGCGCGCTGGTGCACGTGGAGACCATCGAGCACTCGTATCCTCACTGCTGGCGTCACAAGACCCCGATCATTTTCAGAGCCACTCCTCAGTGGTTCATCACCATGGACGGCGCCGGACTCAGAGCCAGGGCCATGGAGGCCATTCAGGGCGTCAGATGGATTCCGTCCTGGGGGCAGAACCGCATCGAAGCCATGGTGGAGAACCGACCTGACTGGTGCATCTCCCGTCAGCGCACCTGGGGCGTGCCTATCACTCTGTTTGTCCACAAGGACACCAGCGAGCTGCATCCCCGCACCCAGGAGCTCATCGAGGAGGTGGCCAAGAGAGTCGAGAAGGAAGGCATTCAGGCCTGGTGGGATCTTGATCCGAAGGAACTGCTGGGGGACGAGGCGGAAGAGTACGTCAAGGTTCCCGACACCCTTGACGTGTGGTTCGATTCCGGCTCCACCCACACCTCCGTGGTGAAGAACCGCAGCGAGTTCGGCGGCAACGACATCGACATGTATCTTGAAGGCTCGGATCAGCATCGGGGCTGGTTCATGAGCTCTCTGATGCTTTCGCTGGCCATCAACGGCAAGGCTCCGTACAGACAGGTACTGACCCACGGCTTCACCGTGGACGGTCAGGGCCGCAAGATGAGCAAGTCCGTGGGCAATGTGGTAAGTCCTCAGGACGTGATGAAAAAACTGGGCGCAGACATTCTGCGCCTGTGGGTGGCCTCCACCGACTACAGCGGCGAAATGACGGTTTCGGACGAGATTCTCAAGCGTTCAGCCGATGCCTACCGCCGTATCCGCAACACGGCCCGCTTCCTCCTGGCCAATCTCAACGGCTTCGACCCGGAGCGCGACACCGTGGCGGCCGACGACATGGTGGTGCTGGACCGCTGGGCGGTGGACTGCGCTCTCAGGTGCCAGAAGGACATTCTCAGAGCCTATGACGAATACGATTTCCATCAGGTGATCCAGAAGCTGATGAAGTTCTGCTCCATCGATATGGGCTCCTTCTATCTTGACATCATCAAGGACCGTCAGTACACCGCCAAGAGCGACAGCACGGCCCGCAGATCCTGCCAGACGGCGCTGTACCTCATCTGCGAGGCCATGGTGCGCTGGATGGCTCCGGTGATGAGCTTCACCGCCGACGAGATCTGGAAGCTTATGCCCGGCAGACGGGATCGCTTCGTGTTCACCGCCGAATGGTTCGACGGTCTTTTCGCCCTGAAGGACGACGAGAAGCTCAACGCCGAGTACTGGGATGAAATTCAGAAGATCCGCGACGAGGTGAACCGGAACCTTGAAAGCGCCCGCAACGCCAAGGTCATCGGCGGCTCTCTTCAGGCGGAGGTGGAACTGTACTGCGTCGATCAGAAGGTTTACGACCGTCTTGCTCTGCTTGAGAACGAGCTTCGCTTTGTGCTCATCACTTCCAAGGCTCAGGCGTTCAAGGTGGATGCTCTGCCGTCTGACGCCGTCAGCGGAGAGATCGCCGGTCTTGGCGTGAAGGTGTCGGCATCAGCCCACGCCAAATGCGAGCGCTGCTGGCATTACGTGGACACGGTGGGCCACACCCGCGGGGGCATCTGCGACCGGTGCGTGGAGAATATCAGCGGAAGCGGCGAAGTTCGCAGATTTGCCTAAGTCTGCCTTCCTCGTCCTTTGAAATGATATGCGACAGGGACCGGCATCCGGTTCCTGTCTTTGAGTTTTCAGAGTAGGGTTTTATGTCCACATTCTCAAAGACCGGACTCTTCTACTGGTGGGTGGCGCTGGTGGTGATTGTTCTGGATCAGGCCACCAAGCTGCTGGTGGTTCACAACATCGGCTATCAGGAAACGGTGCCGCTTCTTCCCTGTCTGTCGCTGGTTCACGTCTACAACACCGGCGCCGCCTTCAGCTTTCTGGCCCGCGGCGGCGGCTGGCAGACCTACCTGTTCATCGCCATCGCCCTGGCGGCGCTCGCCATAATCGCTGTGGCGCTGAAGCGCACCGACAGAAGCAGGACCGCAATCGGCGTCTCTCTTGCCATGGTGGCCGGCGGCGCCGTGGGCAACGTTATCGACCGGGTGTGCTACAACCACGTGATAGATTTTATCCTGTTTTACGTGCAGGGCGTGTTCACCTACCCGGCCTTCAACGTGGCAGACTGCGGTATCTGTATCGGAGCGGGAATGATGGTGATCTACTCCCTTTTCTTTGATCGCGACGACAGCAGGAAAGATGACAGCCAGAGGGAGAACGGCAATGGACAATAAGATTTATCTGGTGAATCCGCGGGGCTTCTGCGCCGGGGTGTCCCGCGCCATTTCCATTGTGGACACCGCCCTGGAGCGTTTCGGCGCTCCTGTTTACGTGCGTCACGAGGTGGTGCACAACCGTTATGTGGTGGATTCTCTGCGCCGCAAGGGCGCGGTGTTCATCGAGGATCTCGCCGAGGTTCCCGACGGGGCCATTCTGATCTTTTCGGCCCACGGCGTTCCCATGAGCGTGGAGGCCGAGGCCAAGAACCGCAATCTTACCGTCTTTGACGCCACCTGTCCCCTGGTCAGCAAGGTTCATGTGGAGGTCAGGGCGCTGTCCAAGCGGGGAGCGGAGGTCATCATGATCGGCCACCGCTTTCATCCCGAGGTGGAGGCCACGCTGGGGCAGTACGACAACCCGGACGGCGGCATATATCTGGTGGAGAACGCCCAGGATGCCGACCGGCTTCAGATCCGGGATCCGAACAACCTTTATTATGTCACCCAGACCACGCTGAGCATCACCGAAAGCAAGACTCTGGTGGAGCATCTCCGCTCTCTTTACCCTCAGATCCGCGGTCCCCGGAAGAACGATATCTGCTACGCCACTCAGAACCGGCAGGATGCGGTGCGCAGTCTCGCCCACAAGGTGGATCTGTTCATCGTGGTGGGATCAACCAGCTCCTCCAATTCCAACCGTCTGCGGGAGCTGGCGGAATCCTGCGGCTGCCGGGCGTACCTGGTGGACGACGAAAGCCAGCTGGACGAGGCGTGGTTCGCCGGCGGCATCGGATCCATCGGCGTCACTGCGGGAGCTTCGGCCCCCGACATTCTCATTGAAAGGGTGGTGGAGCGCCTCAAGGCGGTGACCGGCTACAGGCCGGAGGAAATGCCCGGCATCGAGGAAAAACGCAATTTTGAAATACCCAAGGATCTGCAGCGTTCGCTGTAAGGAGTCGTCGTGAACAAACTTTCCCTTACCGGATCGGTCAACCGGGTTACCGTGGAGCAGTCCTTCAAATGGATCTCCATGGCCTGCCTGACCATGGTCAGACATTCCAGGGCGGCCCTGGTCAGCATCCTTCTTTACGGCATTTTCAACTCGCTGCTGTCAATCCTGGCTCTGCTTACGCCTTTTGGAAATCTTCTTTATATTTTCTTTTTTCCGGTGGTGGGATCGATTATCGTCAATCTTCACGCCGCCGTCAGCGGGGATCGGCTGGAGCCGGGCTTTTATCACGGCTTCAGAGCGCCGCACTTTGTCCGGCTGCTGATCTCCAACCTGTGGCTGTTCGTCGCCTTTCTGCTGGTGGTGGCAGCGGCGGCGATGTACTGGATGAATTCCTCCCTGTCTCTTGAGCAGAACGTTGAGGTGTACAAGAGGTTCATGGAGCTGATGAGCTCGGGCAGGCCGGTGCAGTTCAACGGTCTCAACGATCTGATCGCCATGCTGGGGGTGAACATCAGCACCTGGGAGCTGGTGGATCTTTTCCGGCACCTGATGGCTTTCATCTGCGTGCTGATGCTGGTTTTCACCATCGTCTCGCTTTATTTCATGCTGGTGCCGTTCTTTGTGGTGCTGACCTACACCGAAGTGAAGCTGATGCGTCTCAACATGTATTTCCTTTCCTTCAGGGCGCTGATCAAGATCGCCAATTTTCTGCCTTATCTGCTTTACGGCTCCGTGGTGGGTCTGGGCAGTCTGATGTATATGGGGTGCGTGGGGATGCTGCTGGGAGGACTCCCGCTGCCGTTGCCTTTCAAGGTGGTGGCCACCTGTCTTCTGAACGCTCCGGCCAGCGTTTTTCTGATTCACTCCCTGTATTTCGCCTTTATCGATCTTTTCTGCGACACGGCCTACAAGCAGTCATGCCGCAACGAAAGCCACGACATGGGAGTCATGAAGATCTAGCGATCAGGCGCCGAGAGGGAAGTTTGGCCGTCTACTGTCCGTTCAGGAGATTCGCTGCGGCCAGGATGATGCACATCAGAAGACCCAGGGCGAAAATCAGTCTCAGTTTCCCAAGAGGATACTCCTTCGGTCCGCGGCCCGGGAGGGCGGGGAGCCGGCCCTGGCTTGCAAGATTGCCGCAGAGGATCGCGGCGGCTCTCAGATCGGCAAGAACCTGGGATCGCTCCTTTCCGTACATGCCGCGGTCATATTCGAATTCCATCAGGTCTAGGGCCATCCGCGAGGTCTGGACATCCCTCTTTTTCATGGAGGAGATCATGGGCCTGAGATCGGCTATGCGGACGGTGGAGCCTTTGGCATGGGATCTGATGGCGGCGGACAACTGGCGGCCGTCGAAGGTGTATACCACGGCGTTTTCCAGATCCTGCATAAGTCTTGAAATCAGCGCATCCCAGCTGGGAAGGAGCTCGGCTTTGCCGTCGTCGGCGCCGGGATCCTGAAGAGCCAGTCCGGCAGTTTCGGCGACGATGTAATGATGAAGCAGCATGGTGTCGGTTGCGATGGCGGCCTCGGCGCGCCACTCGTCCTTGCGGAGGATGCAGAAGAGTTTTTTCATAGGCGGAAGAGTTTTCCCTGGGGCTATGGCGGATACAGACATGGCGAGGATCAGGCCGAAGGCCGAACCGCGTCCGAAACAGGGCAATTGTACAATGAATCCCTCCGCGGCGTTTACAGTTTGTTGCCGCATCAAGAAGCGGAGCCTGGGAGATATGCGTCTGACGAAGGCCAAAAGGCGCCGTGGCGCTTTGCGGCCGCGGATTGGTTACCCTTCGATACAATGTTCGGAGTTGCCGGGGCGGATGTCTTCGGCCGGTGTCTTTCAATGGGCTTCCGGTGGGATTGTCATCAGGAACTTGCGGCGGATCAGGCGACGGGATACGTTCGGAGATTGCTTCTGGTGTGCTGCTCCCGCTTTTCTTTCGCTGACGAGCCTCGGCAGCTGCCCGCGTGTTCAGCTGCGCCATGAGGCTTTTCGGATCCGGATCCCGCGTTGCCGCGGAGTTCATGCCACGCGTCCATCCCGCCGGCTGCGAACCGGATCTTTCGGAGGCGAGGCCGGTCCTGTTTTGCGTCGCAGCGATCTGATCATCGGCTTCGACCTCGCGGACTGCCGGCCCGGGCGTATCTTGCGGATCTGTCTTTGGAGGATATCGCGCATGTCAGACTGGAGCTGCTAATCCCGTAGTAGGCCGCGTCTTGCCGGATCGCCCAGGGATCATCTGACAGAGCTGCCGGGGCGCACCCGGTGCAAAAGGAGTAAAATATCCCGCTGTCGTTCAAACTTTCAAAATAATCTGGAATCGTTGGTATATGAATTCGGAAAATCTTGCCCAGTTGCTGCCGGTGGTGGGCATTCTGGTGACCAGCGGTCTGTTCGCCGGATTTCTGGCCGGACTGCTGGGGATCGGAGGAGGCATTATCTTTGTGCCGGTGCTGTACTTCGTGTTCACCGGCATCTTCCATATGGCCCCTGACAGCGCCATCATGCTGGCTACCGGCACTTCGCTGGGGTGCATGATCCCCACCAGCCTCACTTCCTGTCTGTCCCATTACCGCAACCGCAACATGGACACCTCTCTCATCAGACGCTGGGCGCCGGTGCTGATTGCCGGCGTGCTGGCGGGATCGCTGTTTTCCAGAATGTTCGGCGGTCTCTGGCTCAGCGCGCTGTTCGGCGTCATTCTTCTTCTGTCCAGTCTCAATTCGATATTCAGGGCCAAATCCCCGCCGCTGCTTCCCGCTTTTCCGTCCATGCCTTGGCAGATGCTGATGGCGGCGTTCGTCTCCTTCTTTTCGGTAATGCTGGGTATCGGCGGCGGAACCCTGAGCGTGCCTCTTCTGACCATGTGCGCCATGCCGACGCGGCTTGCCATCGGCACCGCCTCCGCCATCGGACTTTTTATCGCCGTGCCGGGGGCGGTAAGCATGTTCTGCTTTGGCGGAACCCTGACGGATCCCAATGTTCCCTTCGGCACCTACGGCAAGGTCTGTCTTACGGCGGTGATTTGCATTGTGCCGTTTTCCATGGCCATGGCCGTGGCGGGCGCCGCGGTGAACCGCCGGCTCAATCAGGCGCTGCTGAAGCGGCTTTTCTGCGTTCTTCTCATCATTACCGGTCTGAAGATGCTGTACAATGCAGTGTTGTGATTTGAATTTTAGGAGCTTTGCAATGAACAAACCGCTTCATCTCTTCTGTCTGTCTTTGGCGCTTTGCTCATGCGCTGTCATGGCCTCCACCGATCCGGCCGGCGCCGATGCCGCGCAGGCAGGCGACCCGCTGCAGGACTGGAGCAAATCCTACCGGTCGGGGGCGCTGGTGCTGGAGAATCCGGAACTGCGGGCCCAGATGAGCGTTTCCGGCTTCGTCTACCGCGATGTCAAAGCCGAACTTCAGTCCATGGCGGATCGGTTCCAGTGCCGACAGCGCCAGATTGACGAGGATCGCTTCGAGGTGCGGGGCTGCCTGATCTCCAAGGATGTGGCGGATCTGAGACAGAATGTCTACGGCCGGCAAAGCTCGGTGAATCAGGACGGGGACAAGGTGTTCACCCAGGTTTACGCCGTCGCCATGGAGACGGACGTTCCGGCGCTGGACCGGGCCGCCAGGGCTCTGCTTGAAATCGATCCCGTGGCCAACCCTCTTGACGAGTGGCTGGTAAGCATCTCCGACAGCGAGGATCCCACCACCGTCTTTTATGAAAACCGCAAGCTTGGGGGCACCATCACCGTCAACACCGGCCGGTACTATGACGAGGATTCCCAGAAGTATCTGGACAATCTGGGCAAGCTCCTGCTGTGCCAGAAGGCCGAAAGAGTCCAGGACGGGGTCAACTTCTCCAAATGCAAGACCTACCGCTACTACGAGATCAGAGACGTGAAAAGGCCGTATTACGTGATGACCTCCATCAGCGTCGATCTGGAAAACAACCAGCAGGCCATGGCCAAGATGAGAGAGCTGGGAAAGATGGCGGTGGAGTACAACCTTCAGAAAATGAAGGAGAACGGAGAAAAATAATTTTTGCTCGAACGGTTGCAAATTCCGAAGAAATTCTGTATATTAGATTTAAATCCTATTAAACCTATATGTATTTAACTTTTATTTTGTGAACAGGGTACGAACATGACTTACAGATTTGAAACGCTGCAGCTGCACGCAGGTCAGGAAAAACCGGATTCGGCCACCGGAGCCCGCGCGGTGCCGATTTATCTCACCACCTCCTATGTGTTCAACGATTCTCAGCACGCCGCCGATCGTTTCGCGCTGAAGGACGCAGGCAACATTTACAGCCGTCTGACCAATCCTACCGTGGAGATTTTCGAGCAGCGCATCGCCGCTCTTGACGGCGGCGTGGGAGCTCTTGCCACCGCATCCGGCCTGGCAGCCATCACCTACGCGATCCTTACGGTCGCCTCCGGCGGTCACAACATCGTCGCGGCCTCCAACATCTACGGCGGCACCTTCAATCTGCTGGCCCACACTCTGCCTGACTACGGCGTGAAGACCACCTTCGTGAACGTTTCCGATCTCAAAGCGGTGGAGGCCGCCATTGACGACAACACCAGGGCCCTTTACGCCGAAACCCTGGGCAATCCTAACTCGGACGTGGCCGACATCGAAGCTTTGGCCGACATCGCCCACCGTCACGGCATACCGCTGATCATCGACAGCACCTTCACCCCTCCTTCAGTGTTCCGTCCTATCGAGCACGGCGCCGACATTGTGGTTCATTCGGCCACCAAATTCATTGGCGGACACGGCTCGGTGCTGGGCGGCGTGATTGTGGACTCCGGCAATTTCGACTGGAAGGCCGTGGCAGCCAAGTATCCTTCGCTGACCGAGCCGAACCCTTCCTATCACGGGGTGGTGTTCACCGAGGCAGCCGGCCGCGCCGCATATATCGTCAAGGCCCGGGCGGTGTTCCTGCGCAATACCGGCGCGACTCTTTCCGCCTTCAACGCTTTCCTGCTGCTGCAGGGGCTTGAGTCTCTGTCTCTGCGTCTTGAGCGCCATGTTTCCAACGCCCTGAAGGTGGTTCAGTTCCTTCACAGCCATCCGAAGGTTCTGAAGGTCAACCATCCTTCCGTGAGCGAGGATCCGGAGCAGCAGAGGCTGTACGGCAAGTACTATCCTAACGGCGCCGGCTCGATCTTCACCTTTGAAATCGACGGCGGCATTGCCGAGGCAAGACGCTTCATCGACAATCTGAAACTCTTCTCTCTCCTGGCCAATGTGGGCGACGCCAAGTCTCTGGCTATTCATCCTGCCACAACCACTCACTCTCAGCTTACCGGCGAGGAGCTGCTGAAGGTCGGCATCAAGCCGAACACCATCAGACTGTCCATCGGCTACGAGCATATCGACGACATCATCGAGGATCTGAAGAACGGCCTCGATGCGGTATAAGAGGTAAAGGGGCATCCGCCGATTGCCGGCGGCGCTGCAGATCTTGACTGGATCCCGGCCTGACGCCGGGATTTTTGCGTTATGCTTCTCAGTGGTGCTCAATGTTTCCGGTAGGTATGACAGAGTGTTCCTGATTTAGGGTACAATAAGAAAATTCCGTCAGAAAGTCAGGCAGGCGAGCAGAATATCAGAGTGGAAAATCAGACGTTTTGCATGAGAATGCCTCAACTGCGCGCCAGGCAATCTGAAATCTCAGGCACTATAGGAGCGGGATAGCAATTGAGATCGAGACGCAAGATGAACGGCATACCGCTTATTCCCGATGAACTGCTTCTTAAGATCCGGCAAGGACAGAATTGCCAGGTGGAATGCCAGGAAGCAGGAAAAGAACTGCCGAAGGGGCTTTTTGACACCGTAAGCTCGTTTTCCAATCGGGAAGGCGGCGACATATTTCTGGGGGTTCATGACAGCGGCGTAATTTCAGGCGTCGATCCGTCCTGCGCAGCGAAACTTATAACCGAATTTGGCAATCTTGCGAACAACAAAGACAAACTGTTTCCTCCGACATACCTTGCAGCTGTCCACAGAGTACATCTATCATTCCGATGGCAGTTTCTCCGGAGTGGACAAGAAAGGAAGGCCAATAGCCGAGAAGGCCGGAGAACTTCATATTCTTCATATCCGCATTCCGGTAAGCCCCACGGTTGCGCGTCACAAGGGAAGGATATTTGATCGCAACGGTGATGCCGATATTGACATAACCGATATTGCGGATATGGTTTATCAGTGCTATTCCAGAAAACAGAGCACCTACTTCGTTAACAAGGTATATCCGCATTGGAGCGTGTCAGATCTCCGCGGAGACCTGATCGCCAGAGCGCGTCGTATGACCGCTGCAATCAGGAGAAGAGAGAATCGCAATGAGCATCATCTTTGGGATTCGTGAGTGACGAAGAAATGCTGCGGACATCCGGGCTGATACTCACGGACGAGCAGGGCAAGACTGGACTGACGCTTGCTGCAATTCTTCTGTTTGGCACAGACAATATGATTGCATCTGCATGTGCGCACCATAAAACGGATTGCATCTGTCGTGTTTACAACCTTGATCGCTATGACGATCGGGATGTTATCGATCCGACGAATCTTTTGGATTCTTATGAGCGGATGTTTGATTTCGGCCAGAAGCACCTGAATGATCAGTTTGTTTTGGACGGCATTCAGCGCGTGAGCACCAGAGATGCCATCCTTCGTGAAATAATATCGAACAGTCTGGCGCATCGGGATTACAGCAATGGATATGTTGCTAAGATGCTGATTGAAAAGGATCGGATCTTAATGGAAAACGGCAATCGGGCACATGGAGTCGGTGCGTTGAGTTTAGTTCATTCAAGCCTTTCGCTAAGAATCCGCCAGTTTCCAAGATATTCAGAGAAATTGGACTTGCCGATGAACTTGGCAGTGGGATGCGAAACAGCTACAAGTATACGCGACTTTACAGCGCTGCTGATCCAAAGTTTATCGAGGGGGACGTCTTTGAAATTGTAATTCCACTGGCTACGGCAGCTATGACCAAAGTCGGCCCTGGGACTTCACATGTTGCGTGTGGTGAAGTCAGTGGTGAAGTCAGTGGCGAAGTCAGTGGTGAGGTTGAATGTCTTTTGGAAGAGGGTAGTATGGCCGAACTGATCGATTTCTGTATCGTGGCAAGAAGTCGTGTGGAGATACAGAATTTCTGCGGCATAAAATCCCAGGATTACTTCAGGAACAAGATTCTGAATCCTCTTTTAAAAGGCGGAAAGTTGAAGAGAACGATCCCTGACAAGCCAAACAGCAGCAAACAGAAATACATAAAATCTGTAACAGGTACGAAGTAAGTCTTTGATCTTGCCAGTAACTGACCAAATTTCGCCCGAAATGTGAGGAAGCCGGCAACAAATCCGGTCATGAACGGACCTCTTGACGTATCAGTAGCAGTTGTCTGCATTGGCGTCTACTGTTTCACGGTTTCACAGCGCCCCGTTTGAACGAACCACGAAACCTTGCTCAGCCCTCATTTTTGCATTCCTTGTGCGCCACCATGCAGTGCTTGCTATGGAAGGCGATGCCGTACTTGTGAACCACGTCGTAATCCTCCCGGAGATCAAAGTCGTAGTTCTGCTTGTCAATCTGCTCAAGAGCCTCCGCCGAGAGTTTTTTCCATGCCGAGCGGGATTCGCTGTCGGATTTTTTGAACTCGATGATCACCGCAACGGCTTTGTCGTCGTCGCAGAGAACCAGGTCGGAAAAGCCGTCCCCGCGCTCGCTGTTGGATTTTATGCCAACATTCGCCCCGTCTGCGGCTATGGCCATAATTCCCAGCAGAAAGGCATGGTAAAAGCCTTCATACGCAGAGTCCCTTGAACTCAGAAATGTGATGAGCATGCTTCTGATGATTGCTGACGTGCTGTCGGCATCGCCGGCAAACAGCGCCGCCAGCAGCTCCTGGGATTTTTCCAGCCACACCGGATTTGAACGGCCGAACACGGCGTTGACCTTGTCCCTGAAACACTCAAGAACCTCCCGGTTCGGAATCCTGACCGCAACTGTCTCTCCTGCAGCGGCTGTAGCGATTCTGTCAACGGTAAGATATCCGGTATGCATCATCATGGTGGCAAAGACATCGAAATCGTTGTTTGTTGCGATATCGGGATAGGTGGTGAACTCGCGCTCTTTGATCACCTCCGTTCCTCCGTCAAGTAGGTTCTGCAGACGTTTGGATGTTTTTTCCGTCGCGTGTTTCATGCAGATTTCCAGAATGTCGTTGCCACTTGAGTTGGCCCAGTAGTTTCTCGGAGGGAAAGTGGC
>JAFURY010000111.1 GCA_017480795.1 Succinivibrionaceae bacterium
GCTTTCGCCATGTCAGAGTAGGTAATTGTCAGGCACCCCTTACACGGAGCGGTAGTTCAGCTTGGTTAGAACGCCTGCCTGTCACGCAGGAGGTCGCGGGTTCGAGCCCCGTCCGTTCCGCCATCCATAATACAAGCAGGCTTAGTGCCTGCTTTTTTTTTACCTTCTGATCTGTGATATAGCCCGGCTGTATTTGTGGTATTATTTTAGCCGTTGTTAAAGGATTTCGTTATATGTTGTCATTTGAAAGACAGAAAGAGCATCTGCAACTTGTTTCCAGAACCTTTGCTCTGACTATACCGCTTCTTAGCATGCCACTTGAGGATTACGTGGGATTGGCATATCTCATGTGCCGGATCTGCGATACCATCGAGGATGACCCGGCCCTTTCTCATGAGGACAAGATCAAGTACATGGGCCTTTACATCAAGGCGGTAAAGGGTGAAATAGATGTCAAAGATTTCACCAGCGAACTGCGTCCAAAGCTGGTGGGCTCCAACAACACCTATGAGTTGGATCTGGTGGCTGAACTCCCTGACGTTGTCGAAAGACTCAATTCCTTCCCGGCCAATATCTCCGCATCCATCGTTACGTGTCTTACCATTATGAGCGCAGGAATGAGCCGTCAGCAGGCAAACGACGTGATAACAACTCAGCAGGATCTTGACGGATACTGCTATTCGGTAGCCGGGGTCGTTGGCGAAATGCTTGCCGTACTGTTCATGAGCCAGTGTCCATCCGTAACCAGAAACAGAGAGCGGTTCATGAAGCTTTCCGTCTGCTTTGGCGAAGGACTGCAGATGACCAACATTCTCAAGGACATCTGGGATGATGCTTCTCGCGGCGTCTGCTGGCTTCCGCTTAACATCCAGAACCACAATAATCCTGAAGAGGTGAAGTCTTATCTTACCTCCATGGACCGGGAAGCCAAGATCAAATTTCTCAGAGAGAAGGTTTCGGTAACCTTCGGTCATCTTCTCCATGGAGTCGATTTTCTTTTAAGTCTGCCAAGAACCGCCCTGCGCATAAGAGCCTTCTGCTTTGTCTGCAGCGCCATGGCGTTCCTTTCCATGAGAAATATTTACAACAATCCTCTTTTTGCTGATGCGAAGGAGGTGAAAATCACCCGCGAGGATGTCGCTTCGGTTCTCAGACGAGCCAAGTACATCTGTTTCTCCAACACGCTGCTGAGAAACTATTTCAAATCGATTGTCGGTGACATTCCGGTGATATACGGCGATGTGGACGAGCTTTACGCTGGCGTTTCGAAGTGGGATCGGACGAAATAGATATTCGAACTTTCTTCGGGAACATCTTCGGGTTTCTGTTGTCTTTAATTTTGTGATGGCTGACGTTCCAAGTGCGGCGTCAGCGGGCTTGACGCCGGGTTTCAGCGGCGCCTTTCGGGAAGGTGCGATGGCATCTTTGGTTTGAGGTCGATATGAAAAAAATCTTTAAGTCTCTTTGCTCAGTTGTATTCATGTGTTTTGTTTCCACAGCGGCCATGGCGGAGGATGAGCAATTCAAGGAGGGCGAGTATTATTCGGTGGTAGCCGCCAATGAACTGTCCGAAACACAGGAGATTTCAGAATTCTTTTCTTTCTACTGCGGTCACTGCTACATGTTCAGATCGACCTTTCATCAGTTGAAGAACGAGTTTCCTGACGTGAAGTTCAGCATGATTCCGGTGCAGTTCCTCGGCGGCGAGATGGGGCCGATGTCCCAACGCGCCTATGCGGCCGCCAAGATCATGGGGATAGAGGACAGATTTTCTGACGAGCTCTTCAATCAGATCCACCAGCAGCATGTTACCGACTACAATCCGGAGTCGCTGGGCAACATTGTGGCTTATGTTGGGGGCGACAAGGCTCAGTTCCTGGAAACCTTCGACAGCTTTGTTTCCATCAGTCAGGTTGCGGCCTTCAATGCCGAAATGGACCGCGCTGGCGTAAAGGGCGTGCCTACCATGATGGTGAACCACAAGTATCTGATCCTCAAGGCTGAAAAGGATCAGGTTGTTCCGCTGATCAGATATCTGCTTAACAAGGATAAGGTTCCTCTGGCCAAGGACAAGCAGAACTGATATCAGAGATCGGATTAACAGAACCCCGGATGCGACTGTCCGGGGTTTTTTATTGGCTCCGATCGTGGGATGAAGAATGCCTCTTCACGAGCCAGATCCGATAACTCAGGCATGGCCGGCGCGCCTTGCTTTCGGTAGCAGTCGGTTTCATTTTGGAATTGATGTTTTTTAAACTGATTTTATTTGCCGCTCTAAATTTTTGCACTGTTTAGTGATATCATTTACTGTGAAAATAGCGTTCAGACAGCAAAATTCGCGCCTTGAACCGCCTGCGGATCGCATATCGGCAGAAAACGGTTCTTGACAGATCGCAAGCTAAATATTGTCTGATGCCTGCATCGGACAGTGCGGTAAGTTATTCAAGTACAGGACAATACAATGTCAACAACAGAAACAACTAAGTATATTTGGTTCAACGGAAAACTTGTTGAATGGGATCAGGCTCAGGTGCATGTAATGACCCATGCTCTGCATTACGGTTCATCTGTTTTTGAGGGCATCAGAGCCTACGAGACCAAGCAGGGCACCAAAATTTTCCGTCTGAAGGAGCACACCCAGAGATTCTTCAATTCCGCAAAGATTTACTGGATGAACATTCCTTACACCCAGGAAGAGATCAGCAACGCCTGTGCCGAGGTTATTTCCGCCAACGGGCTGAAATCAGGCTATCTGCGTCCTCTGGCTTTTATCGGCAATGTGGGTCTTGGCGTAATGCCTAAGTCGGACAAGGTCGAGGTTATCATCGGCGCTGTGCCTTGGGGCGCATACCTAGGCGAAGAGGGACTGCGCAACGGTATCGACGTGTGCGTATCCTCCTGGAACAGACTGGCTCCGAATACCATTCCTACCGCGGCCAAGGCCGGCGGCAACTACCTGTCATCCCTGCTCATCGCCAGGGAGGCTCACAGAAACGGTTTTGACGAAGGCATCGCCCTCAATGTTGACGGTTATATCGCCGAGGGTTCAGGCGAGAACGTGTTCATCGTAAGAGACAACGTGATCTACACCTCTCCTGTCACCAGTTCGATTCTGCCTGGCATCACCCGCGACAGCATCATCAAGCTTGCCCGGGATCTTGGCTACACGGTCAAGGAGGAGCTGCTGCCTCGCGAGTCTCTGTATCTTGCCGACGAGGTGTTCTTCTCCGGCACCGCAGCCGAAATCACGCCGATCCGTTCGGTTGATCGCTGCACCATCGGCGCAGGCTGTCGCGGTCCGGTCACCGAGAAGCTGCAGAACACCTTCTTCGACTACGTTCGCGGCAACGTTGAAGACAGATACAACTGGCTGACGCCGGTTTCCAAGTAAGTAAAACGTTTTTTACGGGGGAGATCCGGCAAGGATTTCCCTTTTCTGTTTATTTTTTATCAGCTTATTTTAGAATAGGCTTTTTGTTTTTTTATGGAGGTTTAAATGCCACAGTACCGTTCGCATGTTTCCACACAGGGACGCAACATGGCTGGCGCAAGAGCGTTATGGCGCGCCACAGGCACCAAGGACGAGGATATCGACAAGCCGATCATCGCCATCGCCAATTCCTTTACTCAGTTTGTTCCCGGCCATGTGCATCTGCACGATATCGGTCAGATGGTAAAGGAGGAAATCGAACGTTGCGGCGCCGTAGCCAAGGAATTTGACACGATCGCCGTAGACGACGGCATTGCCATGGGTCATGACGGCATGCTCTATTCTCTGCCAAGCCGCGAGATCATCGCCGATTCCGTCGAGTACATGTGCCGCGCCCACTGCGCCGACGCCCTGGTGTGCATTTCAAACTGCGACAAGGTTACTCCCGGCATGCTGCTGGCCTCCATGCGTCTGAACATTCCTACCATTTTCGTATCGGGAGGTCCGATGGAGGTGGGCAAGGTTCAGGTTGCCGATCACAGCAAACTGGATCTTATCGACATCATGGTCATGGCAGCCGATCCTAAATATACCGACGAGGAGATCAGGCAGGCGGAAATTCATGGCTGTCCTACCTGCGGCTCATGCTCCGGCATGTTCACCGCCAACTCCATGAACTGTCTTACCGAGGCTCTTGGTCTGTCTCAGCCTGGCAACGGCTCTCTGCTGGCCACCCACGAGGCGCGGCGCGAGCTGTTCCTGCGGGCCGGCCGCAGAATCGTCGAGATGACCAGGGACTACTACGAGAACGGCAACGAGAAGGTTCTGCCGCGTTCCATCGCCACCAAGCCGGCCTTCGAAAACGCCATGTCTCTGGACATCGCCATGGGCGGCTCCACCAATACCGTTCTGCACCTGCTGGCGGTGGCCCAGGAGGCGGGAGTCGATTTCACCATGGCTGACATCGATCGTCTGTCAAGAGTTGTTCCTCATCTGTGCAAGGTCGCTCCGTCCACCAATGTGTATCACGTTTCCGATGTGCATCGCGCCGGCGGCGTAATGGGAATTCTGGCCGAGCTTGATCGCGCCGGCCTTATCAGCCGCGACGCCCTTCATGTGTCCGCCGGGACCATTGGCGAGCTCATCAGCCGCTATGACATCATGAACAATCCTTCCGACGAGGTGAAGAAGCTGTATCTTGCCGCTCCTGGCGGTCAGGTGAACAACAAGCCTTTCCATCAGAATTGCTACAACGACGAGCTTGATACCGATCGCGCCTCCGGCTGTATCCGCGACAAGGCTCACGCCTACAGTCAGGACGGAGGGCTTGCCACTCTTTACGGCAACCTTGCCAAGGACGGCTGTATCGTCAAGACCGCCGGCGTGGACGAGTCCATCCTCAAGTTCAGAGGTCCTGCGGTGGTTTATGAAAGCCAGGAGGATGCGGTCAAAGGCATTCTCGGCGGCAAGGTGAAGGCCGGAGACGTGGTTGTCATCCGTTACGAGGGACCTAAGGGCGGTCCTGGCATGCAGGAAATGCTGTATCCGACCTCCTATCTGAAGTCCATGGGTCTGGGCAAGAAGTGCGCCCTGATCACCGACGGCAGATTCTCGGGCGGCACCTCCGGTCTTTCCGTCGGTCACGTTTCCCCTGAGGCGGCTTCCGGCGGCGCCATCGGTCTGGTTCAGGACGGAGACATCGTCGAGTTCGATATTCCAAACCGCGTGGCCAGACTGGTGGTTTCCGACGAGGAGCTTGAGCACCGCAGAGCGGAAATGGAATCTCGCGGCAGCAAGGCCTGGAAACCGGTCAAGCGCGATCGCGTGGTGTCCTATGCCTTAAAGGCCTACGCCTCGCTGGCTTCAAGCGCCGACAAGGGCGCGGCCCGGGACAAGAGCAAGCTGGAGGGTTAGCAAATGAAAGAAGAGCCTGTATCCTGGTCTGAGTACGTAAGGAAGATCCTGCTTTCTCCGATCTACGATCTTGTAAGAGTCTCCACTCTGGAGAAAATGGACAAGCTCTCTGACCGTCTCGGCAACGAAATTCTGCTCAAGAGAGAGGACGAACAGATCGTTCACTCCTTCAAACTCAGAGGCGCGTACAACAAAATCGCTCAGCTTACCCCTGAGCAGAAAGCCAAGGGCGTGGTGGCGGCATCCGCCGGCAATCATGCCCAGGGCGTGGCGCTGTCTGGCAGAAAGCTTGGCGTCAAGACCAATATCGTCATGCCGAAAACCACTCCGGACATCAAGGTTGATGCGGTAAGACGCTTCGGCGGCAACGCCATCCTCTTCGGTTCCAACTTCGACGAGGCTTACGCCGAGGCTCAGCGCATGGCCCGGGAGGAACATCTGACCATGATCCCTCCGTATGACGATCCGGATGTCATCGCCGGACAGGGCACCATCGCCTCGGAGCTGCTGCAGCAGAACTCCCATATCACCCACGTCTTCGTCCAGGTGGGAGGCGGCGGACTTGCCGCCGGCATTGCGGTCTACCTGAAGCAGATCCTGCCAAGGATCAAGGTGATTGCCGTGGAACCCGAAGGATCGGCCTGTCTCAAGGCGGCATGGGACAAAAACGAGATCGTTACCCTGGATCGTGTTTCGCTGTTCGCCGACGGCGTTGCGGTAAAGCGTATCGGCGATGAGACCTTTCGCGTTCTCAGAGGGAACGTGGACGAGGTGATCACCGTCTCCAACGACGAGATCTGCGCCGCCCTGAAGGATATCTTCGACGATACCAGAGCCATTGCCGAGCCTGCCGGCGCGGTTTCTCTGGCCGGCATCAAGAAGTATGTCGCCGCCAACAGATGCCGCGATCAGCGGATGGTGGCCATTCTGTCGGGCGCCAATCTCAACTTCCATACCCTGCGCTTCGTTTCCGAGCGCTGCGAGGTTGGCGAGCAGCGCGAGGGCATTCTGTCCATCGGCATTCCCGAGCGCAAGGGCGCGTTCCTCGAACTGTGCAAGAATCTGGGCAACCGTTATGTCACCGAGTTCAACTACCGTTACTCCCACAACGAGCAGGCCGCCATTTTCATGAGCGTGCAGCTTACCGGCGGGCGTTCGGAACTGGATGTCATCATCGGCGATCTGCAGCGCAAGGGTTATACCGTAAGCAACATGAGCGACAACCTGCTGGCAAAGAACCATGTCCGCTACATGGTGGGCGGTCATGCGCCGACCGCGAGCCTCAAGGAGAGACTGTTCAGCTTTGAATTCCCGGAGCATCCGGGCGCGCTGCTGAAGTTTCTGGAAACTCTGGGTACCGAGTACAATGTGACGCTGTTCCACTATCGCAATCACGGCGCCGAGTACGGAAGAGTGCTCTGCGGCATCGAGGTTGATGACGGCATGTATGATCAGGTGGTCGAACGCCTCAACCGTCTGGGTTACGTATGGTTCGACGAGACCGACAACGAGTGCTACCGGATCTTTCTTAAACCTCAGTCATAGAATTGCACCGTTCAAGAGCAATCGTTGCGGCGGAGTTCTCAACAAGAAGCAGGGGCTTGGCCCCTGTTTTTTTGTGTATTGTGGTTATGGTCTTCGTGTTGCGCTGTTGAACAAATTGTACATAAATGTTGTAAAATGTGACTATTTAAGAGGTGTAATTGGTGTATATGTATATGTATATGTATA
>JAFURY010000112.1 GCA_017480795.1 Succinivibrionaceae bacterium
GAAGTACTGAACAAGTGGGGGATCACCGAAGCCATAATCGATGAAAAGATGGTAAATATACCATAGCAAAATCCTGCCTCCAGTTGGGGTCACAGGCGTGGGTGAATCAACTAGAGGCTATAAATCAAAAAGAAGTTCTGGATCCTTAGCGCTGACGACGGTCAGTCCAGGCAACACATGAATATACCGCAGTCGCAAATGTTTGGCGCATGCTGCTGCTTTGCAACCTTAAAAGCGCAATATGCCGAAAAGGAAAACGAATCTGGCAGAGTTTCATCGGCATAATCGCCTTCAAACGGAAAGGATCCGGCCCTAAAGGCCATAAAGCGACTTCGTCCGTCCGCGCGAACGCGCGCTCATTCAGGAACACAAACCCGCAGGATTGAGTCCCATAAAAACGACTCCCATGAAGCCCGTTCACGTAGTCGAACGAAACCATTATTTTTCCCGCAGGATTCGGCATTCTGTCGCAAAATTCCATAATCTTTTCATAAAACTTGTGCCACATGGGCGATTTTTCAATATAATAACCCCGTGTGAAGTAAGATCGCAGAGCCGATCTGTCAATGGGATAAAAGGGATTAAAATGTCAGATAACAGTTTGCTAACACTAAACAACGATATTTGGTTGAGCCTGACAGAAGAAGGATATATGGATCGTTTCCTGATCACCCTCTTCAACGACATGAAGGAAACCAAGGTTAAAGAGATTTCTAGTGTTAGAGTGGGAGAAATAGCAACATCGCCTGTAGCCAACCGAACCATCAAGAAAGGCGAATACAAGAACATCAGCGGCTTCTGCATCAACGCCCTGCTTGATTCGGTTCCGACGGAAGTGATACTTCTGGATGAGGAGATCCCTTATCTGAAGTGGTGGCACGACAAGAGTTTCTTTACCCTCAACTACTACTACGAGCACGCAAGAGCGCTGGAGAACGGCGATGACGAGATCAAGCAGCGCATGGTGGTTTCCTTCCTTTTGGACAAGAACCTCAACCTGGACAAATTCCACACTCTCAAGTACATCAACAAGGCCGATCCTGCCAATCCTGGAAAGGGAATTCCGGATCTGACCTTCAGTGTCCACGACCTGAACTTCCTGTGCATACCAACCGACAAGAACAGCGAAACCCAGCTTTCGCTGTGGGCAAGTCTGCTGATTGCGACGGATATGAACGAAATACAGCGGATCACTCAGAAACAGATCAATTGATCAATCAGGCGGACAAAGAGAAGTCTGCATAGCGGGCGTGAAACCCTGGTTTCATGCCCGTTTCGCGTTTTTGGAGCGCCGGGTCAAAACTCGCGGCTCAGGCGCGGGCTAGGCGAGACGCGTCTTGAAATGCAGATCTCTTGCGGCTGATAGGATTCGGCCGCGCGCATATCCTCTGTCCGTGTTTCCGTATCGGCAGGGGAAGCCCCAAAGTTTCGTCTCCGCCCACGCCCTGCCATAAGCGGCGCTTTTATCCTTGCCGAACCTCGCCACCGGCCGCTGATCGTCAATCATGGCGGGACACCGACACGAAAGTTCTGACTGCGGTCGACTGCTGTTCCATCCGCTTGCGCCAATGTCGGCGCAGCCACCGGCTTTCCGGCATGACAGCGGCGCAAGGCACCGGATGCTCTGACGTTTGCCGCCGGTTACCGCATGAAACCGACCGCATTCATCCGTCCGATACAGCGCCAAAAGCTATGTCGCCCGAGATCTTAATTCAGACTCTATTGATTTTTCGGCTCTATTTTTTTGCGGAATCTGAGGAACAATATCGCCTCCGCAAAATCTCACTGTCAGGACAGAGGATCAGAGTTTGAACCGCCTGCCGCCAAAACCGACGCACGCAACCGGCGACTTCCTGAAAGAAAGTTCGGAACAGCATTCCGTCGGGCCAAAATTCGCTGTCAGTTCAGACGAGACTGTAACCGGCCCAAACGTGCTGGATCTGCCATGACATGCGCGCTTATACGCGCGCGCAGATTGTTGTTTAGGAAAGAGACTATAATCTTCTGAGCAAAGTGCTTGTGAGAGCGCTCGCAAAGAGATACGCCAGCCTGCATGGAAGAGCCGGCAGAACCGAGTTCTGGCTGTTCTCCGTGATCATGCTGATTGTTTTTAACGTCATCATCCCCATCCTGTACACAATCATTGCCAAACTCCAGGCAGCCGCTCCTATAGTCGGTTTTCTTTTGTTTGCCGCCACGGCAATTCTTTATCTTGCCTGCATCGCGCCGTGCTTCAGTCTTGCGGTCAGAAGGCTTCATGACATCAACCGCGGAATTTCTCTCGGCTGGATCGCGCTGAACCTTGCGCCGGTGGCTGTCGTCACTGGGCTTCTGCTGACAGCAAACAGCCAAAGTTTTGGGTATATCGGATATCTGCTTGCCGCTGGCGCGACCATCTCGGGCGGGCTGTGTCTGGGGCTGTTTCAGATCCTCTCAGGCCTTCTCGTTTCAGCGCTGCTGCTGATCAGCGGAAACGTTTCCGCTCTGCTGTCCATTGTCTGCTACATCGCGCTGGCCATCATCTACGCTCGTCCCGGATCAGTCGGTCCCAACAGATACGGCGATCCGAATCCGTTGACGCCGCAGGAGACGGCTCTTCGTCCGCCGCAGAAAAAATCAGGAAATGTTCCTCCTGCTCCTGATCCTTCCCCTGTTCCGACGGAGCGGCCGCATGTCAATCCGGCGCAGACTCGTGACGAACTGACGCAGGCAACTCAAGTCCGACCATACGAGTCGCGGATGACAGAAGTTAAGCCAAATGAAAAACCGGTGTCGCAGACCTCAGACGTGCAGTCCGGGTCGAGAGAGGCTTCTGTCACGCAGACGGATCATGAACAAAACACGGCAGTTCGGAACAGTCTCTCCCCGGCCGGATGCGGCGCTGAGAACCGGATCGGAAAGAACGAGAAGGAAGCCGAACAGTCCGGCGCATATGTTCAGTCTGCAAGCGATCTGGCACAAAGCGCTCGCGCAGACGAGACCGCAAGAGATGGCATCGCAAGCCTCAAAGCCTGCGATGATGTCCGCGCAGACGGCCCCAAACTGCTGGAGTCTGACTCGGCCCGACGCTCCGACCGGACAGGTCACAAACACTCTCTTCGGGAGGTTTCAGAACTTCTTGCCGGAAGCGACGTTCGGTTTGACGAACTGACAAGAAGCATCGGCCACACGGTCGCGCTGGCGGCTATCACAACCGATCAGGAGCTGATCTACTGCAACACCGCAGGAGATGCGCTCTACCGGCCAGACGGCAACGGAGGACTGCTCTACCCCGGCGTCGCATTCAAAATCATGCTCAAACTGAGCGATGGCTCCTCCTTCGATATCTTTTATGCGGTTGAGACCGACCGGCCCCATGAATTCATGGCAGGGATAACTTCAGAAATTCTGGATCGGTATGCGGTGACGATACTCAAAGATCTGTATGCAAGATTTCCGTACGTGTTCAATCTGAAACTGTATGAAAACGCTCCGACAAGATACGTCTACAGTCTTAGCAGAGGAAAGGACTTTTACTGCCTGACCACAACCAGCGGCGACGATGCGTTGTACATCAGGCCGGAGGGGAAAATCATGGCCGGCGGCGCATACAGCGATATCAAAAGGCTGATAGATCCGGAGGCTTAGAAGGCTGATAAATCTGGAGGCTTGAACCGTGCAAAGCAGAATCCTGTTTCCTGATTTGACTCCTGGTTCTTGGTTCACCCATTCTTGAAAAAGGAGCCCAGAGAAGACGGTCGCGCCCTGGAATGTATTTTGAGATGCGTATTTTGGGAGACACCGGGTGAATCTTTGAAGTAGGGCATAATTCAGAGCGAAAATCTTTCAACATTTCCGATAATTATGGTTGTATTATATATTCACGGTCAAATGCAACTGTATGAACATGCAGATTGGCCAATTTGCCAAGACATTACGACATATTATGTCAGTTTCCCAAATTGCTGATATAGAGACATGGTTCTAAATCAAAAAACGAAACGGCGAACTGGATGTCACTGTATTTTGAGATCGGAACCATACAAAAGCCTGAACCGGTTCTCGCCGGAAGCTACTGACATTAACATGACGCATCTTGCTTATATGATATGAGAACCTCGCAGTCTTGCGCAGACTGCAGTTGCAATTTTGCAGAATAAGCAGGCGCCAGAACATGCATACTGCCGCATATTTGGCAGCCTGTCTTTTGAACAGTTTGAATGCCGGTTTTCGGTTTGGCATACACCGCAACCGATCTGATGCAACAATGGACAACGACCAAAAAACGATCGGGGTTCATACGGACAGTTTTCGAAAAGGAGGAATTGGTTTATATGGCTGAAAAGGACAAAACAAAAGCCAACATCGGCTTTGAAAAACAGTTGTGGGATGCAGCCTGCGTTCTTTGGGGTCATATACCTGCGGCGGAATACAGAAAGGTGATCATCGGACTTATCTTTCTGCGCTATATCTCGGCCGCATTTGACAAAAGATATCAGGAACTCGTAGCCGAAGGCGACGGATTCGAGGACGATCGCGACGCCTATACCATGGAGAACGTGTTCTTCGTCCCTGAGGAGGCAAGATGGAACACCATAGCCTCAGCGGCGCACACGCCTGAGATCGGAACCGTGATAGATACGGCCATGAGAGCGATCGAGGCTGACAACAAGACGCTGAAGAACGTTCTGCCGAAGAACTACGCCAGCCCGGACCTCGACAAGAAGATTCTGGGAGATGTGGTGGACATCTTCACCAACAACATCGATATGAGCGACACGGAGGCGAGCGAGGATCTGCTGGGGCGCACCTACGAGTACTGCATCGCGCAGTTTGCCGAGAAGGAGGGCGTGGGAGGAGGCGAATTCTATACGCCATCCAGCGTGGTCAAAACTCTCGTATCCATCCTCCGCCCTTTTGACAACTGCCGCGTCTACGACTGTTGCTGCGGATCAGGCGGCATGTTCGTTCAAAGCGCCAAGTTCATCAAAGCTCATTCCGGCAACCGCGGTTCCATATCAGTATACGGGCAGGAAGCCAACGCCGATACCTGGAAAATGGCCAAAATGAACATGGCCATAAGGGGAATCGATGCGAATTTCGGTCCCTATCAGGCGGACACATTCACCAACGATCTGCATCCGACGCTGAAAGCGGACTTCATTCTGGCCAATCCTCCCTTCAACTATCATCCTTGGAACCAGGAAAAACTGAAGGACGACGTTCGCTGGAAATACGGTCTCCCGCCTGCCGGCAACGCCAACTACGCCTGGATCCAGCACATGATCCATCACCTGTCTCCAAGCGGAAAGATCGGCCTGGTGCTGGCAAACGGCGCTCTTTCATCGCAGACCAGCGGCGAAGGAGAAATCCGAAGAAAGATAATAGAGGACGATCTGGTGGAAGGCATCATCGCCATGCCGACTCAGCTCTTTTACAGCGTGCAGATCCCTGTCACACTGTGGTTCATCACCAAAGGCAAAAAGCAGAAAGGCAAGACTCTATTCATCGACGCCCGCAAAATGGGCCACATGGTGGATCGCAAGCACCGGGATTTTACCGAGGAGGATATCCAGAAATTGGCAGACACCTTCGAGGCATTCCAGAACGGAACAGTTGAAGACGTGAAGGGTTTCTGCTCGGTCGCAACGCTGCAGGATATTGCAAAGCAGGATTACGTTCTAACCCCTGGCCGGTATGTCGGCATTGAAGAGCAGGCAGACGACGGCGAGCCATTCGAAGAGAAAATGACTAGGCTGACGTCGGAGCTGTCAGATCTGTTTGCAAAGTCCCACGAACTTGAGACAGAGATAAGAAAGAAATTGGGGACGATTGGGTATGAGATATAGACTGTCAGAAATAATGGAAATTATCGGTGGAGGAACTCCTAAAACAAGCAAGCCTGAATATTGGAACGGCGACATTTGCTGGCTTTCAGTAAAAGACTTTAACAATGATAATCGATATGTCTACAAAACAGAGAAAACAATTACAAAAGAAGGACTAAATAATAGTTCAACAAAGTTGCTAAATCGCAATGATACCATAATTTCTGCACGTGGAACCGTTGGAGAAATTGCAATGATCCCTTTTCCAATGGCCTTTAATCAATCATGCTATGGTCTTCGAGCAAAAGAAGAAATTGTTGATGCTGAATATCTGTATTATCTTATCAAGTACAACGTTATAGCCCTAAAAAAGAATACTCACGGATCTGTCTTTGATACGATTACACGCGATACTTTTGATGGTGTAGAGGTTAATTTGCCATCGATGTATGAACAGGAGAAAATCGCATCGATACTCAGTGTTCTTGACGATAAAATCGAAAACAACAGCAAAATAAATGATAATTTAGAGGAACAAGCTAGAGCTTTGTTTTACTCTATGTTTATAGCCTCCGAAGACCGTTTTTATTGGCATAACGGTACTTTCTCCGATTTAATAGACTCAACTTTAGGTGGCGACTGGGGAAAAGATGCTCCATCTGGCAAAAATACCGAGATGGTGTATTGTATCCGTGGTGCGGATATTCCCGATGTTAGGGCTGGCAACAAAGGTAAAATGCCTACTAGATTCATTCTCCCTAAAAACTTTGCCGCAAAACGTCTACTCCCAGATGATATCGTAGTGGAAATCTCTGGTGGCAGTCCAACACAGTCTACTGGTCGTGTTGCAGCTATATCTCAAGCACTTCTTGACAGGTATGACAAAGGAGTTGTCTGCACTAATTTTTGTAGAGCCCTAAAGCCGAAGTCTGGTTATAGCAAGTTTGTCTATTATTATTGGCAGTACCTATATGACTGCAATGTTTTCTTTGCTTACGAGAACGGGACAACAGGTATAAAGAACCTTGATTTATCTGGATTCCTTACCACAGAGGAAATAGTAATTCCACCAATTGAGCTTATTCAAAGGTTCAATGACTATTGTCAATCTGTTTTTGAACAAACATTTGCTAACGGCCTAGAAAACGAAAAACTTGCTACCATAAGGGATACTCTTCTGCCACGTCTTATGTCTGGCGAGATTGACGTTTCTAATATTAAACTTTAAGCCGCTAAATTATCATTTGAATGCGTTTATACCTCAAAACAGTACTAGCAAACCAACAAAGACAGAACCAACGTAGGAGAGTAAATCGCATCTGATGATATAGACTGACTACAAACTATACCAGCCATTATTTTGAACTCTTAGGCGGCAAGAGATAACAGGCGGAACAGCCGCTGATGTCGTTCTCTGACAATCACAAGTGTGAAGGAGACACGACATGAAAAAAGAAATCGTCACGAAAGTGATCCGGCAGATGTTGCCGCAACTAGACAATGCACAATTGAAACTGCTTAAAGAAACGCTGGAGCGAGTGCTTAGCCTCTACACAGTCGCTTCTATGCAGGCAAGCCATGATGATTGCGCCAACAACGATGACAACAGCGTCATTGTTGGAAAATTCGTGACAGCCAAAAGGATCGAAGGCTGTTCCGAAAAGACACTGAAATATTACCAGACCACGATAGAAACTCTATTGTCTGCCATTGGCAAAACCGCCATAGAGATTTCTACTGAAGATTTGCGAACATACCTTACCGAGTACCAGCAAAGGAACCAATCAAGCAGGGTTACCATCGACAACATCCGCAGGATCCTGTCTAGTTTCTTTTCCTGGCTAGAGGACGAGGACTACATAGTCAAGAGTCCGGTAAGACGAATTCACAAGGTCAAGACAGCAAAGAACGTCAAGGAAACATTCTCCGATGAGGATCTGGAAAAAATGCGCGACGGATGCAGCGACATTCGCGATCTTGCCATGATCGATCTGCTTGCTTCTACTGGAATGCGGGTTGGCGAACTGGTCTTGCTGAATCGAACCGACATAGATTTCAACGAACGCGAATGCGTTGTATTTGGGAAGGGAAACAAAGAAAGGGTGGTCTACTTTGACGCCAAGGCCAAACTACATCTTCAGCAGTACTTGGCATCCAGGACAGACGACGACCCAGCTCTGTTTGTAACTTTGCGAGCACCACATGAAAGAATCAAAATCGGCGGGATTGAACACAGATTTCGTGAAATAGGAAAAAAGCTAAGTATTTCCAAAGTTCATCCACACAAGTTCAGACGAACTTTAGCAACAATGGCGATAGACAAAGGAATGCCGATAGAGCAATTGCAGCAGTTATTGGGACATCAGAAAATCGATACAACTTTACATTATGCAATGGTTAAACAGAGTAATGTGAAGGCAGCTCATAGAAAATATATTGGATAGGTACCATTATGAGTTCATGGAACAAAATTAGATTAGGCGATGTTTGTACCACAAATGCAAACACTTATTCACCAAAAGAAAATTGGCCATTTGTTAATTATCTTGATACCGGTAATATTGTAGATAACAAGATAGATTCAATTCAATATATCGACACAAAAAAAGAAAAACTTCCAAGTCGTGCACGTAGAAAAGTTTGTAAAGATAGCATTGTTTATTCCACTGTACGTCCAAACCAGAGACATTTTGGAATTATAAAAGCACAACCCAATAATTTTCTTGTATCAACTGGTTTTACAGTTATAGACGTAAATAAACAAATTCTCGATGCGGATTTCCTCTATTATCGATTAACTCAGAACGATTTAGTGGAAACATTACATTCGATTGCAGAACAAAGCACATCAGCTTATCCATCAATTAAAGCGAGCGATATAGAAGATTTGGAAATAGAAGTACCACATATTAAGATGCAGGCAACCATTGGTGGTTTTTTGCGTAATTTAGATGACAAAATCAGGTGTAATGAAGCAATAAATGATAATTTAGCGGCCTAAAGATCTATATCCGATACATCAAGTTCGCCAGACATTAACTTAGGTAAAAGTAAATCACGGAGACATAAAAGTTTGCGATTTTCCAATTCCAATGCTCGCTGTTTTTGGAAAAGGGGATCACAAAACTCAGTAAAATACTGAAGAGTATCATTGTCAGGAATAATGGCGGGCACTGACTTCATCGTGCTTCCTGATATTTCCCTAAAGGTTGATCCTGTTGCCATGTTCTCGATTATTGGTAATGAGCTTTTTAGGGAATAATACACGTATGGAGTACCGATATTTACATGCGGGACAACAGATTTAAAACCTTGGTTTGTGGTTACATCACCATCAGCAATTGCTATGTATCCTATCGGTGCTCTTGATGAGAATAATACGGTTCCTTTTGGCATTATCGAGGCACTACTATTACGTAGTCCTAGGTCTGTGATATCGTCAGCCCCATGTTGGATAAACTTTGACTTATCTACAGATAGGTCTTTGGGGGTTATCCAGGCAATACCATGGTCGGTGTAGTACTCTGGTTTGGACTTTGAAGGGGTACTCCCACCAACGACTGTTCCTAAATCAGCCACAGTTCCTTCTTTCCACGCAGGATCTGAATTGGAAATAAAGAAGTGGTGGAATACTGAGGAGGCTTGTTGTTCTAAATTATCATTTGAATCAAAGCAATGCTTTGCAGACTTAGACAAAATTTATACACAACAACTTCTTTTTGACAAGAACATGACAAGGAGATAGTTATGTCGGGATTTTATACGGAATCTGACTACGAAAATTCCATCATAGAACTGTTCCAGACAATGGGATACCGTCATGTTTACGGCCCTGACATCGACAGGAATTTCTCCAATCCTCTGTATGAAGAAATCCTTGCAGACTACCTGCACCGACTAAATCCCTCCATGCCGGATGACGCAATCTCCGATGCGCTGTTCAAACTGAAAAACTTCGAAAACGCAGAGCTGACCCAGAAGAACGCGGTCTTTATGGACTATATCCAGCACGGCGTGGAGGTGCGGTATGCGCTCAACGGCGAAGAGCGATCAGGTCTTGTCTACCTTGCAGACTACAAAAATCCCGACAACAACTCCTTCATAGTCGCCAACCAGTGGACGTTCGTAGAAAACAGCAACAAGCGCCCGGACGTGATCCTGTTTCTCAACGGTCTTCCAGTCGTGCTCATCGAGCTCAAGTCTCCCTCCCGGGAGGAAACCAACGCCTCCGAGGCGTACCTGCAGATCAGAAACCACATGCAGGAAATCCCGTCCATGTTCATCTACAACTGCATCTGCGTCATGAGCGACCATCTGACCTCGAAAGCCGGAACCATCACCTCCGGCGAGGATCGCTTCATGGAATGGAAGACCAAGGACGGCAACTACGAGAACACCCAGTACGCCCAGTTCGACACTTTCTTCGAAGGAATTTTCGACCGCCGCCGACTGCTGGACATCATAAAGAACTTTATCTGCTTCTCCAACGAAGGCCTGAAGCAGTACAAGATCCTGGCCGGGTATCATCAGTATTTCGCCGTCAACAAAGCCATCGAATCCACCCGGAAAGCCACCGCCACCGACGGAAAAGGCGGAGTGTTCTGGCACACCCAGGGCAGCGGAAAGTCTCTGTCCATGGTGTTCTACGCCCACCTTCTGCAGGAGGCTCTGGACAGTCCCACCATCGTGGTGC
This sequence comes from Succinivibrionaceae bacterium, assembly GCA_017480795.1. Taxonomy (GTDB): domain Bacteria; phylum Pseudomonadota; class Gammaproteobacteria; order Enterobacterales; family Succinivibrionaceae; genus UBA2804. The sequence continues at coordinate 10,501 of JAFURY010000112.1, forward strand.
TGACGGATCGCAACGATCTGGACGATCAGCTGTTCTCCCAGTTCGCCAAGTGCAAAGACTTTCTCAGACAGGATCCCATGCATGCCGAAAGCCGAGAGAATCTGAAAAATCTGCTGGACGGCAGGCAGGCCAACGGCATCATCTTCACCACAATGCAGAAGTTCGAGGAATCCGAGGAGCCGCTGTCGGAGCGCAGAAACATCGTCGTGATGGCCGACGAGGCCCACCGGGGACAGTACGGTCTCAAGGAGCAGATCGACGCGCAAACCGGCAAAATCAAAATCGGCACCGCCCGGGTTATCCGCAACAGCCTTCCCAACGCCACCTACATTGGCTTCACCGGCACGCCGATCTCCATGAAGGATCGCAGCACCCGGGAGGTTTTCGGCGATTACATCGACATCTACGACATGACCCAGGCGGTGGAAGACGGCGCGACCCGCCCCGTCTACTACGAAAGCAGAGTCGTCAAGCTGAAGCTGAACGAAGAGACTCTGCGTCTCATCGATGCCGAATACGACGTCATGACCTACAACGCCGATCCGGAGGTGATCGAAAAGAGCAAACGCGATCTGGGCCAGATGGAATCCATCCTCGGCAACGAACAGACCATCGCGTCCCTGGTGGACGACATTCTCGATCACTACGAAAACTACCGCTCGGGACTGCTCACCGGCAAGGCGATGATAGTCGCCTACTCGCGCTCCATAGCCATGAAGATCTACCGGCGAATACTTGCAATCCGGCCGTCATGGGAGGAGAAGGTGGCCGTGGTCATGACGGAAAGCAACAAGGATCCGGAAGAATGGCGCGAGGTCATCGGAAACAAACGCCACCGGGACGAAATGGCCAAGAAGTTCAAAGACAACGGCGGCCCCCTGAAGATCGCCATCGTGGTGGACATGTGGCTGACGGGCTTCGACGTTCCGTCCCTTGCCACCATGTACGTCTACAAGCCGATGCATGGGTACAACCTGATGCAGGCCATCGCCAGGGTCAATCGGGTGTTCGGCGACAAGGAAGGCGGACTGGTGGTGGATTACGTGGGGATCGCCACCGCCCTGAAGACGGCCATGAACGACTACACCTCCCGGGACAAGAAGAACTACGGCGACACCGACGTGGCGAAAGTGGTCTATCCGAAATTCCTGGAGAAACTATCCATCTGCCGCGATATTTTCCACGGCTACGACTACTCCAGATTTGCCGAAGGCACCGATCTTGAAAGATCCAAAGCCATCAGCGGCGCCGTCAATTTTATTGTCGCCCCTGACAAGGAAAAACAGCGGGAGACTTTTCTCAAGGAGGCTCTGCTTCTGAAGCAGGCTCTGTCGCTGTGCTCCTCTCTTGCCGAAAAGCCTCAGCGCATCGAGGCCGCGTTCTTCGAGTCGGTGCGGGTTCTTGTTTTGAGACTGATGAATCAGGGGGAAGGCAAGAAAATTTCCCTGCCGGAAATGAACGCCAGGATCAACGCTCTGCTGGAGCAGAGCGTCAAATCAAACGGCGTGATCAACCTGTTCTCCAGCCTTGAAGGCAACTTTTCCATTTTCGATCCGAAGTTTCTTGAGGAGATCGGAAAGATGAAGGAAAAGAATCTTGCGGTGGAACTGCTGAAGAAACTCCTGGCCGAACAGGTTGTGATCTACAAAAAAACCAATGTCGTCAAATCAGAAAAGTTCAGCGAGATCATCCAGCACACCATGAACCAGTATCTCAACGGCATGCTTACCAACGAGGAGGTTATCCAGGAACTGCTCAATCTTGCAAAACAGATCGCGGCGGCCAGAAAGGAGGGAGAGCATCTTGGACTTACCGCCGACGAGCTGGCGTTCTACGACGCCCTGACCAAACCGCAGGCCATCAAGGACTTCTACAAAAACGAGGAGCTGATTGCGCTTACCAAAGAGCTGGCGGACACCCTCCGCAAAAACCGCACCATCGACTGGCAGAAGCGGGAATCGGCCAGAGCCAAAATGCGAATGATGATCAAAAAGCTTCTCAGGAAGCACCGTTATCCGCCTGAGGGCATGGACGACGCGGTGCAGACGGTGATGACCCAGTGCGAACTGTGGACTGACAACGCCGACATGGAGGACAAATGATCCTTGAAAAGATGATACGGCATTCCGCGATTACGACGCCCGAACTGCGGCGGTCGCCATCTTTCGTGTTGAGTTTAGTCTGAACGGTGAAACGAAGTTCGACCCAAAAGCAAGACATCGGAAGCCTGAATATTTTTCGAAAGACGAGCGGTACTGAACCGGACTGAACAGAAGACAGGAGGCTCCAAACAATTAGCGGCATGATAAGCTCAATTCACTTTGAAAATTTCGGCGTGCTCCCCACGCTGGATTTTCAAAACCCTTCCAGAATCAACCTGATTATTGGCGAAAACGGAACCGGCAAAACTTTTTTCCTGAAGGTCCTGTACGCGGCGGTAAAGACCATGGAGGATTTCCACCGCGGTGACAACATCCGAACCGTCACGGATATACTTTCCGAAAGACTTCGTTGGACATTTCAGGTTGACAGACTTGGAGATCTCGTTTCCCGCGCTTCTCATGACAACCTTTCTTTTGCAATGGAACTGGACAGCCAGCAATTTGGATACACGTTCACTCACAGCGCGGCCAGCAAGGTTGGGACTGCGGTATCTCCAAAGTCCGGACGGGAGGCGAATTCGGTTTTTATTCCCGCCAAAGAGGTGTTGTCTCTGTATCAGGTAATTCTGAAATCCAGAGACGTTGACCAATCCTTTGAATTTGACGACACATATTACGATCTGGCCAAAGCTTTAAGAATTTCCCCCAAAAAAGGAAAAAACAATGCAGCTTTTTCCAAATCGCGCAAATCGCTCCAGAACATCATCAACGGTCGGGTGGATTTTGACGAGAGAACAGGCAGATGGTTTTACAGGGACAAGAGCAACTTCAAGTTCGCCATCGGCGCGACGTCGGAAGGCATCAGGAAGATTTCCATCATTGACCGGCTGCTCTTAAACGGATACCTGGACAGCCGTTCCATAATCTTTATTGACGATGCGGAATCTGGGCTTCATCCGGATGCCGTCTGTCAGTTGCTTGATGTTGTTGACGGTCTTGCAGACAGAACGGATCTGCAGTTCTTTATCGCCTCGCATTCCTACTTTGTCCTGAAAAAGCTTGCGCTGATTGCAATGAGGAAGGCCGATTTTGTCACCTGCGTTTCTCTGCATAAGGACAGAAGCATGGAATTTCATGATCTCCATGACGGGATGCCGAACAACTCCATTGTCGACGCCTCGATTCAACTGTACGAACAGGAAATCGCGGAAAGTCTGCAATGGCAGGAACCGGCGGATCCGATATGACATTCGGCAAGTATCGGCCGCCCCGCCGCTCAAAGGTGTGTGAACGCTCAAAGATAAAGCGGCCGCCTGTTTGATTCGGAGGACTCAGATCTTAAAATAAGCCTAAAGAGGCTCCGCCTTCGGCGGGATGCCCGTCAGCAGTTTTCACTTCTATTCGAGGTCCCTCAATGTTTAAGAGAACAAAAATCGTCGCCACCCTGGGTCCCGCCACCGACGACCCTGCAGTGCTTGAAAAAATGGTCAAGGCCGGAGTCAACATGGTTCGCCTGAACTTCTCCCACTCGGTTCCCGAGGATCATCAGAAAAGAGTTCAGGAGATCAGAGACATCGCCGCCAAGCTCAACACCCATGTGGCGGTGATGGGCGATCTGCAGGGTCCGAAGATCAGAGTCTCCACCTTCAAAAACGGGCGCGTGATCCTGGAAAAGCATCAGTCCTTTGTTCTAGACGCCGAGCTTCCTCCGGGAGATGGCGACGAAACCCAGGTGGGCATCGACTACAAGAAGCTGCCGGAGGACGTGAAGCCAGGCGACATTCTGCTGCTGGACGACGGCAAGATCCAGCTCATAGTCACCAGCATCCATTCCCACCGCATTCACACCACCGTTTCAGTGGCCGGACCGCTGTCGGATCACAAGGGCATCAACAAGAAGGGCGGCGGACTCAACGCCAAGGCTCTGACCGACAAGGACAAGGAGGACATCAAGCTGGCCGCAAGACTCGACGTGGACTATCTTGCGGTGTCCTTCCCTCACAGCGGAGACGATCTGAGACAGGCCCGCCATCTGCTGGAGGAGGCAGGCTCCAACGCCAAGATCGTGGCCAAGGTGGAACGAGCCGAAACCGTCGCCACCGACGAGGCCATGAGCGAGCTGATCCTGGCCGCCGACGTCATCATGGTGGCCCGGGGCGATTTGGGAATCGAAATCGGCGATCCTAATCTGGTGGGCGTGCAGAAGCGTCTCATCAAGAAATCCCGCCAGCTCAACCGCGTGGTGATAACCGCCACCCAAATGATGGAATCCATGATCAAAAACCCTCTGCCGACCCGCGCCGAGGTCATGGACGTGGCCAACGCGGTGCTGGACTGCACGGATGCGGTAATGCTTTCCGCCGAATCCGCCGTGGGCGACTATCCGGTGGAAACGGTGCACTCCATGGCCGAGGTCATAGCAGGCGCAGAAGCCGATCCTTCCATGAGCAGATCAAGCTACCGGGTGGATCGGGAATTCGAGACGCCTGAAGAGACCATCGCCATGAGCACCATGTACGCCGCCAACCATCTCAGAGGCATCAAGGGCATCATCGCCCTCACCAGCTCCGGCGGCGTGGTGCGTCTCATGTCCCGCCTGAAATCAAGCCTGCCGATCTACGCCCTGTCCAAGCACGAGAAGACCCTCAACTGGGTATCGCTCTACCGCGGCGTGACCCCGGTGCGCTTCGACCAGGACGACACCCTTTCCCGCAAGGAGGTGACCCTCCAGGCCATCGCCAAATGCAAGGAGCTGGGCTACTTCAACTCAGGCGACAAGGTGATCATGACCTACGGCGATCATGTGGAGGAGATCGGATCCACCAATTCCCTGAAAATTCTGATTGTGAAGTAGGAGCGGTCATGACCCAGTTTTTCACCATGTCCACCGGCGTCATAAACACCACGCCGCTGGATATCGCAGGAAACCGGCAGCTTGTCATGAGCTCCATCAGGCTTGCCGCATCCGCCGGCAGCCGTCTGCTGCTGCTGCCTGAACTCTGCCTTACCGGCTACGGCTGCGAGGACGTGTTTTACGTCCAGTCCTTTCTCAAGGAGGCCATGGCGGCCCTGGAGTCCGTCGTCCGGGAAATGCCCGGGGGCATCGCCGCCGCCATCGGCGTTCCGGTGCTGGCGGGCGGGCAGCTCTACAACGGCTGCGCTCTGGTGAGCCGCGGAGGCATTCACGGCATCGCGCTGAAGCAGTATCTGGCAAGAACCGGCATTCACTACGAGAACCGCTGGTTCACCCCATGGAAAGCGGGCGAAACCTGCCACCTGGACGATCTGTTCCAGGATCAGCGCGCCCCGGTGCCGGCCGGAGACATCTGCTTCGACATCGGCGGCGTGAAAATCGGCTTCGAGATCTGCGAGGATTCCTGGGTGGCCCACCGTCCAGGCACCGGCCTTTACGCCCGGGGCGTGGACATCATTCTCAATCCTTCGGCCTCCCACTTCGCCATCGGCAAGCAGGCGGCGCGCCGCAACTTCATTCAGGACGGCTCCAGGGCCTTCTGCTGCGTGTACGCCTACACCAACCTTCTTGGCAACGAATCCGGCCGGGCGATCTACGACGGAGACTCCATCATCGCCAGCTGCGGACAGATCATCCACCAGTCCTCCCGCCTCAGTTTCAAGACTCATCAGGTGCACACCGTAACCGTTGATCTGGAGGCCAACCGCAACAGCCGTCTGCTGTCCTCGGAGAACATCTGCCATCCGGATCAGGGACTGTTCGTTAAGGTTGAAGGGATCAGGCCGTCTCAGGCCGAGGAGGCGGTGCTCAGCTCGCCGGCTCCTCTGCCGGAGGAGAATCCCGAACAGATCGCATGTCAGGCGGTGGCTCTTGGCATGTGGGATTTCATGCGCAAAACCCGCACCGGCGGCTTCGCCCTGAGCCTTTCCGGAGGAGCAGACTCCGCCCTCTGCGGAATGATGGCCTATTACGCCATGGTGCTGGCCGCCGAGCATCTGGGAGCCGCCGAATTCATCGCCTCCCTCAAGTCCTGCGGCATAAGCCTCGTCCAGTCCGACAGCGCCACCCTGGCGGCCGACTTCGTCAAACGTGAGGTCATGCCGAAGGTGCTCATCACCCTGTATCAGGGTTCGGAGCACAGCGGAGAGGTGACCCGCAAGGCGGCCGAGGAGCTGGCCAAGGGCATCGGCGCCAGACATTACGAATGGAAGATCACCAGTCTGGTGAACGAGTACCAGCGTCTTGTGAACGATCTGCTGCCCGAGGGAGACAAGCTGTCCTGGGAGAAGGACGACGCCACGCTGCAGAACATTCAGGCCCGGGCCAGATCCCCGGGCATCTGGATGCTGGCCAACCGCTTCAACAAGCTGCTGGTGGCCACCTCCAATCTCTCGGAGGCCTCGGTGGGCTACTGCACCATGGACGGCGACACCTCAGGCGTCCTTTCCCCGATTGCCGGCATCAGCAAGTCAAGGATCCTGAAGATCAACCGCTACATCATGGAGCACGGGCTTGAAACCCCGTGCGGACTGCTGAAAATTCCGGAGGTGGAGGGCATCGTCCAGCAGGCGCCCACCGCCGAGCTGCGGCCGGTGGAGCAGACCGACGAGTCGGATCTCATGCCGTATCCGCTGCTGGACGAGATAAGACGCCTGACCCAGACGCTGAATCTGTGGCCGAAGGATGTGCTGACATATCTGAAGAACGGACCGTTCGGCCGGGATCACGACACGGCGTACCTGGTGAACGCGCTGAAGAAATACTACCGCCTCTATTGCCGCAACCAGTGGAAGCGGGAGAGATTCGCGGTAGGTTTTCATATCGAAGGCGACAGCGCCGATCCCAAGAGTTTCCGGCGTTTTCCGGTGCTTTCCAGCCAGATGCGCCAGCAGCTGGAGGAACTGGATCGGCTCTAGAAACCTGCGCCGGCTTCAGACAATCAGGGGCGGACATATCCGCCCTTTTTGCTGAGAAATTATTTTCCGAAAGAGCTTTTCGCCGCTGCCGCCGGCGCTTGTCCGCCATGGGAAACAGTCATCATCGTCATGGCATTCCGAACGGAAACGGCGGCGGGTTTTCATCCCTGTCGCGGCGACACAGGACCGGCGGACCGCGTCTTTGCCCTGCGGCCACGAACGGTCATACCGGCGCGGGACAGCCACAATTGAGTCTTCAACGGCAGGTGCGACCCGGTCTTTCGCCTGCGGCCTCGGACCGTCGGCTGCCATGCCCCATCAGAACGTAGCAGCAATCCCTTCAGACGGTGATTTCCACCAGGTTGCCCTCGAAGGCGATTATGCAGCTTTCGTAGTATCCGTCCCCGGTGACGCGAGGACCGCTGGCCACCTCGTAGCCGTCCTGTTTCAGCCTGGCGGTCAGTTCGTCCACTTTTTCCCGGCTGCCCACCGAGAAGGCAAGGTGAGAATAGCCGGCGCGAAAGCTCATGCCGCCAGATCCGCGCACCTCGGGACGGTTCATGATCTCGAGTCTGGCGCCGCCGTCGAAACTGAGAAAATAGGATCTGAACCCGGTCTGAGAATTATGATATCCGTCGTTTGAAACCGCGCCGAAGTATTGCGCAAAAAAGGCTCTGGCCGCTTCGAGATCATTCACGTACAGCGCCGCATGCTCAATTCTCGCCATTGGATTCTCCTCTTCTCTGTCGTCCCGGACATGACTATTATGCCCTGAAAACGCCGCGATGGGCAGAAAGACTCCGCCATATACCGTTGCGGACCGGGCTTCGCCTGACCGGCCGCTCTCGGGGCAGACGCAACACGTCCCTGAAACCTGTAGGATATTTGCCATACCGGTGTAGGAAAAATCGGTATTATGCTGTAGGATCGGACGACAGCCACATCGCGTAACCTGTTGATTTATAAGAAATATTCGTATCTTATGCTACGCCAGGGAGTCGAATTGGCGCGTCTTGGGCCATTGCAAAACCTCAAGCGACGGATACAATAACAGGTGTTGCAAGGAAGCAACTCCGACATGGATGTCGGATTTGTCATGGAATGATAAATTGACCCGGATGGGTCAGCGGGATTTGAGTTTCTAAAAAATATAGGGGTTGCACGGATGCGACCCCTCTTTTTTTGCAGCATGAAACCATACGCTGAAAACCCTGGCTCAGGTCGCTTCGCTTCAAACCGGCCGGCAGCAGCCGGCGGCATCGCCTCCGAACGCTCCGCGCCGCATCCCTCTCCAGCCCGCTTCCGCCACTCTCTTCCGCCTGCGTCTGCCACTCTCTCCTGCCGACGCCTGCCAATCTATCCTGTCGAGATCGAATCCTCTCTTCGACCGACGAACCGCACTGCCGTCTGATATCCGACCTCGTTCTCCGGACGGCCGATTCTTCATACGCCGGTAGAGTCCGTGGCATGTCCGCAGCAATTCCGCTCTTTCAACCGCATCGGCCTGCTCCGCGCGGTTTCAGATGAAGCAGATTTTGCTCACATTGTTCTCAACGTGCATCAAGCAAAAAATGTTCATCTGAATATCATCTGATATGATCGGAATGATTGCATTCCGAAAATATTGCCAGGCGCGCAACATTTTTCTGGCGGCAGTTCAAACTCCTGGAGAATTTCAGATGCCGGCAGCAGCGGTCGGCGCCGGCGCATCAAAGCCCGGCGCGCCCGAGGTTCGGCTCTGACTGCCTGCGCCGGACGGCCTGCGCAAGCAGTATCGTAAAAAAATGAAGGTAAACAAACCATGAATATCGGCAAAGTTCTGCTGGCATGCGCCCTGTGCGTGGCAATGACGCCTGTTTCCGCCAAAGAAGGCGACTTCAATTACGAGAGTTTCAAATATTCCCTTTGCACCGGAAACGGCGGCTACTCGGACGACATGAAGAAAACAATTCTGGAGGTGGCGAGATCCGGCAACAAACTGAAGGACGACTGCGTAAGCGAGTCCATGTTCGCCGTCATTGTCCGCCGGGTCAGTTCGGATCCGGATTTTCTTGGTCAGCTGATGGCCGAGGGTCTGGATGCCGATTACGGAGGAAAGCGCCGGATCTCCGCCCGAATGAACGCCATGGCCTCCAGAACCGTTGAAAACGTAAAGCCACTGCTGACCGGAAACATCGACTGGAGCCAGACCAATGCCAAAGGCGAGACGCTGCTGATGCTGGCCTTTGCCAATGAACGCAATCCAGACATGGCGAAATTCCTTCTGCAGCAGAATATTCCCGCCCAGACGGTGAACGCCAGGAACGCGGAAGGCCGATCTGTGCTTGAAATGATAGCCAGGCGTCAGCTGGACGTGAAAGAGGACGTCATTCAGCTGCTGGCCCAGCGGAAGGCCGATTTCAACCAGCTGTCGAAGGAAGGCCGGCCGCTTATCCAGGAACTGACGCTTAGAAACGGAAGATTCAGCCTCAACGAAAAACTGTTCAAACTCTTCGTCGCAAACGGCGCCGACGTCAACAAACCGGGCTCCTCCGGCGAAACGCTGCTTCACTTCATGTCTCATTACGATTTTTCCTACCAGGACTTTGAAAAGGTTCTGGAATGCGGACCCGACATAAATCTCCGGGACAATCATGGCAACACGCCGCTCCTGGCCATGCACGCGAATCTGACGGAGATTGCCGGCAATGTCAGCCGGAACAAGGTAACCAGAAAACTGCTGGAAATGGGAGCCGATGTGAACGCCGTCAACAAGGAAGGCGTTTCGGCGCTGATGGCGGCTCTGATGACCGGAGCTGAAAAAGGCGAGTTTCATAACGTGGTGGAGGATCTGCTCAAGGCGGGAGCCAAAACCGACGTCATATCGCCTCAGGGTCACAGCGTACTGTACTATGCGGCAATTGGGGGAATGCACTCAACGGCGGCCAGGCTGCTGCTGGAAACCAAACCCGACCTGGACAGGCGGGACAAGGCCACCGGTTCCACGGCGCTGCTGCTGGCCATTCTGGCCGGAAACAGATCCTTCGCAGAGGATCTGATCAGGGCGGGCGCCAACGTCAACCTTGCCGATAGCCAGGGCCGGACTCCGCTGATGGCCGCGAGCTTCGTCACCGCCGACAGCCGTCTGGCGAAAGCTCTCATCAAAGCGGGAGCCGATCCGAAAGCCACCGACAAAAAGGGGCGAAGCGCGCTGGATCACCTTCAGGAATCTCCCCTTGCGGAAGATGAAAGCAATCAGGAACAGATAGACAGACTGCGGGAATATCTGCAGAAGGAGATGAACCAATGAGAACGATGTCGAATATCGGACGATTTCTGCTTGCGCTGCTGGCTGCGGCCGCGTCCTTCTGCGCCGATGCCCAGATCGTAACCGTCGATGCCAGAGGCAAGGATCAGAAAACCGCCGAAACCAACGCCAAGATCAGCGCCACCCGGCAGCTGATGCTTGCCATCACCGACGAGGAGTTCGTAAAGCAGCGCAGCAAGGCGATCCGCAATACGGTGATTTCAAGGGCGGACGATTTTGTCAGCGGTTTCAAAATCGTGAAAACCGCCCAGGACGGCAAATCGGTGGAGATCCGGGCCGATGTGGATGTGAACCGCGGAAAGCTTGCGGAGCATCTCAAAAGTCTTGGCGCCGTTATCGTCCCCGCATATCAGGAGATTCGCCAGCAGCGCCAGGACGAGGAGATCGCCGCTCTCAAAGCGGCTTTGGGAGAGGGTTTCAAATACCGGCCTGACAGTCATACCTTTGCTCCGCTCAACAGTCTGACATCGGCCACGGAAGAGTTGGAGCCAGGCGCCGAGCTGGCCATCGACGCCGCCAAAGTCGCATCCGGCGACATTATCAGGATCCACTACCATCTGCCGGAATATTCCGATCTGGCGCGCAAAGCCAGACAAACTATGATTGCGCTGACTCCCTCCGATACGCCTGATGATTTTGAATCCTCGCAGAAGGCGCATCAGAACGAGCGCATGCTCGAAATCACAAACGGCGAGGGCTTCACCTCCATCAGAGCGCCAATCCGCGCCGGCGCATACGAGCTGCGCCTCTTTGTCGAGAACAGGGACAAACAGCATGTTCTGCTGAACAAAGCCGGCTTCACCGTTGAAAACGGCGAACTTGCCAGAATATCCATCCAGCGCGACCGCTTTCTGCCGGAGGAAAAATTCTTCGTCCAGATAGAGGATCCGGAAACAAGTCCTTACGCCGAGGTGTACCTGACCTCCGCCGATCAGTCGGACATCCCCCTGGGACAGCTCAAGGATCTGGAGCGTTCCCGGGCTCTCAAGGAATACGGCAGTCAGGGCTTTGTCATGACGGCGCCAAAGGAGGCAGGGGATTACAGTCTGCTGATTTACGACTTCTGCGACGACTGCGCCTATTACGAGAAAAACAGCAAAACCCAGCCGGCTTCGGCCAAAATCGATTTCAAAGTGGTTAATCCGCCCGCATCCGCGGAAAAGACCTTTGTGGCTCTGCCTGCGGAAATCTACTCCGGCGGCAGAGCCGGTTACATCGTAGGGTGCGACGGCGCATGGAAATCCGGCGAGGCCGTCATTACGCTGAAGAAAAAGGGAGCCGAAAAGGAACTCTACCGGCAGCGGGTGCCATGCCACGAGAAAAGCTATTACCATGATCTGACGGGGGAAATCTTCGAGCTGGGGGAATACGAAGCCGCGCTGAAACAGGGCGAAGGGGAAAACGAGAAAACCGTCCGCAGAGAGTTCCGGGTGGTTCAGTCTCCTTACGACAGACAGCGCAAACCGGGAATATACGTGGAGGACACCGTGGCGGAGCGCGACAGCGGCATAACCGTCTACGGATCCGCCCTGACCCACTGGCCGCAGAACGCCTTTGTGGCCCTGGTTCCCAAAGGGCATTCCCGGGAGATCGCCGATGTGCTGCAATATACGGGGGACAACCGGGTGTCCGTGGGCAACGGGCGGGAATTCATGGTCAATTTCTCCATAAACCGGGAAGCGGGAGACTACGAGCTGAGACTTTACGATTCGGATAGCGCGACAGGAAAAATGCAGGCGGCGGTTCCGATGCGCATCATGACGGATGCGGAAATGAAAGCCCACCGCCAGAAGATCAAGACCAGCATCGACAGCTATCTGTCGGAGCCTGACAGCGAAAGCGACGATTTCAAGGAAAATTTTCTGAAGCGGTTTCATATGCCGTCCCCGCCTAAGGAAGCATCCCTGGTGAAGAAAACCGTGGCTGAGCTTGACGCCCGCGGGCGCGCGAACCTGCCCATGACTCCGGCGGCCCTGAAGGACTCCGACTGCCGCAGGTACATCGACGAGGAGATCCGCCGCATGTCCTTTGTGGACATCACCCTGGGACGGGACGGGGATTTCGAAAACGAGCTGGTGAACTTCGGCAAGACGGTGGCTTTCAACCTGCCCCTTTCCGACGGAACCAAGCTCAAGAAAGTCTACGACGAGATCAACGAAACCCGGGACATTTACAACGACACCGTGGCCGGACTCGATCAGATTTCGGAGGAGGACTATCTGTCGGCCACCAAAACGGCCGCCGGCATGATTTTAAAGGGCGCGCTGAACCACTGCGACGAAAAATGCATAACCAAACTGGTCTACAAGAAGGATCCGAAATACCTCCGGGATCGCATGGCCCAGATGTCCGACGCCCAGTACATGAACACCTACAAGGTGCTGGAAAACGCCATCGGCGGGACCGCCAAGGGCAAAAAAATGCTCAAGAGTCTGTCCGACTACCGGGCCAGCGTGGCCAAGTCCATCAAAAATCTTGACGGCTTCGAAAAAAAGATCGCCCAGGGCGCCAACGATGCCAGGGACGATGTGGCGACACTGGCGGGCAGCATGGCCGGAGGAAACTACAGCAACAAGCAGGCCTACGCCGATGCGGTGCTTGCCATAGCCGGAACCCAGTTTCCGATTGCCGTGGGCTCCGTCAAGCTGTCCTACCAGGCCTATCTTTCCACCAAGGATTTTGTCAGAGACGTGTCCGTGATGCGGATGTACGGCAAATGGAAAAAGACGGGAGGCGACACCAAGGGTTCGCTGGGGTACGAGGACTTCGCCAGGATCTGGAAGGAGGACTGGCAGCATCACAAGGATCGGATATTCAGGCAGGCCAAGGAGGTGATGGTCAAGACTCTGGGCAACGAGCTGACCAAAAAGGCCCTGAGCAAAGCCAACCGCAGCCGGGCGAGAATGTATCTTGAAACGCTGCGGAACGAAGGCGACGAGGCCGCGCAGGAATACCTGGTCAACTCCGACTTCATATCCGACGAGGAGGTCTACGACTTCCTGGAAAACCAGTTCAGAGCCTGGGAGGAGGCGGAAAGAAACAACAAAGGATTCGCCCGCAAGGCCAACGACATGAAATCGGATTTTCTGAATCTCAAAAGTTCCGATCGGCGGGACTGCAGGAAGGACTTCAACCGCTGGCATCAGGGAATTGTGGATGCCGAAAACGAAAACCTGGGACTGGGCACCAGGATAGACAACTATCTGGGCAGCCGGGTGTCGTCCCTCTGGAACAAGGGCTGTCCCGACGAGGTAAGCGCCTTCAAAAGCTACATCAAGGCCCGAATGGAAATCGAGTCGGAGCTGAAAAGATGGACCAGGGGCAGCAAAACCTGCAAGTCAAAAAACATCAGGGAAAGAACCAACGACATGATCTGCGCCATGGCAAAGGGACGCGACCATTATCTTGAAGAGGCCGCCCAGTTCGCCTGCGACTGCGATGTCGAAAGCATCGCCAGCGACGGCAGGATCGTTCTGGGCAAGGAGCTGGAGCGGTACAAGCGGGAAGCGGAAATCGTCAATGTCATGACCCAGCTGGACAACAGCGACGTGCTACACTGTCTGTGCAACTACGGCAGAGTGAGCCACGGTCACGCCAGCTCCACCGTGGCCATCATGTTCAATCCTGGAGCCACCGGCCTCGCCCCTGGCGGAAAATGCGGCGAAAACCAGCGGGGCGCCTGCTTCGCATCAGGATGGAGCTGCTGGCACTTCACCATGCCAACCGATGCCCAGGGACTTGAAAGATGCGGCTACTACAAGACGCTGAAGAACGCCCGCGACATGAAGCTGAACAGGATATCGTCCGAAAGAATGTGCACCTACAAATATGACGAAATCATGAAAAAGGCCCGGGAAAAGGAAAAGGAGAAAAAGCGGAAACAGGCCGCGGAAAGAAGCAGAACATAGCCCGGCGCGCCGCGCGAGGCCTGCTTTTGTTTATGCGCGGCGCGCTGATTCCCTGATTTCCAAGACCAGACAGATCATGCGGATCGGACAAACTTCCGGCGCATGGCCGTCACGAGATCAGAGACGAAAAATTGTCGGCGGAACTTTTGCTTGGCGCGCTATCAGGTTAGCGCCATGCGATGGAATTTCGGCTTGCGAGGCTGCAGAATTAGGATGTAACGCTTATGGGAAGCATTCTGAATCCAACTAAGGAAAACAGTTTCGAAAGACTGGTAAATTTCCGGGATCGAGACATATTTGTCGACAAAACGGATTTTATCGGAAAAATGTCCGCCAGGATCAATGCGGACAAGCGCTTTTTTGCCGTAACCCGTCCACGCAGGTTTGGCAAAACAGTCACGGCGCATATGCTTCTGGCATATTATTCAAAAAGCTACGCCGACAGAGGAATTTTTGAAAATCTGAAAATTTCCGAAGAAAAAAATTACGCCCTGCATCTGAACAAATACGATGTCATTTACATCGATATGAACTTTATCTGCGGCATGTACAAAAGCTATCTGAAGAAAAGCGCAAGAGTTTCGGGCGTAAAAACCCTGGCGGACTACCTGGAGTATTCGGTAATTAAAGATCTCCGGGAACGCGAAGAATTTGAAGAATGTTTCAGAAAGCATCAGATTGAAAACGTCGGGCTTCTCGAGGCTCTGTCCAGCCTGAGAAACGACCTGGACGCCCAGTTCATATTCATTATGGATGAATGGGATCGGGTTTACCGGGATTGCCGGGACGACACGCAACTGCAGGAGGATTTTATCGATCTTCTTCGCGATCTTTTCAAAACCGATGGCGGCAGAGCGTGTTTCGCCCTTGCGTATCTCACCGGCATTCTTCCCATCAAGAAATACAATTCCCAATCGGCGCTGAACGACTTCAAAGAATACAACATGCTCAGACCGATCCCTTACGAGAAATACTTCGGATTTACGGAGGATGAAGTTGCCGCGATAGCGGAAAGCGAATTCTGCAGCGTGTCCCGCCAGGAGCTGAAGGAGTGGTATGACGGCTACCGGCTTAACGATGTCGATATTTACAATCATGCCCCCGATGCAAAATTTGCAACGAACTTCAAATTAGTTTTGTGATCAAGCCTATATAAATTCATTTAAGTTTGTGCATAGTGGCAAATTTGTGTATTTATTGAGCAATTATTTAGATTGATCAAAACTATTAATA
>JAFURY010000017.1 GCA_017480795.1 Succinivibrionaceae bacterium
AATGTCATTGGCGTGTCTCCTTTATTATGACGATTTCAATTATAAGTTAAGACACGCCTTTTTTCATCTATGAACCCTTGTCACACAAGGCTTTTTCGACTCTTTTTAAGTTGTGTAATAAATACTAGCATCATGGACATGGGATTCTCTCTCATTTTCAGAACCATGACCGCAAAAGGGCTGGCGTACAGAGCCACTCTGAGCATTGAGACGAGCGCGTCTCTGCGGGTTCTGGAGGCCTCGGCCCAGAGCCAGGAGAAACTGCCCAGGGCGGCGAAAAACAGAAGAGTTTCAGGCCAGGGATTGGACATGCTCAGGTAGTAGGCGACGGCCACCGTCGTCACCAGACACCCTGCGAGGGTCATGTAGAAATCTTTTAACTGGTTTCGGGGATTTGAGTTGCCGTAGCGGTTGAAATCGGACATGCCTGTCTCCGGAGTCTGAGCTGACGCCGCGGATTTCCCGCCGGCGCTGACTGGCGATTTACGCTTCGGTTATTGAACGACATCACGTCTCCCGGTTTTCAGAGATCACGTTCCATACGGATGATGTCGTAGGCCTGATTGAGTTTCTGGGTGATTTCGTTGTAGTTGGCCACCTCGCTTTCTGACAGACCTCTGGCAATGGCCTTGTCGGGATGATATCTGGCGATGAGCTTGCGGTAGGCAGCCTTGACCTCGGCGTCGGTTGCGTCCTTTTTGATCTGCAGGGTAATGTAGGCGTTCCTGAGCTCTTTTGAGGTGTAGGTCGGCTCCTTCTTCTCCTCCCGTTTCTGTTCACGCTCTTCCTGCCGGCGGTATCCGTCTCCCTCCGAACCGGCCGATCCGCCGAAGCCGGCTCCCGCTTTGCTGTAGCCGTAGGCGGTGTATTTGCCGCTGTTAGCATCGTAAAACAGATTGTAGTCCTTCAGCAGCTGCCGGAAGATCCTTTCGGCCAGGGCGGGGGCCACCTGGAAGGCCTGGGCCATCCGGTTGAAGATCTGAACCTCATCCGCCGTCACCTGCTCGTCATAGAACAGAGAGCCGGCAATGCTGAAGAAGAGGGCGGCGGCAAGATTCGGATCCCGGGCGTCCAGTTTCGCCTCCTGCATGCACAGACCCACGTTCCACATGCTGCTGTGGCGGCCCTCGTCGGCAAAGCCTCTGGCTTTGTCCATGCTTCCCTCCGGAACGCGGAGTCTTTCCATGGTCTCGTCCATGAAGATCTGCTGCAGCTCCGCGCTGGAACTGCTGTTGTTCAGCATGAAACCCAGGGACACCATGACGGCTCTTAGGAGAGTGTCGTCATAGGTCAGAGCGGCGAACACGCTGGCATCGGAGAATCCGCCGGCATTCGCGCAGTCGCCGAAACCGGAGAAGCCGCTGTCGCCTGCGGAATCTGACGCCTGGCCGAACCCGCCATGGGCGTAGCGCTCGTCTCCATCCTTCCGGTACTGCGATCCCGGCTCGTAGCGCTCCCAGGTGCCGTAGCCGCTGTAGCCGTTGGCGTTGCCGAAGCCGGGGCCGCGCCAGTCGGATTCGGCCTTGGCGCCGGATGCGCCCGGATGGTATCCGGTTGAATATCCTCCCGCGCTGGGGCCGTAAGGATCGTACCCCGCATGCGGTCCATAGGGATCGTAGCCGCCGGTTGTACCCGATGCGGATCCGGAGGCTGCGCTCTGACCGATGTCAGACGCATCGCGTCCGGAATTTTTTTTGCCGGTCGCCCGCACCCACAGAGCCGTGATGCCGCAGAGCAGAGCCACTGCCACATAGATTCCCGTCAGCGGAAGGCTGGCGATGATGACGCCGTGAGCTCTGATGTCGGCCAGAACCACGCCTGCCCCAATCATGGGGCCGGTCATTACGGCGGATATCAGCATGTCCTGTTTCGCCTGCACCGACTCCCAGGCCAGCCAGCCGTAGCAGAAGCTGGCGATGAAAAAGAATATTCTTTCCGAAAATGCGATGTCGCCGTAGGTGAGGTAGTAGACGAACACAATGAGGTAGCCGATTATTCCGGCCACGAATAGCAGGAGCTGCGCTCCTTCATTGTCCAGTTTTGCCATGCTGTCCGTTCCGAAAGAATTAGTAGCGCCGCGTCCGCTCAGAGGTGGATGATGTAGTCGTCGTAGAGCTCGTCGATCATGCCTTTGAGACACGATTTGCCTGCAATCTGACTTTCGCCGACCACCTTCGCGATAACCTCCCGGCTGATGAGCCGCTCGAATTCTGCGGCCTGGCTCCTGTGGCTGAGATGCCACAGCTCGGTGCCCACTCTCACATGGGCGTCGTCGGTAAAGGGCCGGAAGAATCCGTATTCCTCCATGTGACGATCAAGCCAGGCGGTCAGAGGCGCGAAAATGCCATCCGGTCCGTATTCGTCAGATGTCAGCTGCAGCTGGTAGCCCTCTGGCATGAGTTTCTGCGAGGCCACGTCCAGATCGGTGCCCCAATGGTGGCGGCTGAAGCCGGGCAGAGCAGACCAGTAGAGGATGGCGTACACGGTTTCGACGCCTGTGAGGGTTCCCACGTTCACCGGACGGTTGCGGTTGTCGTAGACCGGACGATCCCCCAGATATTTGTCGTTCCAGATCTCAAGCTGCCGCTGAAAGCTGCGGAAGCATGACACCGGAGCGATGTCGATGCCATCGCGCGCGGCATCCTCGCGCATGGCGGAAAAGGCCCTAGCCGTTTCAGGCGTCAGGAGGTGTTTTTCAAAGCCCTCCAGAGGCACAAGATGGGACTGATCCTGTCCGGTAAGCTGCTCTATGGTATAGGTCACTTTTTATTCTCCGCTGCCGTCGGCGTCTTTCAGACGGTAAATCCGGGAAAGCCGGCCGTTGAGGAATTTGAACACGTTGAACACCGCCAGTGTTTTCTCCGATGGGGTGCCGTCGGGTTTCAGAAAATAATCCCCGGAAAAGACGAAGGAGCCGTCGGCCTCCCTCACGTCGGCGGGGAGAATGCCGTCGATGTAGTCGTCGCATTCCTTCATCAGCTCCCGGGCCTTGGCCAGCAGCTCCTCTTTTCCGATCTCCTGTTTCGGAGGCAGGCCGAATCCTGTCTGATTTTCCGTATCCATAAGTCTCCTGTGGTTGTTGCGCTCGTTCAGTCCTGACGCTGGTAGGCGAGATACAGCTTGCGCTGAAAGCGGAGAAAGGCGTCCGTCGCCTCCCTTCCGGTAAGGTCGAAATTCTCCTCAAGCGCCCGGGCGTCAAGAGTCCTGATGTCCTCCTCCTTCAGCCGGCGCATGACGGCGGTGAGCTGGCGCTCGTAGTGGGCGGCCAGATACCGGTCCAGGGGGTAGATGTTCGCGATGGCCTGAATCACCCGTCTGAGATAAACGGGGATGGCAAGAAACCTGGCATCAAAGCCGGCATCCGAAAAGCGATCCCGGAGGGGAGCGTCGGAGGAACTGGCGTCATAGCATACGGTCCCGGGGGGCAGAGGCTGCCCCTCCTCCACGGTTTTTTCCTGGATCCCGGCTGCCAGCCACAGCTTTTCAGTGGCCAGGTCGGTGATGCTTTTGCGGATGATGATTTCCATGATGCTTCCTGTTTTTCCCGCTCTGCGGCCAGAGCCGAACGCCGCGACGCGGCGCGTCCTTCCGCGTCGGCCGCTTTGTTCCTTCGCTTTCTGTTTCCTTCGCTGACTTTTGTACCGCCCTTTCCGGCATTGCGTCTGCCGGTCGCGGTCATCGTCGCAGATTCTAGAATAGAGGAAAAAACTGTCCAGATCAAATCCAAAAGACGCCGGAGTTTCGGTTCGGATCCGGATCAGGATCTTCTGAAAAGAGTCTGGAGCTCCGTCCTGATCTCGTCCCGGCTGCTTTGGGAAACATGGAAGGCGTCGGCTGCCATGTCGAACCGCCTTTGCGCCCCCTTTTCCAGACTGCCGCCGGCAAAAAGAATGCCGGCTGCCATCCTGAATGCTCGTTCATGAAATTCCGATCCCTCCGCTGCCAGGGCGCTGTGGCTGATGCGCCGAAAGGCCGCCGAGGGGGAGCTGGTCTTTCCGATTTTTATCTGCTGATGCGCTATCAGCCGCTGTTGGGGACCGAGGCGGAGCCGGGTCATGACGCCTGCGATGTAGTTTCTTTCCTCGTCCTGGCTCGCCTGGGAGACTGCGGCCAGATTCCCCAGCGGCGCAAAGATGCTTTCGATGATCCTGGGGCTGACGCCTGAGGCGACGAAGGGATCGCTTCGGCCTGCGCCTGAAGCGGCCGGCTCGCCGCCTGCCTGTTCATGATCCTCATGCAGCGGGTCGGAGGTTTCCTGCTCTCTGGAGAAGGTTCCGGTTCGTCTCTTGAAAAGACAGTTCGCCAGGGCGGCCAGATAGTCTCCTGGCGACAGCCGGTAATAGAGGCTGAAGAAGAGATTGACGGCGGTGCACAGCGCTGGGAGGAAGCAGTAGTCCATTACGTTCTTTGTCTGCTGCTGCAAGCCGCTCTTCTGCCGGATCGATTCCAGCGCCGTCTGATGGCCCACGGACACGCCGCAGATCAGACACGCCATTACGAAATACATCACGATGACGAATCCGGAAAAGTTGTGGTTTTGGTCCTCGTGGCGGACGATGCAGTAGACGTTGGAGGAGGCGGCGAGCCAGGTGGTGAAGAAAAGCGTCAGCTGGAGCCATTCACCCATGGTCCAGCTGTCGGGGTAGGCGCGAAGGATATGGTACAGCGCCACCAGAGCGGTGACAGCCAGAATTCCCTGAGTGATGATGTGATTTCTGCGGGGAGCACGGAATTCGGTTTCTGCCATGAACTTTTCCTCGGTTCTTCAGGCCGGCGCGATGTTGCCGGTCGATGCTGGGCATTTTAACATTCTTTGATCCTTCATGCAGGATGCCGGAAGAACTTCATTGGTGAAGCGTGAGAACTGGTTCAGCCGGCGTAAATGAGAGGCGCACAGCATTGCCGAAAGCCGCCCGGGGCGGCGCATGGCAAGGACAGGGCAAAGTGCATCCGGAAGAAGCGGCGCGGGATCCGCGGCTTGCGCGGGGGCGCGCAGGATGGCGGGCGATCGGGCGGGATGAGCGTGCCGGGGAAGATATAAACGTCTGTCGATGGTTCTCGGATATGCCAGGCCGAAGCCTGATGAATGCCGTCGGAGAACCTTGAAACACATCGGCATGGGGATGGAACTTTTTGGGCGAAGCCCGGTTATGTCCTACCGCCCGTCTGCTCCGTCAAAGAGTTTCTCCAGTTCGGCTCTGATCTCCTCCCGGCGGTCTGATGCCACATGATAGGCTTCGGATGCCATGAAAAACTTTTTTTCCTCGTCGGGATTGAGACGGCCGCAGACAAACAGAATTCCGGCGGCCAGACGGAAGGCACGCTCATGAAACTCCGACCCTCTGGCCGCCAGAGCGCTGTGGCTGATGCGGAGAAAGGCGGCCGACGGGGAACATGCTTTGCCCTGCTCAAGATATTTCCGGGCCTGTTTCTCCTGCTCCCTGGGCAGACGGAGCCAGGTTACAACGCTTTGGACGTAATCTCTCTCGTCGGATTCGGTGGCATCTGAAATCGCGGCCAGATTTCCCATGGGAACGAAGATGCTTTCGATTATCCTGGCGGAAAGCGCTGCTGGCGCGCCGTCTGATCTTTCCGTCGCTCCCGACGTATCCCAGGAGCCGGAGACCTGGCCACGGGCGCTGCGCCGGCTTTTCGGAAGAAGACTGAAGAGAGTCTCGAAGGTCAGACCAAAACGCCAGCACAAGCCGATGCTGATGGCGATGTGGAACATCAGCAGAAGGCTGTGCCGGCTGGCGCTCAGCAGCAGTTGTGAGGCGCTTTTCAGCATGGAAGGATGCATTTCCGCAAAGGTTTGGTAATCCGCCAGCGAGTAGGTACCGTACAGGATAAGACCGAAGAAGCCAAGAAGAAAAATCGAAAGGTGGCGGTTGCGATCCTCGTGGCGCATCGCGGCGTACAGGCTGGCGGAGACGGCTAGCCAGGCGAGAATGCAGCACAGCAGCTGGAAGCACTCCCTGGAGGTGGTGTGGGCGGGACTGCCTGAGTGGACCATCAGCAGACCAAGCAGAGCGACGCATGCCAGAGCACCCTGAATGACAAGATGATCCATGCGTCGGGATCCCTGATTTTGCTTCGCCATGTCGCGTTCTCCTCTGCGCCGTTTATGTCTGTATGAGCCGGCTCGTCGCTTCGCCCGGTCTCGTTTTCCGCTGCGTTTTGTCGCTGCGCTTCGCGGCATTGTAGCATTCTTTGAAACCGTTGACTGTCGGGGAGAAAATTAATTCGGTTCGCCGAATGGTTGAACAAGAAACCTCGGGCGGGATCGATGAGGGTGTTTTTTGCGGGGCAGGAACGAGCCTTCGGGCGGGATTGAAACTGGAATTAAGGAGGGTTATAGGGCGGAAGCGAAGCGGTAAGCGTTCAAGAAGAAGCGGGGCGGTGTTTTTGCACGGAAATGATGAGACACGCGCGGGCAGGCACGGGGGCAAAGTCAGCGCGCAATGGCTCGGCCGGCGGCGGAACGCGTCCCCGGAAACGAAGGGACGAATACCCGTGGGCAGGGTTGCGAAAAACTCAGCACGGATGAACTTACTTATGAGGGATTCGGTCTAGACACAAAAACGCAGACAAACGCTGCTCGAATCAGATTGGCTCGGATCTGACGGGTCTTATGAACCTGATTGGACAAAGGAACTTCGTCCAAAGTGTGGGACAAATCCAAACCAGCGCCGTGCGCCGGAGCCGCAGATTCAGATCCCGCGACGATCTTGAGTTTTATCCATGGCGGTTTTCGTTATGAAAGCTGCGATCTGGTGCAAAACGGCTCTGGCGAATTGATGAGGTCGAGTCTCCGCCTGACGCAAATCTTGCGGCGCGGCGCTCCGCCGTGACTCAATTCGTGTCTATATTTGATTCGTCGGTGTTATTCGTCGGTGGATTTGTCGTCCAGACCAGGAGGCTCGATCTGCCCGATCTGCGGGTATACGCGGTTGGACACCAGCCACATGGTGTAGCGGTGCATCACGGGATGGGAACAGATGGAAAGAAGAAGAGTGGAATTCACATTGCGATAAAGCAACTCATAGTTCTTCAGCGTGCTGAAAGGCACATCGAGCATTTTTGCAAACTCTTCGCGGGAAAGATTCAATGCCCTTCGGATTCTTTTGATTTTCAGGCCCAGAGGTTGATTGTTCTCCATGGTCGCTCTCGCTTCAACAACTTAACTTCTGAAAATTCTAAAGGTTTTCTTACAAATAATCAAATAGTTACGTGATGTTTTTAACCAAAAAACTTAAAAATCGATGATAATTACTACAAATCGTTTTCAATTGGTAGCGATAGATCTTTTATAATGAATATTATGATTTGATTAGGTTCAAATGAAACCATAGTCAAAAATTTTGAAAAGGCACTCAATCTGGTGAAAAATATCTGAAAATATCTCGAAATTCACTTGATTTATTTGTTTGTTTGTGAATTGTATTGGCAATTTATTGTAGAGAACAAGACAAAAATAAACCATGCCCCCGAAGTTAAGGAATTACCATTCGTACCACCCCTTTCCTACCCTAGACAGCAGCATCAAGCCAATGCTGCATGAATATGCTTCAGGATGAGGCCGTAACTTTTCTGTGCCGCCTTATCCCTCTTGGATACATGA
>JAFURY010000113.1 GCA_017480795.1 Succinivibrionaceae bacterium
GCGCTGATCGTGCGCGATGTGGTAAAGGAGGCAAGGGAACGTGCCGAAGGAACTGCTGCAATGGCTGGACTGGCTGCGTCTGCTGATGCTGAAAAGGCGCTGTCCGGCAAAGCTGATTAACCAGGTGAGCGCTATCATGCGCAGGACGATAAAGGAGTGTTTATATGGTTGAAATTGTTGAATATAAAGAGCTTGCCATGCGGACAAGCCCCAACGGACACGATAGAGTGCTGAATGGATGCCTGGGCTTGATCGGAGAAAGCGGCGAAGTGGTGGATATTATCAAGAAATTCACCTTTCAAAGCGGGGAAAACCCCGAATTTCCCACTGACAAGATGGTTGAGGAATGCGGGGATGTGCTTTGGTATGTTGCGGAGCTTTGCGCTGGCCTCGGCCTTGACGCTACAAGCATTTATATAAACGGCCCATTCAACTATGTGCCGTCATTTGATAGCAGCCTGGAAAAGCTCGGCGTATTGTTGGCATCCAGTTCTGCCCGCATTGCGTATTGCAATCTGCATGGGAACTCAACGGAAACGGACGACAAAAATAATCTTTGGGCCATCGTCGGGATCATCAATTCCATACTGATGTTCTATTGCAAAACCACCTTGGGCGCTTGTATGGATCGCAATATCGAAAAGCTGCGCAAGCGGTATCCTGACGGCTTCGATCCCGAAAGAAGTCTGCATAGGGCGGCAGAGGAAGCATGAGCGCCCTGCACCCAACACCACAAAGGCGGTATGCGTAATGTGCCAAGTCAACTTTATCGAGGAATTTAGCGCGTTTATGATCTACGCGAAGGATAACGTGCTGTCAACGCAGGAGCGGATGTTTTGGATCGCGCTGTTTTATGTGTTCAATGGCCGCGCCATGAGGACATATAACCCGCAAACAAAGTCCGCAGACTGGCCGGACGGCTTTATCATCGTGACAAATGACGAGCTGCATTTGTTCGGTAACATGAACAAAAAGGCCATTCTTACCGTTCGCAATCAGCTAAAACAGCGTGGCCTGATTGATTTTAAGGCCGGGGCCGGGAACACCGGCGTAAAGCCTATGTATAAGATCAATTACCTCACGGCGGGAGTTAGGGGCAAAAATGCCCTCAACTATTCCCCCAACTATGTCACCAACTATGGGCCTAACTATTCCCCCAACTATGCACCCAACAATGGGCCTAACACGTTCCCGACTTCGCCCCCACAGGATACGATAAATATAAATAATAATATATATCCTTCGGATGACGAAGACGACGTTGACGATCCTGGAGTTGATGCAGAAAACGCGCGCACGCGCACACGCGAGGACGAAGATACAGAACGCATCTGGCAACTTATCAGGCAGGCGGTCGTTTCGGCGTTTACGTCCTTCTTTGGCAGAACGGCAACCACAGAGGAAGCGGACAGGATCACCCAGATGACCTTTGCCGGGAAGCTGCCGCCATCCATGGCAATACGGGCCATAGAAATGGCTGCCGCTGCCGGGGCAAGGTCGCCGGTGCGGTATATTGGCACAATCTTTCAGCAATGGCACACCATGGACATTGTGACGCCGACAGAACTGGGACATTACCAGTTTTTGCACGATTGTGCACGCGGGAAAGATGCGCTGGGTCTTATGACGCCGGACGAAGCCTGCAAAGAAATAGCAAAAGACGCGGAGGAACGAGCAGAAGCCCACGCAAAAGCCAAGGAGGAGTACGGCGCTTACTACGCCATATACACTGAACAGTAAAGGAGCGCAACATGATTATCAAAACAACACCACATCCCCGGCCTGCGTTGCCGCGTATCGGCCATGAAATCCCCGATGATGGACTTTGGAAATGGTGGAAAGGATGCTGGTATCTTCCATCCGTGCCGGAGATCACCGTACAACCGGTTCGGATCGGCGCCGGGACGCTTTGGCATACATGCTTTGAGGGGCAGCATGTAAAAGCCCTGGATTATGCCAGAACCAGCCAGCTTGCGCGGGAAATGGCATATGAACACTTTGACACTATGTTTGACCTATGAACGAAAGGAGCATCCAACACCATGAAAGAGCTTACCGAGAAACAGCGCGAAGAACGCCAGCGCAGGGCCTACGAAGCCCGCGAAAGCATCCAGCCCCGCGATATTCTGCGCATGAAATGTGATTACGCAGACGAAAGCCTTTTCCGCGTCCCGATGAAAAGCGGCGATTGCCTGGTGTGCAGTCAGCCATATGACAAGCTGAACGATAAGCCAATGGAACCTGTCAAGGCCGGAGAAGTGCTTGAAATGTGGTGCAGCGCGATCATCGTAAAATGCAACGGATACGGGCGCTTTGTCGATTATGAATTTTACTGCGACAGGATACGGCATACCGTTATTATCAACGGGCCGGACGCGCAGGAGCTTGAGAAGGTCGTTGCTTATTGTGACGGGGCGGTGAAATCATGAGCACAATTGTCGCCGCAAAGCGTGTTTACCATGCCGTAAATCCCAACGAGCGCCGAAGAAGCAGCCATGAGCGCAAGAAGCAGTACGACGGGTATTATCATGATCCAGACCCGCGTAAGCTGAGCAACAGGAGCTTACGCGACCATCTATGTGAACCGTGGTATGGATGCCATAAGTGCAAAGCCACAGAAAGCACATGCGTATTTGGTGACGAATATCTGCGCCGGGTGGCCGCTGGAGAGATTGCGCCGCTGCAATTTTGGGTGGTTACGGCATGACAGGCAACGAAAAAGCAAAATTTCGCCGTAGCTTTCACGTTTGCATCGTCATTGACGATCAGCTTGCAAAGACCGATGAACAGCTGAACGAAATTGCCGGATGCTTCATGCTCCGCGGCGTCCCATGCACCACAGGGACGCAAGTCAGAAGCCTACTGACAAAGCAAAAAAGAAGATGGCTGGGGCGTTATACTACCGTATGCGTGCGATCATTACGACAAGAAAACAGGATGCCTGGGCCATATTATCCAGGAGGGCGAAAACCCATGAGCAAAAATCCAACACCACAGGAAATGCAGGCCGCGATCCGGGCGAAATGCCTTGACTGCATGTGCGGCAGCCGAAAAGAAGTTGACCGCTGCAAAGCCGAAAGCTGCCCGTTGTGGGCATTCCGAGAAGCGCCGGCGCGTGACAGGCCAAAGCCAATGCGCGGGCAGATCACCATGTTTGACCTGGTAAAGGAGGCATAGCAGATGATGACACATAAGGAAGCTATTGAAACTCTCAGAGCAAATTACCCGGACAGATGTTTTTCTATGCTTCGGGAGGCTGTGGACGTAGCCATGCAAGCGCTGGTAGCGCAGGAACCAAGGCTCATGCTCCAGGGCGAAGTGTTCATGGAGTTTAACGCACGCTACGCGGGCTGTGTTTGGCTGGAAACAAAACACGGCGGCCTTGCGCCGGTGTTTCCGGACATTATGCTGAACGGAGAATTAAGGGTATTCAGCCCCTATTATGTTCCGAGCAACGACGAGGATACATACTTTACCTGGTGGAATATCGCCTATTATGGCATAACCTGGCGCTGCTGGACACAACGGCCTACGGACGAGCAGAGGGAGACGGAAGCATGGCCGGAGCAATGAGCATCAAGGATGAAATTGGCATTGAAATATACTGTCTGCCAGATTGCGCAAAGTGTACGCTGACAGGAAAATCGCCAGAAGACATGGACGAATGCCCTGGCCTTTATTTTGACCTATGGGGGCAAGAGTGCCATCCGGGAGAGTGTGAATATTACACGGAAGATTGGGGGCGGAAAAGCAATGAGCGAGGCACAATTTGAGAAGGTGAAGAAGGGGCTTAAAGCGCATGGATGCGGGAAAAGCGTATGGCGAATATGCAGTAATTGTCCGTATCAAGAGAAAGATAATCCATTTTTCGATCCAAGGATTTCCCCAAACTACGCATTGCGTAGAAAATCACGTTATTGCATAGATGATTTGTTGAAAGATACTTTCTCCTTGATCCATGCCCAGCAAGCCCGCATTAAGGAGATGGAAGCGGCGGCAGCATGGAACAGAAGGACAGACGAAGAAAAGCTCCTCGTGGATTTTCTCTTGGATGCAGAAGCATCGAACAGCATCCTTAATTCCGTGCGTTGTCACAATATGTCATTGGATACCGTCAGCAGAATCATCATGCTTTGCGGGCCAGCCTGTGACACCTTATCTCCTGACGGTTTTATAAAATGGCTCAAAGGCAAAATGGCAGATGATCCACGGATCAGGGAGGAAATGGAAAATGACAGGATGTGAGAATTGCGAGTTTTGCGTTAAGCATTTTACACACGCAACCATAGAGAAAAGACGGATGGCATATCATTGCAGGCACAATGACCAAAAGTATATTGAGGACTTTTTTCGAGACAAGAAAATTCTCAAAATGCCAGGGTTTATAGGTTTTTCAAAGCCGGATGGAAGTTTCCCTGTGAAAAACACGCCGAAGTGGTGCCCCAAAAAGGTGGTGGATCAGAAGTGACATACAAACCACCAAAGCGCCGGAGACTGACACCGGCACAGCGCGAACAGATTTTTAATCTATGCGAAGGCCGCTGCGCATATTGCGGATGCGTGATAACCCCGAAGAATATGCAAGTGGATCACCTGATCCCAATGGAGCTTGAAGCCATTGCACGGCACGACGGCCACGACGCGGACAGCACGGACAATATGCTGCCTGCCTGCCGGAGCTGCAATAATTACAAAAGCAGCCTGACGCTTGAAAAATTCCGTATGGCCGTGTTTCGCTGGCATGATGTATTGATGCGCGATAACGTGACGTACAAAAACGCTGTGCGTTTCGGACAGGTGACGCCGAACCAGCATATGCCGGTATTCTACTTTGAACAGACCGGCGTAACCATTCCGGCGCTGGCGTGGTATAGGGAATATGAAAGCGTGCTGGGTAAGGCGCGTGAGTGTATGGCGAAAGGGGTAGCAGAAATACGGAAGGATATTTCAATAGCGGCCCAACTCCCAGAAGATGTATTGTTTGGATCTGCCGATCAACAAAAGGAGACGCAACAATGAAGCCGGAAAAGGTGAGCTGGGCGCGTCTACTCGCATGTAGCGGCTGGCAACGGGATAGCCAAAAATCCTATGACGAGGATTATAGCTATTACTATTCAGAGATTTGCGGCCATGACTATTATAATATAGGCTGTTGGGCGCGTGTTTCCGATACGGAAAAAGGATGCAGTGCATCCGGCGATTTTGGCGTAGTTTGGATTGAATGTGACATATCGACCTATACAAGCTGCGAATATATCAGTTTAAGCGACGCCAGAGAAGTAATAAGCGCCATTGAAAACGCAGAAAACAATCTGCTCCGAAACGGCATCCCATTCGTGGCGGATTATCGCTTTCATGGAAAATATGCAGCGAACAAGGAAAGAAGAAATGCAGCAATCCGAAAGAAGCGCGGATTAACGTAGGAGCATAGCCATGAAGAATAAAGTCACAATCTCCTGCACAAAAAGGCAAAAGGCCATTATTATTCATTGCCTTATCAATCCAGGAGGATGCTTATGGCCCCGGAAAATGTCCTGGTGCGGGCTTGATCCGAACGCAGATTGCAAGAAGTGTTTTGAGAAAAATATCAACTGGATCATAACGGACGAAGGAGGCCAAACGAAATGAGAGTTGAGACCATAAAACCGAATATTGTGCGCATTGCCATTCACCAGGAGCAGGGCGATCCCCATTACGGGAGCTGCCTTTGGGGATATTACGATTTTGATCTTGACCGCTATATGCTGAACATACAGAGCGATTGCGGCGAGGCGGCTTATCGCTGGTGCGAAACGCCGGACAGCGAGAGCTTCTTGCACCTGATGGCGCGAATCAACGACGATTACCTGTTGGACAAGTTGTTTAAGGCTGAGAAAGTGGACGTTTCCGGCACAGTTGCGGAAGTGCGGGAGCATTTGGGCGTCGGTGAGGACGAAGGTTGGCAGGACGACAGCCTGACAGATGATGAGCGCGAGGAACGGGAAGAAGCATTGAATGAGCTGGAAGGGCTGCTGGAAAATGTTTCAAAAAGCTATGGAGCCGTTGAAGCAACCTTGGAGGACTGGAATGCAGACCATGGCTTTGGCCTGGATTGTATTTATGAGCGCGTTGTGACCGACTTTACAGCCTGGCAGAAACGGATTGTAGAGATTTTCCGGGATTATGTACAGCCAAGGATCAGGGAGATCATCAAGGAGGAAGCGGAGTGCGTTCCCGATGAATGACAAGAAGTATTACGGATGGCATGATGTGTGCCCATATTCCAAGAATGGCATTTGCGCTGCTTGCGATATTCTGAAAATCCGATGTGACGGAGAAAAGTATACAATGTGCGAACAGTACAGCATCAAGGAGGAGAAAAAACGTGAAGCCGATCTATGAACCAAGAGGCAAGGCCAAAGAATACGGGGATTATGCCCTGAACATCTATACAGGATGCCCGCACGGCTGCTTTTATTGCTTCGCGCCGAATGTTCTGCGGAAGGATCGGGATGAATTTCATAGCCATGTGGAGCCACGCCCTGGCATCATCGAGGCGACCCGCACACAGTTGGAGCGGGAGCGGATTACCGGCAAGCTGATCCACCTTTGCTTTACCTGCGATCCGTATCCCACGGGATATGACACCAGCGCCACACGCGAGATTATAAAGCTGCTGAAAGAGTATGGGAACCATGTGCAAATCCTCACCAAAGGGGACGGAACACGGGACTTTGATCTGCTGGACGGGAATGATTGGTTTGGCGTGACGATGGACGGAAGCAGTTTTGAGCCGAAGAACATGCCCTTTGCCACGCAGCTCATGTGGGCAAAGGAGAAGGGGATCAATACATGGATCAGCTTTGAACCGACCGTAAACCCTGGATATTCCCTGATTTGCATGCTGGGGATGGCGTCCGTGACGGATAAATACAAGATCGGGAAGATGAACTATTTCAATCTGCATACGGACTGGGGAGAGTATGGACGCAGGGCTGAAAAGTTGTGTCAAGAATTGGGTATTGATTACTACATCAAGGACAGCCTGCGGGCCGAAATGGAGAAGAAAGATGCTGAAGACCGGCGATAAGGTGTTCGTAACCCGCGCCAACGGAGAGACCGTGCAAGGCGTGGTGAAGCGCGGGCCGCTGGACTACCTAAAGCACATCGGTGAGTTTTACATCATCCGCAACCCCGTGGGCGTGTTCATCGGCAGAAAAGACGTGACGCCGGAAATTGGCATGTACGAAAGAGAACAGATCGAAAGGAAGGATGACATATGCGCTGGCCGCAGATCGTGATGCTTGTTTCGCTTGGAGGAAATATCGGGATGAACCTTGCCTTGGATGGCAAAGCCAAGGACGGAAAGTATAACTTTATCGGCTCCGTTATTTCATGCATCATCGAGGCCGCAATACTTCGCGCAGGAGGATTTTGGTAATGGCATTGTTTAGCCAGGAAATGATGGACTTAACGGGTACACCGCAGAATGGCCCGCGAAAGCACAATAATTTCAAGGATTGGCTTGCTGATACTCAGATTGGCGCGAACAAGAAATACCGGCTTATATGGCAAGTGGCCCACTTTGAAACATTGAACGGCTTCACAAAGAAAGACCTTCAAGACATGCTGCGCTGGCTGTGCGAAGAAGTGCTGGGGGTTACGCGCGATATAAGGCCAAACTTAACCATTATCGAAGGAAAGGGAAACGACAATGGAAGCACTGATTAAAAATGCCGGTTATATACTGGTGCTGATGGGCTGCCTACTGGTGGCGGTGCTGTTTGCCTATTGGGCTGTTCTTCTGATCGGAAAGCTGGTGAATGAATGGCACGACGCAAAATTGCAGTATAACGCGGAACGCGTATGTGACGATATATATAAGCGCATTCACAAGCTGGAAAGCGATTTATATAATCTGAAATGTTCACATTTAGAGGACCACAAATGATGACACATTTATCCCTTTTCTCAGGCATCGGCGGGCTTGATCTTGCCGGAGAAATGGCGGGGTTCACGACAGTGGGACAATGCGAATGGGCAGACTTTCCCACAAAAGTATTGCAGAAGCATTGGCCCGATGTTCCGCGCTGGCGGGATATACGGACGCTGACAGGAGAAAGTTTTTATGAAAAGACCGGCCTACGAACAGTTGACATTATTTCAGGAGGATTCCCTTGCCAGCCATTTAGCCTTGCCGGGAAGCGCGGAGGCCAGGATGATGACCGTTATCTCTGGCCAGAAATGCTTCGCGTTATACGGGAAATCAGCCCATCTTGGACGCTTTGTGAAAATGTGCCTGGAATCGTCAATCTGGCGCTCGACCAGGTGCTTTCTGACCTGGAGAGCGCAGAATACGAAGTCCAGACGTTTATTGTTCCGGCTTGTGGCGTTGACGCCCCGCACCGGAGAGAACGTGTTGCCATTGTGGCCCACGCCATCGACGGGGGCGCCGCTATGCGGAGGCACAGGGAACTTGGAGCAGCTTCGCAAACTGGCTCTTGCAGGGATACTGACAGCCGAGGATGTGCGGAACCTGAGCGCGGGGAACGGAGGACGGACAAACCCAGAATTGATCGAGTGGGTAATGGGATACGAAAAAGCATTTACGCGCCTGATCCCGACGCCATGCGCCAGCGATTGGAAGGGCGGCGCAATGACCCGGATGTTTGCGGGGGGAGTACGTTCCTCGATTGTGCAATCTGATAGAATGCACTCCCCTTGGGAGGCTTGGCCCGACGAATCCGGGATACCTCGAATATGTGATGGGGTTCCCGATAGGGTGGACAGATGTAAAGCACTCGGAAACGCCGTAGTACCACAGCAATTCTATATCTTTTTCAAACTTATTGCTGATATTGAGGAAGAGAAAAATGCTAATCGGCTTACATGATAGCGATAATACAGGATTTCCGAACTATGCCTTGATGAAAATTTCGGCTTATCATAAAGAACTGGGCGATGCTGTGGAATGGTGGAATCCAATGTTAAACTATGATCGCGTATACAGCAGCAAGGTTTTTACATTCACCCCCGAAAATCCATATTTACCAGCGGATACGATCAAGGGAGGAACGGGATACGGCCTTTATTCTGATCTTCCGCCCGAAATTGACGGCATGTTTCCTGACTATTCGATATATCCCAAGATAAAATACGCAATAGGATTTTTGACGCGGGGATGTATCAGAAATTGCCCGTGGTGCATAGTACCCAAAAAAGAGGGGAAGATACGCCCATATGATACATGGGAACGCATAAAGCGCCGAGACAGCAGGGATATTGTATTTATGGACAATAACGTGCTGGCCTGCCCACATGGCCTTGAACAGATGGAGAACATGGTGGGAAAGGATGTGCGAGTGGATTTCAACCAGGGCCTTGATTCGCGACTGATAACGAAGGAGATAGCGAAAATCCTTGCAGGGCTTAAATGGATACGGTTTATCAGGACTGCTTGCGATACCGACGCATCGATGACGGATGTTGCAAACGCTGTTGATAGGCTGGCGTCCTACGGAGTAAAGCCGTATCGCATATTCTGCTATGTCCTTGTCCAGGATATTCCGTCTGCGGAGCGGCGCATCCAATTTCTGCGCGGCCTGGGCGTTGATCCATTTGCACAGCCATACCGTGACTTTACCACAAACACAGAACCGGCACGGGAGCTGAAAGACTTTGCCCGTTGGGTAAACGACAAAGCCATATTCCGATCATGCAAATCTTTTTCGGATTACAAAACGGGCATACGGGGGCGAAGTGATAACTGGAGGCGAGGGGATGAAAGTAAAGGATTGCTTGAAATGCCCGCATTGCAAACGCCGGACGTGGACGAGCTATTATAGACCGAAGGGCTATCATGCCATCGGCATGACCCACGCCTATGCGTACTGCGCCTTGTATAAGGAGCGCGTAAGGAAGATCAAAGCATGTAACGGAAGGAGCGGATTTTTAAGTGACGCATGATGAATTGCTGGAATATGTTATCCATCATCCCGTAAAAGCATATTTTCGTCTGCCGTGGGGATTCAAGAACAACATTTCCGAACATCTGGAAGATTTTTTCGACGATCTGATGGTGGCCATAAGGGGTGTTGGCAGCATGTTCGTTTCGCTGTTTTGGGTGATGCTGTGCATCGTTGCCGTTCTTGTCTGGCCTGCGGCAAAGGCAATCATGCTATGGCATCTGCGAAAAAGAATCATTAAAGATAGGCACCCGGAAATGGCATCATCCCCGAAAGGGGAATACCGAATATAGAAAGCAGGACGGAAAAATGCTGACACTCCCGATAAAGCGCAAATGGTTTGATATGATCGCCTCCGGCGAAAAGCTGGAGGAGTACCGGGCCTTGACACATTATTACATCGTCCGCATTAAAAACGCCCAGCGTTTCAAGGCGGATGGCAAATGGCAATTCTATGTGATCCTTCGCGCCGGTTATAACAAGAATAGCCCGATGATGGCGATCCAGTGCTGGGAAGATACCGGCGAGGGAAAACCAGAGTGGGGAGCAGAACCGGGAGAAAAGTATATCCGGCTGCATATCACCTGGAAACATGAAATCAAATATGGAACGCCGCTCACGGAGTTTTCAATCGTGCAGATGGGAAAGAAAGACGGTGGCGTGACGTGAAAGAGAAATATCGCGCCATGCTGCAAAAGCTATCAGACGATATGGAACAAAACAAAAGATTCAATGCCTCGGTAAACATGATACAATCAATCGGCTTGTCTTTTGATGAAGCTGCAAAGGCGATGGATGCTTTTGCGAAGAACATAAGAGAATTTCAAGAAAAATATATGGGGGGTACAAACAATGAAATGCGCGTGTGATCGTTGCGAAAAAGTTATCACCACGGGAAGCGAGGAATATGAAAATACTTGGCGCAGGCTTTTAATAACGAAGCCGGAAGATTTTTATAGGCGCGGCCTTGAAATTGGATTTGGCAACTCTAATATGGTCCTTCTGTGCGACAAGTGCTTCGACGAATTTGTTGATTTTGCCAACCATGACCTGTACAAGCCCGTAGAAAAAACCTGATCGACACACCCACGAACGTGGCCGACCCGCGAACGTTCGCGGGTACGGCGGAAACGCGCATTGCGCTTTATGGAGGGAAGTATGTCTGAAATCCGTAACGAGCGCAGGAATCCAGCACCACAGCCCATCAAGAACAAAGATATTCCTCTGCTGTCCTCGATCTTCTGCGTGATGCAGGAGATTAAAAGCCTGGAACGGCGGCGGGAATGGCAGCATGACCGCATGTTCGTTATCACCAAAAAGCTAACCGGGATGCCGAGTGGCAGCGGAACACAGCGGGGCCTTGACGCCGCGTTTGCGGCGATTGACGACCTGGACGAGCAGCACGGGGAGCAGATAAAGCAGTATGCGCGGGATCTGAAAAAAGCCGAACGCATACTGAACAGCATCCCCAGCCGGAAGATGCGAACCTTTGTACAGATGTATTACATTGACGAGATCGGCAAAGGAGAGATCATGCGCGAGCTGAACATGACGGAGTGGGGATTTGATCGGGCAAGGACGGCCATTGAGCAGGCCCCGGACATGGCGCATGTGGTGTGGCGCGAGCGGTTTATCATCGAAAATAAGGCGTGAAAAAATTTTCCAAAACCACTTGAAACACGTCGCCCAATGTGATAATATGCTATCATCAGGAGAAGTGGGAGAAGCGGGACGCGAAAGCGACCCGCTTTTTTAATTGCTTCGCACGTGCCGGGACGCACACCGGCCCGCGCTCTATGCAATTTATTCGCATATTCACGCCGCGTCACAAGCCCCGTGCGGGGCTTGTTCCTGTTTTGCGAAAATAGCCCGATATAACAAAGAAATGGAGGTGGTCACATGTTCTCTATGTACATTGACGTAAGCGACGTCGTTGGAAAACTGATGTATCTTTCCGGCAGGCATGAGGTTGGCGTATTCCATGCCATGATGCAGCGCACCTTCATGGAGACGGGCCGCCACGCAAGGCCGGTCATTAAGCGCGAAATCCTGAAAGAATATGAGGTCAAATCAAGCTGGGTTGATGATAAGCTCGGCCAACCTCGCCCGCTGGGGACGGAGCTTGGATGCCTGATACCGATCAAGAGTAAGCGCGGGGCCATCGGCGGTATCTATGTTGCCACGGGCGGCATGACGCGGGTACAAGGTACAGTGCAGCACATGCGCGACGGCACCACCCGAAACAGAAAGGCACACTGGCGCGTGAGAAGGATTAACGCCAAAATCGTAAAGGGTCAGCAAAGCACCATGCCGGAGCTGATGGCCCACCAGGGCGGCAATCCTCCTTTCCGAAACGGCATGGCCGGAGTGGCATTTACACGCACGACGAAGGCAAGGCTGCCAATCGCCAGCGTGGTCGGTCTGGGCGTCCCGCAAATGCCCATCAACAGAAGCCGCCCGGCCATCGAAGCAGATATTAAAATTTATCTGATGAAGCGCCTGCAACATAATTATGAGCGCTTGATCCTTGGCGGTTTATGATATTCGCGACGCCGTAACGGGGGCATTGTATGGCTATATACATGACGCAGAAGCAGCTTGGCGAATTGGTAAATCTTACGGATCGCCAACTGCGGAACATCGACAAAGAACACGCCGACGATCCCCTGCTTATCAAGGGAGAGAGCGGCAAGTATGACGCTGCCGCATTTATCAGGCGCTGGGTAGAAATCAAGATTGAAAAGGCATCCAATGGAGAAAACGATCTGGACGCCGTAAGGGCCGAGCATGAAGTTATCAAAACCGAAAAGACACGGCTTGAAGTGGAGCGGATGCGCGGAAACCTGGTAGATGTGCAGGATATAAGGCGCTTGTGGGCTGATATTGCGAATACGGTCACACAATCCTTGATCCGGCTCCCGGCGACACTGGCGCCCATGGTGCAGGGCCTTGAAAACATCGAGGTAATCAATGGCATCATTGCCAACGAGATCAACCGCGTACTGAACGGAATTGCTGAAACGCCGCTGCCTGATTATGCGGCAGCGGATGATGACGCTGAAAAGGACGAAGAAGAAAGCGAGGCGTAGCGAATGGATAATGTGGATCGTTGCGTCTGCTGCAATGCTGCCATTCCGGAGGGGCGGCAGGTTTGCGAAATTTGCGAACATGCGGACTGCCTGCATATTTGGCTATTCGATCAGATCGTTACCGGTGAATCCGGGGAACGCTATCTTTCCTGGAAATGCGCGAAATGCGGAAGAAGCCGCGTAGATAGGCACAATGCCGAAACGCAGCATCGGAGTATGATGTTTGATGGGTAAGATCGAGGAGCTTGCCCGTTATACATACGAAATGTTCAAGCCGCCGCGTCTGCTGGGCGTGGCCGAATGGGCAGACGAAAACCGTGTGCTGGTATCAGAATCGTCCGCGGAGCCGGGACGCTGGCGCACAGACAGGGCGCCGTATCAGCGGGCAATCATGGACGCCTTTACCCAAGTGGGAATATGGCAGATCGTTATCATGGCAAGCGCCCAGGTTGGCAAGACCGAGCTGGAATTAAATATGATGGGGCGGGCAATAGACGTTGATCCCGGCCCCATTCTTTTTATTCAGCCAACGGATAACTTTGCCGAGGACTTTAGCAAGCGCCGCGTAGCGCCCATGATAAAGGCCAGCCCCGCGCTGGCTCGCAAGGTTTTTGAAGCGAAAAGCCGTGACAGCGGCAACACCATCGGCATGAAAACCTTTCCGGGCGGCAGCGTGCGCTTCACCGGCGCGAACAGTCCAACAGAGCTGGCGGGCCGCCCTGTGCGCTATGTATTCATGGACGAGATCGACCGCTTTCCTGCTTCAGCAGGAACAGAGGGCGACCCCTTGAAGCTGGCCGAGCGCCGCACGGACACCTTCAAACATAACCGCAAGATCGTCAAGACTTCCACGCCGACCATAAAGGGGGTATCAAAAATTGAACGATCCTATATGACCGGCACACAGGAAGAATGGCACACCCAATGTCCCCATTGCCAAGCATTCAGCTATATCCGTTTTGACGATATACGGTTTGACAAAGAGGAGTACAAGGACGAGAACGGCGAGAAAAACTACCATGTGCGCAATGTGCGGTGGCGGTGTCCGATCTGCCAGCGCGAGATCAACGAATACGACACGAAACGCTGCGCCGCAAAATGGGTAGCGAAAAACCCACAGGCAATAGAGGCTGGTATCCGCTCTTTCCGGCTCAATGCCTTTATGTCGCCCTGGTCGGATTGGAAGGATATTTGCCGGTCATTCCTGGAAGCAAAGGATGATCCTGAGCTTCTAAAGGTTTTCGTTAATACAATGCTGGGCGAAACATGGGAGGTACGGGACAGGAGCGGCGTCCCTGAAACGCTCCATGCGCGACGGGAGATATACGATACCGATGTTCCGAATGGCGTCCTGGTCCTTACGATGGGGATCGACACACAGGACAACCGTCTGGAATATGAGGTCGTGGGCTGGAACCGAGAGGAAGAAAGTTGGGGCATCAGCCGCGGTGTAATCCCAGGACGAGCGGACACGCAGGGCGCATGGGCAGAAGTGGACGAGCTGATGGATCGGGAGTGGCGCTTGCCCAATGGGATGGCGCTGCGCATCGGGGCAGCTTTTGTGGATAGTGGCGGTCACTTTACCCAGGAGGTTTACCGGGAGTGCGCCAAACGCTATGCCGTAGGCCGCAAGATATTCGCTATCAAAGGCGAAGCGGGCGAGAGCAAAGAATATGTGCGCATGATGAAAAAGGACAGTGCCAAGGACAACACGCCCAAATTTATTATCGGCGTCGATGCCGGAAAAACGGCTATTATGAACGCGACAACCATTGAAGAAGTAGGCCCGCGCTACATGCACTTTCCCAACGATTATCAACGGGGATATGACCTGGAATTTTTCAAGGGCCTATGCTCCGAAAAAATGGTGCTGCATCGCAAGGCGGGCCAGACGGTGACGGCATGGGAAAAAACCTATGAACGCAATGAACCGCTTGACTGCCGCAACTATGCACGCGCTGCTTTTCGGTTTTTCCGCTGGCCCTTTGAAAAAATCGAAAGGACGCTCAATGGGGAAAACGAGGATGACCGCCTGATGACGAAAGCCCAGGCGCAAAAGAAAAAGCATAATCCTGTAGTGAGCAGGGGAATCACCATCTGACCCGCGAACGTTCGCGGGTTTTGTCATTTTTGGGAGGTACGCAATGCCGGTAACGATTGTAGACGGTTTTACGCTGATTGAGGCGCAGACCCAGCTTGCTCTTTGGAAAACGTGCGCACAAGAGCTTGCCAGCGGGCAGGCCAAGCGTTATCGCATCGGCACGCGGGAGTTTGAAGCGCTGGACCTGGACGAAATATACCGCATGATCCGCTACTTTGCCGGGATCGTGGACAAGCTGAATGGCAGCGCCAGGAGCACGCGCGTTCAAGTGGTCGTACCGCGTGATTAAGGAGGAATTACCATGAGCAAATCCCCGAATTTCCGGGAAAGAGCGCTATTCCTGGTAAGCCCCAGGCGCGGAAACGAAGCCTATCAGGAGCGCCTTGCCCGTGAGCAACGGACAAGCGCCGGGAACAGCCAGGAAAAACGCGGCGGCCCACGCATGGCAACCAGCTATTACGGGCGGCACGGAGCCAGCACAACGCTTAATAGCATGATTGGCTGGCTGGTGGGCGGCGGCGCTGCCGAGGACGATATAGACGTACACGGTGCGACGCTAAGGAAACGTGCCCGCGATCTATACGCAGGTGGCGGCCTGGCCCGCAGCGGTCCGAACACCCTTGTAACCAATGTTGTCGGCTGGGGCATCATGCCCAAGCCGAAGATCGACAGCGATCTTTTGGGCATGTCGGACGAAGCCCGCGACGAATGGGAGCGGAACACGCTGCGAGAGTTCAGACTATGGGCAGAAAATGTCATGTGTGACGCCGGGCGGCAGCTCGACTTTTACGGGATGCAGCGGCTTGCTTTTCTGAGCAAGCTTATGAGTGGTGATGTGTTTGCCCTGTTCGGGATGAAGGAAAATAAACGGACGCCCTATCAGCTGACGATCCGCATCATTGAAGCCGACCGCGTGGCGACGCCGGAAAGCAACGGCGAAAGCACCAGCCAGACCACAGACAGCGGCGGGCGCATCATCGACGGTGTGGAGCTGGACAAAGAGGGCGCTGTGATCCGCTATTACATCACCAGCCGGCACCCGCTGGCCGAGGAAGATAACAGCGAATTGATCTATACGCCCATAGACGCATTTGGCAGCGATACGGGGATGCCAAACATCCTGCATGTGATGACCCATGAGCGCCCGGAGCAGCGGCGCGGCGTTCCATTTGTTGCAGCAATCATCGAACTGCTAAAGCAGTTTGACCGCTACATCAACAGCGAACTGGCCGCTAACCTGGTATCTGCCATGCTGACTGCGTTCATCACCAACACAGAGGACGGATCACAAAACGGCCTGGAACACTCCGTAGACGATGAAGAGCGCGTAACGGATGATGAGCTGCACCTTGAATTGCGCCCAGGCGCGATCTATGATCTGCCGCCCGGAAAGAAGATTGAGCATATCAATCCGCTGCGGGCAAACAGCGCCTTTGAGAGCTTTGTTACTGCCCTTGAAACCATCATCGGCAGCAGCATTGATATTCCGAAAGAAGTGCTGCTGCACAAATATGACAGCAACTATACCGCCGCCCGCAGCGCATTGCTTGACTTCTGGCGCACTGTGCGCGTACACCGAGCCGGTTTCAACGCATCATTCAATCAGCCGATTTATGAAGCGTGGCTATCCGAAGCTGTTGCAACTGGGCGTATTGAAGCCCCTGGTTTTTTTGAAGACCCCGCCATCCGGCAGGCATGGTGCGGCTGTATGTGGATGGGCGTCAGCATGGGCCATGTTGACCCGAAGAAGGAAGTTGAGGCCGCAATCCTGCGCATCCAGGCTCATTTGTCCACGGAGGAGCAGGAGGCCAGGGAATATAACGGCAACGACTGGAACGAGATCATCCGGCAGCGTCAGAAAGAGATAGAGGCCATGGCCGATTATCAGGAAAGCAGTATGGATGTACCTGATACCAGCGTGGACGATGAGACGAAAAAGGAGGATGACGACGATGAATAAGGATCGTTTTTTGCTGCGCTTCGATATGAAAGTCGAGGGCGAAGAAGCGGAGATCACCGTTTATAGCGTCATCGACGGCGATAAATGGTGGGGGGATGAAACCACCCCTGCGGACTTCGACAAGGCGCTGAAGGATGCTATTAAAAACGGCGCGACGCGCCTTAATTTGCGCGTGAACAGTCCGGGCGGCGACGTGTACAGCGCCGTTGCCATGCGGAGTATGATTATCAATTCTGGCTTTGAACAGGTGCGCGTGATGATCGAGGGCCTTTGCGCCAGCGCCGCTACACTGTTTGCCACTGTGCCCGGTGCTCACGTGGTTATTGCTGAGGGCAGCGAGTTTATGATCCACAATCCCAGCACGATTGCATGGGGCGACGCGAAAGAAATGCAGGACACCGTCGATCATCTGCACAAGCTGGAGGATCAGTTCCATTCCATGTACGCCGCCAGGACCGGGCAGGCCGAGGAGCAGATCAAGGAATGGATGGACGCCACCACCTGGTTTACGGCCAAAGAGGCCGTGGATTACGGATTTTGTGATGAAATGCTGGAGGCCGAAAAGCAGAATAAGGGACGCGCCGTAGCCTGCGTGAACGCGCGGGAAATGATGCTGATGCGCAGCGCCTATAAGGACGTTCCGGAGGCCGTCACCGTGCGGGATGAAGCGCCCGCCACCAATAAAGGCAGCAACGATTCCTCAGTTGCCGGGGTATCGTCTGTAAATACAACCAAGGAGGGAAACCCCAATATGGAAATCAAGGACATCACCAGGGAACAGCTTCTTGCGGATAACCCGGCGCTGGTGGATCAGATCGCCCAGCAGGCCGTGGCCGCAGAGAGGCAGCGTATCCAGGACATTTTGGACGCCAAAATGACCGGCTACGATGACATGGCCGAGCAGGCCATCAAGGACGGCACCGACGCCAACGTGTTCATGCGCAATATGATCGCCGCGCAGAAGCAGAAAGGCGGCAAATTCCTGGAAGATCGCCAGAAAGAAACTGCCCCCGCGAAGAACGTGGCGGCCAGCGCTCCCGAAATCAACACCGGCGATGGCGCAGCTGAGGATGCCGCCGCCAAGCAGATCGCCAAGTTTGCCGAGGATATGGCGTACACTGGCAATAGCATGTACTAATCAAGGAGGTACGACGATATGAGCAGCCTGTATGAGACTATCGGCACCAAGAATTACAAGAATCTGCTGGCCGAGCCCAACGGCGATCCCATCGCCATCCCATGTAAGCCCGGCAATGGCAGCCTGGCCATCGGCACGCTGATGTACCGCGAAGCCAGCGGCATGTATAGCCCCGCCGCCGCCGCCCAGGCCATCGACGCCAATATGCTGGTAGTGCTGGGCGAGGATGTGGACACCGGCAGTGCTCCTGCCTCCGGCGAAACCGCTGTTGCCGAGGACGCTCTGGCATACCGCGCCGGTACGTTCATTGAGGGCACTGTTAAACTGGCCGCTGGCGCGGCTCTGACCGCCGCAATCAAGGTCGTCCTGCGCAAGCAGAACATCGTGTTCGATCAGGACACCACCGCCGTTGAGTTCGACAACACCGTGACCGGCTCATAACAGCGGATCACCTGAGAAAAGGAGGATAAAACACTATGGATATTTACACCACCGCCGCGCAGCTTAAAGCGATTGAGCTTTTGCCTCGCGTTTATACCTGGCTGTTCGACACGTTCTGCAAGGATCAGGGCTGCGTCGAAGATGAAAAAGCCATCTATGACTACATGAAGGGCACCCAGCGCATGGCCCCCGTGGTGCATCCTGGCACTGGCGGCGTCGTGATGCCGCGTGACGGGTATTCCACCCGGCAGATCGGCTTCTGCACCATCGCCCCTGAGCGCATCATCGAAAACAACGACCTTCTGGGCCGCTCTTTTGGTGAAAAGGTGCTGGGCGCTATGACGCCCCAGGAACGTGAGCGCAAGATGCTGGCCCGCGACCTAACGGAAATGCGGGCCGCCATTCAGCGCCGCCGCGAGCATATGGCCCGCCAGGTGCTGCTGACCGGCAAACTGAGCCTGTTCAAGTACACCAACGAGGGCCGCGACAAGGAGCCTACCGTTGAAGCGGACTATGGTTTCACCAACTTCTACACCGTGGACAGCGGCAAGGAGTGGAACACTGCCGGCGCTGATATTAACGGCGACATGCAAGAAATCTACGATCTGGTGTATGACGGCCTGGGCCAGATCAGCGTTATGGTGATGGCTCCCGACGTTGCGAACGCCCTGCTGAACAACAGCAAGTATGTGAAGTTCTTCGATGGCCGAAACATCGACATGGGCGCGATCAACACCCGCTATGTAGGCCAGGGCGTGCGTTTCATCGGCTGGAACGCGGACGGCGTGGAGCTGTATTCTCTTTCCGGCAAGTACCTGGACGACGATGGCACCATGAAGCCCCTGCTGCCCAGCGGCAAGCTGATCGCAGGCTCCAAGGGGATGCTGAATGTGTTCCATGGCCCCGTTACCCAGGTCGAGAAGGAGGACAGCTCCGCACAGCACATTACCTACATCAAGAAGGAAGTTCCTCTGCGCCATGGCAGCATTGATGCCAGCTGCATCATGAACCGCCTGACGAGCTGCCCCACCATCGTTCCCGCGAACGTGGACGGCTGGGCTGTAGCGACCGTGCTGTAACATATACGCGCCATACGCGCATAAGAAAGGATGGTCCCATGGAATACATTGCCAATCACTATATCAAGGTGGACGGCAGAGTGCGTTTTCCGGGCGAGATTTTCCAGAAAGAATATGATAAAGCGGCTGAAAAGCGGCTGATCGAAGCGGGCGCGATCCGTAAAGCGGACGCGCCCGTTTCTCATGCCGTGGATGCCGAGCCTGTCGTCCCGCAGGAAGAAGTAAAGCCCATCCCGGAAAACGAGCAAGAACATAGCGAGGTCGATATGCAGCAGACGGAGGACGAAACCACTGACATGGATCCGCCCACCGTGGATGTGACGGACGCTGTTGTAACTGCCCCGAAGGACACGAAAAAGAACGCGAAAAAGGAAGGTAAGAAGTGATGACCGTCAAGATCATTGCCAACGGCGAAAAGCTGAAAACTTCCCATGAATACGGCCTGCGCCTGATCGAACAGGGCAAGGCCGTTTTCTTGCCTGATGAAGCTCCTGCCCCTGTCAAGCCCAAGAAAAAGGACGAGAAAAAAGGTGAGGCCGAGTGAGCCTAAAGGATCGCATCGATGCCGACAGGTCACGGGTATTCATGCAATACAACCATTTTGCGGATTATCACACCTGGAACGGCATCAAGTTCCTGTGCGTAGTGGATGAAGACACGGCCATAAAGCGCAAGAACAATAACGTAAACGACATATCGTGGGACAATAACACCATTGATACGTTGATTTACGTTCCACAGGATAAGTGGCCTGGCCGCTATCCGGTTCCCAATGAGCACGGGATTTTTGACAAAGTGATGATGAAAATTCTCCAAGTACAAAACGACATGGGGATGCTGACGATTGTATTGTCGGCTCAATCTCCCAAGGCGGTGGCAGAATGAGGACAACGGAAAGGCTGACTAAGCTGGCAGACTGGACATACAAAACGATATGTAAGGGGCGTCAGATGAAAACGCCTGCGCCTAATATGGACATAACGAAGATTGTACGCCAGGAGCCGAGAGTATTCATCGGTTATTATCCCATGCGCTCAGATCAGACGCAATGGGCTGAAGAAGATGTACTGAACACAGCCCCAAGCGTGCTTCTGATGCCTACGCAAGCGCCGGTAAAGTATATGGAGGAAGAACGCTTCGACCGTTACAACGGCGTCCATAGACCGCAACAATTGGGGCAAGCGCTGTCCATTCAAGCGCTATTCAGCGTTTATGAGGATGGCGTGCGTATGCCGGGGTTTGTTGCAAAAGCAGAGGATGAAGGCTTTTACGATATGTCCCTTATCAAAGAGGGGACAAAAGAGGGCCTGTTTACGCTGCTTGACTGGATGGACGATTTCAAAGATGCGCTGCTGGGGCAGAAGATGATCCCGCATACAGACTTGTTTGTGAGAGAGTCGAGCATGTCCTATGGATTGTGGGCAGATCAGAAGTACATCAACGATAAGCGCTCCTTGTTTTACGGCTTTGTCAATGTGACATTCCAATGCTACGCGGAAGAAAAGCCCAACGAGGACTATCAATCACTTTTGGATTAAAAGGAGGATAACAACATGGCGAATTATCTGCACGGCGCTTACGGCCAGCAGCAGGCCGTTGGCAGCCGGATTGCTACCGAGAGCCAGCAGGCGATTGTCCTGGTCGGCACTGCTCCCGTGAACACCATTGCGGGCGGCGCTGCCAACGTAAATGTGCCTGTCCTGGTGAACGATATTTCCGAGGCGCGTCGCGCTTTCGGTTATAGCGACGCTTGGGAAAAGTATACCCTGTGCGAAGCGATGCACGTTTTCCTGGAGCTGAACGGCGTCGGCCCTCTGGTGATGATCAACGTCCTGGACCCCGCTACGCATAAGAAAGCGCAGAAGGGCAGCAAGAGCCTGACCCCTGCCAATGGCCGCGTTACCATTACCAACGCAGGCGATATTGTGCTGGACAGCGTGGTTGTCAAGAGCGGAGAAACCACCAAAACGAAGGACACCGATTACACC
The DNA here is from genome assembly GCA_017480795.1 of Succinivibrionaceae bacterium. Classification (GTDB taxonomy): domain Bacteria; phylum Pseudomonadota; class Gammaproteobacteria; order Enterobacterales; family Succinivibrionaceae; genus UBA2804. Next base: position 21,741 of record JAFURY010000113.1, read on the forward strand.
ATCAGCTACAACTACCTGAAAAAGACCATCGTTATTGCCGAGCTTACCAGCGGAGCGCTGGGCACCACCGCCCTGACGATTACTTATGACGAGATCGACGCAAGCGCCGTGACTTCCGCCGCCGTGATCGGCGCGACAGACGGCAACGGCCTGAACACGGGCCTGTACGCGATCAAGAACGTATACCAGTTGACCGGCATGATCCCGTCCTACCTGATGGCCCCTGGCTGGTCCGAAATTCCCGCCGTTCATGCGGTCATGGCTCAGGTGAGCATCAAGATCAATAACCACTGGGACGCCTGGATGTTCACCGATCTGCCCATCACCGACAACGGTACGGCCCTGACGCTGGACACCGCCGCCACCTGGAAAAACGCCAACAACTACAACAAGAACAACGAAACCGTATCCTTCCCGATGTTCGTTGGCACCGATGGCAAGTATTACCACGCCAGTGTGATCCGCGCCGCGAATTTCCTCGACCTGCTGGCCGAGAACGACGGCATTCCGTATCATACCGCCAGCAATACCGACGCCAGCATCATTGCCAATCTGTGGCTGGGCGCGTCCTCTGCGGGCCGTGTGTACGACGATACCCTGATCAATGAAAAGCTGGTAAAGAACGGCATCTGCTCCGCTGCCTTTGTGGGTGGCCGCTGGGCCATTTGGGGCGCTCATGCCGCCAGCTACGATCAGGAGAACGGCGACACCATCAACGTGTCGGAAACCAATGTGATGATGCTGTACTACATCAGCAACGATTTCCAGCACCGCCGCGTCCGCGACGTGGACAAGCCCCTGTCTGCCAATGATATTCAGGCCATCGTGGCCGAGGAACAGACTCGCCTTGATGCCCTGGTCAAGATCGGCGCCCTGACCTACGCCAACGCTTTCCTGAACACGGACGCCATCGCCCGCAGCGATATGTATAACGGCGACTATATGTTCACCTTCGATGTGACGACCACCCCGCTTGCCAAGAGCCTGACGGCCCTGGTGAATTGGGTGGATGACGGTTTCGCCACTTACTTCGCTGTCGGCAATGAGAGCGCCGACTAAGGAAGGAGAGAAAGACAATGCCGAAGAAAGTATATAACAACGTTGAGGATCACAAGCTGCTGGACAACGGCCGCGTTGCGGAGGATATTACCTCTGTCACTATCCCCGACATTGAGCATCCCACCGTGGATATTGACGCTGCCGGTATGGCTGGTCCTGTCAGCATGCCGAATCAGGTCAAAATCAACAACATGGAGCTGTCCATTGCCCATAACAACGGCGTGAACTGCGCGAGGCTGTCCGATTCTGGCAAGCACACGATTGAGTTCCGCCTCGCCCGCCAGCGCTACAATGTTCCGAAAGGCGAGATTGAGCATGAGAGCGTTAAGTACCGCTTTACCTGTGTGCATCGGTCCACGGCTGACGGTACGATTGAAAGCGGCAACCCCATCGGCAGCACCGAGCGCTATACCGTCCTTCGGTTTGAAAAGATCGTGGACGGAACCACCGTAACGCTGGTTGATAAGATGACCGGCACGATCAAGATCAACGGCAAGGACATTGCCAGCACGGTCCAAAATCTTCTGAACTGATGCACCAGGACAGGCACCCGCGAACGTTCGCGGGTGCCTGTCCTTTCCTGACCTTTATAAATAATAACATCATCAATCATCACACATAAGGAGACAGAAAATGAGCGAAGAAATTAAAAAGGCTGAGGCCGAGAAAAAGGAAGCTGAAGAGCAGCAGGATACCGCCGAGGATTTGGCAACCAAAGACCCGATTGAATTTTTCAGCCGAGGTAAGTTCGCGCTGTCCACGCCGATTCATGCGGATGATCGGGATGTAAAGGAGCTGGAATACGATTTTCTTGCTTTATCCAGCTTTGAATATGCCGAATGCATGGACCGGGATACTGGCACTCGCAACAACACTTTCAACATGACAAACAAGCAAGCGCTCAATCTTTTCGCAGCAGCGGCAGCAAGAAAAACAAAGGGCGTGGACGCCGCCGATGTGCGGCGCGGTCTGTCTGTGGCTGATGCCGTGAAAGCGGTTCAGATCGCAACAACTTTTTTTGTAGCGTGTTCCCAGGAGGGAAACAAGCGCATTACGACAGGATCGTCGAAATGAGCCTTGTGACGCATTCTCCTGTTAATTGCTTTATGGAAATGACGCTGCGCATGTTCCTCGATTTCAGAGAATCGACCGTGCGCGTATTGAAGCGTCAAAAGGAACAACAATGAGAAAGGGCGGCGTGGTCGATGCAACTCTATTACGAAGGGTCTGACCTGACGAACATCGTCAACGTGACGAGCTGCGTCCATCGTGACGCGGCATGCGGGCGGGCGGACAGCCTGGAAATAGAGTTCGACCACGCCGCCGTTTGGTATAATTGGGGACCGCAGATCGACGATGCAATTCAAGTGATCCAGGACGGATACGATACCGGCAAGATGTATCTGAACACCATATTGCCGGAGGGAGACCGTTTCCGCGTGATCGCAACCAGCCTCCCCAGCAGCGCGGCGGCGCGGGCCTGGTATTCATTCCGGGATACTACACTGGACAAGATCATGGATCGCTGCGCCGCTGAATGCGGCATGACATATAAGCTGTTTGGCATCGATGGCGGGACATATTATACTTATCTGCTGCGCAGAAATGAGGGATGCGCTGCCCTGATAGATCGTCTGGCCCGGATGGAAAACGTGTACGTGAAAGCATTCAACGGCGCTTTCCGCGTTGTTTCCCTTGACTACGCGCAGGAACAGAACGCGGCCAAGAGCCTGTACATAACAGCCAATCAGGACGGCGTGCGCTATATCAGGCAGGACAATAAAAAACTGTCCTCGCTGACGGTACAAACGCCCTACGCTGCGGCAACAGCCAAGGACGGCGCGGCGATAAACAGGGCCGCAAAAACAATAACCGACTTACCAGCTCACAACAATGTAGAAGCCGGGCGCTGGGCGCGTGGGTTGCTTACGGCCAATAACCGGCAAGCGGAAAGCCTGACGGTTTCCTTTGCTTTTGATCCGGCTATGTCTGCGCTGACGCGGATAGATGTGGATGGGAACACAGACGCGGTTGGAGCATGGATCGTGGAAGAAGCGGAACAGGATATTAAAAACGGGCGGACCCGCGCCAAGCTGTACCGCGTCATTGATACGATCTCGTGAGGTCACGAAAAATGAATAAGGAAAATTCGCCCCGATACGGGGCTTTTGTGGAGCGAGGCAGCGTGATTGACAAGGGCGTGACCTCGCAAGGGAACGCCTGGTATGTGGTGGAATCCATCGACAGACCGGGCGTTACCACTTCAAGAATACAAGGATATGCAAACCTTAATGCCCAGGTGGGCAGCAAGGTTTGTTTTTTTATGTTCGATGACGGGACGGGAAGCGTCCTTTCAATCCTGGAATAAGGAGGCGAAATTGTGGCCGTTGAGCTTCGCACAAACGTAATCATAGGCGGCAGAACAGACAGCAGCTTTGACGCGCTGGCTGCAAAGATCGCATCCGTAGCCGCGGCCATTGACGCCCTTGGCAGGCCGATGCGCGAATTTGGCAGCGACGCGCTGGATACGTTCAAAGATTACGAAACGTACATGCTGGAAGCCAAGGGAGCCATGAGCGCCAACTATTCCAGCGCAACGTTGCTTGAAAAGGCATATAACAATCTGCAAGTAAAAGCCCAGGAATGGGCCTCTACCTCCATTTTCCACACGGATGACGTGGCAAAGGCCATCAGCGAGGCAGCGCACGCCGGTTGGGATTATAACGAAATGCTGGAGGGCATTCCCAACGCGATGCTGCTGGCGCAGGCTGGCAATATTGATCTGAGCAGCGGCCTTGACTACCTGATTAAGACCATCAACGGCACCGGCACGGCCTTTGAGGACAGCGGCGCGTTGGTGGATCAGTGGGTAATGGCCGCAAACAGCAGCGCTACCACCGTCCAAGAATTGGGCGAAGCCATGACAAAGATGGGCGCAACCGCCCGTTTTGGCGACAGTAACGCCGAATTGCTGGCCCTGCTGGGCACCCTGGCAAACGCCGGCGCGGTTGGCACCGAGGCCGGTACGCTGCTGCGCAATACCATGATCCGGCTGATCGCCCCCACTGACAAGGCAGGGGCGGCCATGGATATTTTGGGAGCCAGCGCGGAGGAAATCGAAAACGTACTGGCTGACACAACCATTACGAAGGCTGCGAAGCAGCTGCAAGGGCTGGGCTTTTCCGCATACGATTCAGAGGGCAAATTAAAGCCCATGATCGACATATTCCAGGAGCTTAACGAATGCCTTTCCGGGCTGAATGAGCAGACACAAAATGAATTGCTGTCCGCTATCTTCCCGACCCGCACGATCACCGGCGCGAGGGCCATCCTGGAGGCAATCGGAGAACTTCCCGCGCTGTATGAAAAAATCCTGGGCAGCAACGGTTATGCGGAGCGCGTGGCCGAAATTCAGACAAGCGGCCTTATGGGCGCCGAAGAAATGTTCTACTCCAAGTGGGAGGAATTTCAGCGCAAGGTGGGCGAAGAACTGTCCGGCCAGATGAAGGACATTTACGGCTTCGCAGGGGGCATAGTAGACAAGCTAAACGGCATGGACCCGGTAACGCTCAGCACATTGACTGGCATGTTTGAGGGGATTGCTGTGGCCGGTCCTTTCCTGGGCGGCGTGTCCACGGCCATGTTTGCCATCCGTCACCTGGGCGTGGCGGGTACTGGTATCCTCCTGGCTGCCGCAGGCGTTGGCGCGTTGACCGGCTATCTGACAAAGATCAACGAAATGGAGCTGGAAAACACTTTCGGCACCATGCAGGCCAACCTTACGGATATTGGTACGGCGTTATCTGGTGTGAGCCAAGACCTCGCAAATCAGATGGATAGCTTTACCAAGTATGGTGAAGCAGCCGAGGCGGCGGCCGCAAAGTACGAAGAAGCTGGAACCACCTTGACTGAAAACCTGTGGACAAAGATGGTCACAGGGGCGACGGTGGAAAAAGACAGTGAAGAATATAAAGCCCTTGAAAAAGGAGCCGAAACAATGATCGGCGCAATGAAAGAGGGTATTACCAAGTCAACCGAAGAAAAAATCAAGCTGGTTGATTATCTTTTTGACACCAACGTATTCAATGAGGAAAACAAAGCAAGCGATCCTCTCTACGCCAGCCTTATGTCCCTCATTACAACTGGATACGATGATGCAATAGCCACGGCCAACCAAAAGGGAGCGGAGCTTCGCAAAGCAATTACGAGCGCTTTCGATGACGGGAAGTTGACCGAAAGCGAAATGGAGAACATCCAAAGGATTCAAGCCGAAATGGATGAATTGATGGCTGGTCTCAATGGCTATGATGTAAATAAGTATAAGATGCTCGAAAAGTCCCAGCGCGTCAGTCTCGATAGCATGAAGGACTTTACAGAGGAGGTTGAAGCAGCAAGAAAAAGCAGCGCATCTGAGCTGCAAGATGAATATACCAATCTGGCCGCATATACCAGAGCCAGATATGATTGGGCGGTTGCACATGGCGCAAACATGTATGATCCCAATACAGGTGAATGGGTAAGCGCATCAAGCGTTAATATTGACGATATGGTCAATGACCTGTATACGAAGTATCAGGGAAAAATGGCCGATATAGACCGGGCTTATGATGACTATATCGTCAAAGGTTGGAACAATGCATTTAAGACGAGCGATGCCGGCGGCATTTATGGCACAATGCAGGGCATTCTTGGCATGTTCCAGTCCGGCATGATTGGCTATAATACAGCCGCAGAGTGGATACAGAACGCGCCGGATCAACAAGGCTGGAAACAGCTCGGACAATCCCTCGGAGACATGATTGATGGTCTCGGCGGGATGAACGAAATAGCTGGCCGCATTGAAGAATATCGCACAACTGGCGGGACGGACAATCTTCAAACGGCCGCATGGTTAGAACAAGCCCTGCTGATGTATAGCCTGACAACCGGCAAAACAAACCTCCCAGATCTGAGCGGGATGCAGACGCCGGAGCGCAAAGGCGTTGAAGCCATGCGCGACGCCATTGCAGAAGTCTATGCTTTGCAGGATGATTTCACGAACGATATGTTCTCCGGCGTTCAGGATGTTTACAACAGCCTGAATAAAGAACAGAAAGCAGCCTGGGACAAGCAGGTGGCTGATCTCGCAAAAGATTATGATCTTGGCTTTGCTGGCGACGAGTTCGGCGGCTATAACCTAAATAACATGTTCGCAAGCTGGCTTGGCGCTTATGTGCTTTCCAACGGAAAAGCGCATGACAAGAGCGAATATGCGGTTTCTGAAACGGCAGAATTTGGCTCCCGCGACGAGCGGCACGCCTATGTTGACGGCGTTCGGGAGCAGGCCGAAGCGGAGGCTTATGTAAGCCAAGAGGTTCAAAGGGGAACGCAAGCATACGAGCAACGCGCCGCGCAGATGCAAAAGCTGCAAGGGCAAATATCGAATTGGTCCGATCAGGTGAGTGCGCTCACCAAGGAAAGCGAAAGCTACGCGGCGCAGATTGCCGAGCTTGAAAATTCCTTTGGTCCTTTCACGCCTGACCAGATGCAGCAAAACCAGATGCAAAAGGCAGCGCTGGAATCGCTGAAAGCCGATACGGACGCCCTTCTTACCAATGCCCAGGATCAGCTTACAGCCTTGCAAAGTCAAATGACCGATTTACAGGCATCGCCGATTGAATTGAACATAGAAAGTAATGCTGATGAGGTGGCCGCGGGCATCGGAGCGGCGGCGGCGGGGCCATATACAGCCGAGGTTGCCGTGGTTTATAACGATCCGGGATTTACGCCATCTGGCGGCGGCACGGTCACGGTTGATGTGGTATACAACGATAGCGGCGGCCCGAGCAGCGGCAGCAGCGGATCGTCCGGCAAAAGCGGCGGCAGTTTATGGAGCAAAGCAGCCAACTATGTAACCAGTCTATTTCATGCGGAAGGTGGCCGCAGCGACACACCGGCCATCTTTGGCGAGGCCGGTCCAGAATGGGCCATCCCGGAAGAACACAGCGACCGGACGGCTGAACTGCTGAACGCTGCCCGCGAGGCCAGCGGCTTTACCTGGAATGAACTGATTGCCAGGTACGGCGGCCTGGGCGGGCGCACGGATGGCATTGTGGTAAACATCGGCAATTATGCGCCGGTCATCAATGCGGACAACGCAGACGGCGTGGAGCAGAAGCTGATCGAGGACAAAGCGAGACTTAAAGATATGGTGGGCGAGGCTGTGCGCGACGCTATGGAGCGGAACGCGCTGCATGACGCTATTGAGGTTTACGCCTGATGATAAGGGGTTGATGGATGATGGAAATGAGCGGATACGGTTATACATGCGTCGGCGGCGAAACGTGGGACAGCATTGCACACGCCATATACGGCGATGAAAAATACGCAGCTGATCTGATCTGCGCCAATCCTGAGTATTCCCATTACTCCATATTCGGAGGCGGCGAAGTGCTGTATTTGCCGGTCGTGGTCGCGCCGGAGGATGACGATGCGACCATGCCGGCAACAGCACCGTGGAAGGAGGCATAAAGTGGATATTATCAAATGGAGCGATATTGCCTTTTACGCAAAGCCAACTTCTGTGCGCGGTGTGCGCGATATTAACATATCGGTGAGCAGCGAAACCGAGGACAGCACCGTTGAGAATGAAAAGTTTGTAAAACGCAAGAACGCCAACGGCTACCAGGTGACAATGAAAGCCATCCTCAATGCGTTCATGGGCGAAAAGGTGCAGGCTACGGCAATTAAGCTGACCGAAGCGGCCCGCGCGGGGAAAACGGGCTATCTATATTGCGCCGGTGCAAAGCTGTTTCCCAATAATTTTATGCTCACCAATGCGAGCATCAGCAATATCCAGCTGGCCCCAAATGGAACCTGGACGCATTGCGAAGTGTCCCTCACGCTGAAGCAATGCAGCAAGTATGACGGCACGACAACACCAAAACCAGCCGTTCCGACGTATAATTATGATTATTCCTATGGCGGCTATACGACCACATCAAAAACGAGCAGCAAGAAAACATCGACTAAAACGACGAGTACAAAAACATCAACAAAAACGACAAGCGCCAAAACATCAACATCGAGTATCCTTGTGAAAGCCGGCAATTATGCAAAGAGCGCAATCAACACCATTAAAAGCAAAATTTCAAGCGCATCCTCTATAATTGCTGCGGCAAAAAAAGCAACAACTACTGTAAAAACGACCTCAACCGGCAGCGGATCAAGGGGCGGCGGCAGCGGCGCGGGCGGCCGAGTTGCGATGATGATGAGATAGGGGCGAAGATATGGCACAATATGAGATCACAAACGAAACGCTCCCGATTGACTTTGAGTGCAACAGCGATATATTGCAGCGGACGCTTCAAAACGCCAAAAACCTGCTGATGTGCAGGATGGGCGACGTGCCGTTTGATCGGATGCGCGGGCTTAATCCCGCGCTTTTTGATTTACCAATGGACGAAATGCAGGAACAGTTATTGCCGGAGCTGGACCGCGTGATGCTCTGGGAGCCGGATGTTGAAGTCGTTTCTGCCACTGTAACCAGGAATGAGAACGGCGAAACGGTGATCCATTGCATCATAGAAACGGAGGTGGGATAAGTGGACAATACCGAGCTTCACTATATCACATATGACCCCGAAGCCATGTGGACAGATATGATGCTGGCCTACATCGAGGCTGGCGGCGATGTGCTGTACCCCGGCGATGAAAAAGAAATTCTGCTACGTGGCGTGCAGCAGATGTTCTTCCTGGCGTTCGCTGGCGTGGATAACGCCCTGCGCATGGATACCTTGCGCTACGCGATGCGCGATTACCTGGATGTGTACGGCCAAAAGCGCAACTGTTACCGTATCGAAGCAGCGGCAGCTACATCCACGGTCCAGATCACCTTTCGCGCCACGGGCGAAGCCAAGACCATTCCTGCCGGCACGCCTTTGACCCAGGACGGCGAAACGCTTTTTACGCTGGTAGATGATGTGGCACAAACCGGCTACGCCGGGACGGTGACGGCTGAGATCGTATGCAGCAGGACGGGCAGTGTAGGCAACGGCCTTTTGAACGGTTCGGAAATGCAATTCCTGATCCCGCAGGATGCCGTTGTAAGCGTATTCTGTATTGCTGACGCCCAGGGCGGACAAGAAGCTGAAGACGATGAAACCTACCGGGAGCGCATCAGGACACACGGCCTTGCAACGGTGACAACCGGCCCCGAAGAACAGTACAGGAGCGCGGCAATGGCGGTAAGCAGCAACATCCTGGATGCCCACCCGATGAACATAGGCGCTGGAGGTGTATGCGTTTATCTGCTGCTGGCAGATGAAACCGGCTCTGCCGCTCTGATCGAAGCGGTGAAGGAAGCACTACGGCCTACGGATACGCGACCACTGACAGATAACGTGAGCGCGGCGCTGGCCGAGCCTGTGGAATATACGCTGAAAGTGCAGTACAGCATCGGCACCGGGAGCAGCAGCGCGACAGCCATCAGCGACGCAGTAGCCGCCTATACCGAGTGGCAGGATCATACCATCGGACAAACCTTTGATCCGGACCGACTGAAAACGTATCTGTATAACGCGGGCTGCATGGCCGTGGTATTCGCAAATGGTAGCAATTTCAACGGCAGCGAAGTAAAGCGCACGGCAATCGAGGAATACCAGCGCTGCAAAGGGACGATCACATTGGAGGCGGTGACGCTATGATCCGCTTTGATCTGAACCGGCTGTATCCGAAGTTCATTTTACAGGATAAGAACGGCTACGCAATAGCAAAAGCCCTTGAAGCGGGATTGAAATACTTCCTGGACAGATGCCAGGAGGGATTGGATTGTGTGCTCGATCCTGACAAAATGCCGGAGTGGCGGCTGGATGAAATGGCCTGGGAGCTGAACAGCCTTTATGACTACACGGCAGATGTAGCATCTAAGCGCAAATGGATCAAGGACGCGATTCCGCTATATTCGATATGGGGCACGCCGCAAAGCGTTGTGGACTATCTATCTGGCTATTTTGATGCTGTGGAGCTGGAGGAATTTTGGCAATATGGCGGCGATCCGTATCATTTTCGTGTAACCTTAACGGGCGAATGGACGGCGGAAAATGAAGCCTGGGCACGGCGGGCCATCAATACGGCCAAGAATGTGCGCAGCGTGATGGATACGCTGGCCGCTGGCGCAGGAGCGTTTATCGAAGTGAGAGCGGAGCAAGATGCATATTGGCGCTTCCCGTATCCCATGACGGGGACGCTGGAGGCTGGCACCTGGCAGCAGGAGAACACCATAGGCATCATAGACGCGGGCGGCGCAGATGTTGGCGCGGCAGCGGAGGACTATAAATTTCCCTACACCATGGCCGGAACAGTGCCCGATACGGCAACAATCGGCGTACTGGCTGGCGGCGGCGCGGTGCTGGACGGACAGGCAGAGGGGTATCCCTTTGACTATCGTATGCCTGGCGATAATGTTCGCACCGGCGAACATCCTCAGCCCGCGATCCTGGCCGCGTTTTCGGATGGCGCAGCGGAAGCCGATACCTCCGACGCCGCGTACAGCATCCCCTATAAGCTGTGCGGCTACGATGAATTGTAAGGAAGGAGGCAGAACATGGCAAGCACCACGATTTCCCTGACCGCTGACATGCTGAACGCCCTGCGCGAGTATGTGAAAAGCAACATTGCTTACGCAATGTATAAGGTGGGAAACACCTATTACCGCGCGGAGTTGCAGGAAAAGCAGGTTTTGGCCGATGGGCGCGTATCGGTTACGTTCCTGATCGACCATACCGTAGCGGGAAACATCACCGTTACGGAAGTGCAGCTTTACAATTATTCGGGCGTAAAGTGGGCGGCAAAATCCGTCAGCATCAAACGCCAGGACGCCACAGAGGGCATTTTGTATCGCTGCCGGTTCACCGTATCCGAAGCAGCCTAAGAAGGGAGAAACGATATATGGCTTATGATCGCACGAATTGGAAAGATCACGTGGTCGAAAGGCCGCGCACCTATTCCAAAACCACCAACAGCGACAACACCGAAACCTTTACGCCGTCGCCCGGTGAAGTGATCCAGCAGGGAACGCCGCAAAGCGCGACCAATTTCAACCACCTGGAGGAAGGCTTGCAGCATTACGCCGTGGCCTTTGATATGCTGCTGACCATTTACCAGGCCGAAATGCGGCAGGCACGGGCCGATATTGCCACTTTACAGGAGCAAGTGGCGGCCCTGTCTGGATCGTAACGAAAGGAGGATACCCCGATGGACGAAAACAAAGTCCTGGAAACCGAGAACACCGAGGAAATGCCGGTGGAACCGGCCCCGGAGTATGATCCGGAGGAAGAAGAAGAACGCAGGCGGCAGGAGCATGAGGCGGCCATTCAGCCTTATAAGGACGCCGCCAAACAGCGCAAGGACAGCGCGGCCATCATTGCCGAGCATGACAATCTGCTGGCCGATATGCTGTTTGAAATCACCATGAACGAAATGGAGGGTTAAAAGCTATGGCGTACAATCTGATGAAGCGGATCATTGAGCGCGGCGACTATGACAAGGCCGCTGTGATGGACAAGCTGGATGCTTTTCTGGCTGCTGACCGCCTGACTACGGAGCAGTACCAGGAGCTTGTGGCGCTGATGAACAAATGAGCATCCTGACCCGAATTGCCGAGCACATTACGGACCGGCAATACAATAAAATCATTCAAGGAATGGAGGTTCACACCATGACCTATAAGCTAATGAAGCGGATCATCGAAAAGGGCGGCTATGACCGCGAAAAGACCCTGCAAAAGCTGGATGTGTTTCTGATGGCTGACCGCATCACCGTGGAAGAATACCAGGAGCTGGTGGAGCTGATGGGAGGCGCGGACAATGAATAACAGCCCGCTTGAACTGCTGGCCGAGCGCTACGATAACAAGGTGCTGTATGATGGCGACGGCAATCCGTCCATTTTCGTAAAGCGAAACAAGGTCAAAAGCAATTTCTTCGACGCTTCCCTGCCGGATCATACCCACCCGGCCTTTATCGTCAACGGCACCGAGGACGATTACGAACTGTACGGCAAGTACAAGGCATCTGAGCTGAAACCCAATGGCACCCTGTACAGCCTGCCCAATATGCCGCCCCGCGTAACGCTGGGGCATGATCCGTTCCGCACCCGCATGAACTCTTTCGGCGGCAATGTTACGGGCATGACGATTGCGGATCACGGCCTGTTGCTGCTGGAGGCGCATAAATACGGCTATGTTCCCAAGGGAAACAACAGCTACGGCGTGGATTACCGCGACGGCAGCCGTTACGAACTGAACAAGGCCGTAACCGTTGGCACCAAGCGCGTGTTCCGGGGCTGGGAGTATGAATGCCTGATCGCCCATACCACCAGCGCCGAGCTGCTCCCCAGCGAAACGCCGACCCATTGGAAGAAGGGAAAGCATATCGGCGGCGAGCCTGTCAAAGAGCAGTATAAAGCGGATAATGCCTATAACGGCTATAACACCCTGACCGGCAGCGGCCCCTCTTCCTGGTATCTCAACAATGATGTGGGCGATATGGCCGATCCCCAAGGCAACTGCACCGAACAGGTTTACGGTTTCCGGCTGGTGAATTTGGAAATCCAGATCATCCCGGACAATAACGCTGCTGATCCTGCCTGCGATACGACGGCCAATTCCGCTGCGTGGAAAGCCATCCTTCCCCATCAAAGCGATGACGGATACGATCTGGTGGAGCCTGGGACCGCTGGCACCGTGCATTACGCCTGGATGAATGGTAAAGTCACCTTGACGGCCCGGACCCTGGACGATGAAGAATTTGACGGCCAGCAGCGCAATACTCCTTTCAAGGATATGGCCGTAGACAGCGCCACCATGCCCTATGTGCCTTATATTTTGAAGGAGCTGGGCCTTGCACCCATTGCCGGAACCACTGTTCAAGGCAACTTCTACATCCAAATGACGAAGGACGAGCGCGTGGGGCGGCGTTCCGGCAGCTGCAACAACACGTCCTACGCGGGCATGGCCTATCTCCACTGCAACGCCCCGCGCTCCCACGCCTACGCCTACTACGGCGGCCGCCCCCGCTCCCGTCCCGAAACCTGAAATCCGAAGCCCGTAATCTGAGGGGCCGCGCGGTAGCGCGTGCCCCCGAAAATTTTTCAGAAAGGCCGCAATAATGGAAGATGATATTCTGCTGGATGGTCAACATACCTTGCAGCTGGTCGAAAAGCTGATTGATACGGTGGATCGGACAATGGATCATTGGCCATATTTCTACAAAATGAAATATGGCCTGCAAATCAGCAATCACCTGACGCATATGGAAGAATTATGCGTAGCGGCCAATAAGAAATATTTCAAGAAAACGACGCTTCAGGAGCTGGATATAACCAATACCCAATTAAAATTTCTGATCCGGCGCGTGGGTAAACAGACCTACCGCAACAAACGCGGCGACGAAAGAAAGCTGCTGCCCGATGGATTGCGGGAGGAATGGGACAGCCAAACCGTCGAGATCGGAAAGAGGATCGGGGCCTGGATCAAAAGCCAGGGCAACAAATGATTATATGCCGCGCATTGCGCGAACATATAACGGGGAACGCGCCGAAAATTGGCTCCGCTTTTGCCCATGCGCCCGGTTGTGTTGGCGCGTGGGGCGGCGTTCCGGCAACTACAACAACACGTCCAACGCGGGCATGGCCTATCTCAACTGCAACAACCCGCGCTCCAACGCCAACGCCAACAACGGCGGCCGCCCCCGCTCCCGGACAGAGCAGAAAGAATTGTGGTATGTTACGCACAGCCACCAGCGATATAGGACGGGAGGGGCACGTTCTCTGGGGCCATACGGCCCAATGAAACGCCCGAAGCAACGGCCAAGGGCAAACGCTATGAAGCGCCCGGAAGGGCGTAAGGCTATGGTTGTAGGCAGACACATACCCTAAAGCACCGTAAAGGCGCTTTAGGGTATTACAATCTATGCCGAGCGGATCACGCCACGCATAGCAATTCTGAGCGTCCGCGCAGCGGACTGAGGATGTGCGATTTTGCAAATCGCCATCCGAAACCCGCGCTTGCCGAAAGGCAGTAGCGCGGGGCGAAATGGGGCAGAGCTTCGATGGAAAAGCTGCATAATCTCAAAGAAAGCATCTGCTCCTATCAAAATCTGCTGGCCGCATACTATGAGGCCGCGCAGGATAAAGAATACCGAGCAGATGTTTTGGCCTTCTCCTGGAACCTGGAAGAAAATCTTTTCAGCATCCAGGAGGATCTTCGGAACGGCACATACAAGGTCGGAAAATACCGGGAATTTTATGTGCTGTACCCAAAACCGCGCCTGGTTATGGCCCTTGCGTTTCGTGACCGCGTGGTGCAATGGGCCATATACAGGCAGATCAATCCGTTTATTGATAAGCGTTTCATCACGCACAGCTACGGATGCCGGGAAAACAAAGGGACGCTGGCGGCGGCTGAATGCCTGCTGAACTGGATACGGATCATCAACAGGAAGCCGGACGCCGACGAATACCGCATCATCAAACTGGATATTGCCAAGTATTTCTATCGCGTGGATCACGCCATCGTGCATCGGATTTACGCGGAATACACGGATGATGAATGGTTCCTTTGGCTGATTGATACCATCATCAATAACCCGGATGTGCCTTTCGGCTTGCCTTACGGCATGTCGCCGGACGATTGCCCGCGAAGCGAAAGGCTTTACGACGTGGGGATGCCGATAGGCAACCTCACATCCCAGGAAACCGCAAACATATACCTGGATCAACTGGACAGGTATTGCAAATATACCCTGCACCTGCGCTATTATGTGCGCTACATGGACGATTTCTGCATCATCGTAAAGGGGCAGAAAGAGGCCGAGCGCATTATGGCACTGATCGAGGATTATTTGAGCAGGGAATTACATCTTGATCTGAGCAAGAAAAGCCGTATCCTCCCCATTGGCAATAAGATTGAGTTTGTCGGCTTTGATATTACCGTTCACGGCCTCCGGCTGCGGAAGAAAACCGTGGAGCATATCAAAAACAGCCTGCTCCATGTGGCGGGTTTGTACGCCGACGCGCTGATCGATCTTGATACGGCGCTCCAGGTTGTACGCTGCTATCAGGGCATGACTAAGCACGTAAACGGCTACGCCCTGCGCGTATGGATCGAACAGCATATTGCACTTCAACGGAAAGAAGGGATGCCGGATGGAACAAGCACAGTCGCCGCCCAGGACGGGGCGGCATTTTTACACCGTCCAAGGACGAGCGGACGGCACGGTAGACGTGTATCTTGATCCCCGTGTGTATCCCATGACCACGCCGGAGGGCTTCACGGACTACGATATATCCGTCCGGGTGGTGCGGGGCGTAGCACCATTTGACGGGATGGAAGATGACATACGGGCGCGATACGACGCCTGGTGTGAAATTTCGGAGGTGATTTGGTTATGAGTAAGCCGAGCGCAGAAGCGTTTTCCCTTGCCGGTGACAAATTTCTTGGCCGATCCTATGAGGAAATGGATTGCCAGCAGTTTGTGGAAAACGCAATGAAAGAGGTCGGGATCAGGAAAAATCTGGCGGGCAGTAATGCGTGGTTCCGCTTTGCGACCTGGACAGGAACGCCGGAGGAGTGCAAAAAGAAATTTGGCAGCATCCCGAAAGGGGCGCTGCTTTTCATTTGGTCCAATGATGGCGGCGAGAAAGCCAGGGGATACAAGGACGGCCTGGGCAATGCCAGCCACATCGGCATTAAAACCGGGCGAGGAAAAGGCGCGATCAATTCATCGAAGAGCCGCGGTGGTGTGTGTGAAAGCAAATTCGCAGACAAATCTATCAAGGGCGGCTGGAACAGGGTCGGTCTGTGGGACGCCTTTGACTACGGCGACAATATCAACGCCGCCCTGGCAGGAAACCAGGGCAGCGAAGAAGGAGGGAAAGCATCTATGCAATACGCAATCGTTACCAGTCCAGACGGGGGCAAAGTGAACCTGAGAACAGGACCGGGAAAGCATGCCGATCTTGTCAACCAGCTTTCGCCCGGAACGGAGGTCGAGATCGTTTCGGACGAAGGCGAATGGCTCCGCGTTACCAGCAAGAAGGGCAACGGATACATTATGCGTAAGTTCTTGGAAATGACCGGCAGCGCCGCCGAAAATTGGGACGGCGCATATATCCCTGCGAATGTGCCCGCAGCAACCGATCCCGTTGGGGATGGCCTGGATGATGTACGGGCGGCGCTGGTAAGCATCCGGGATCAGGTGGACGCCCTGCTGGTGCGCCTGTCTGCTGCGGGCTGATGGAGGGAAAAGCAATGTATAGCATCAGATCGCCCGCCGCACTGGCATAGGAAACACAAGCCAAAACATGACAAGGAAGTGATAAACTATGCCCGATTGGATTGTAAAATACTGGGTGCAATGGCTGTTTGGCCTGGTGATTGCTGCCCTTGGCGCGGCCTATAAACATCTGGCGAACAGGGTCAAAAAGGAGCGCGAGGAGCGCGAAGTCAAAGCCAAGCAGGATGCTGAAGAAATCAAAGCCCTGAAAAATGGGATGCGATCTATCCTGCGTCGGCAGATCATAGCGGATTGTGAGACTGCTCAACAGGACGAATACTGCGATACCACCACCAAGGACACGATCAAAGACATGTACGACAGCTATCATGCCCTTGGTGGGAATGGCGTCGTATCGGCCCTGGTGACGCAAACAATGAATTTGCCATCTGTAAGAAAGGACGATAGCCATGAAGATTGATCTGACACCCGTATTCCAGGCCATCATTGCGCTGCTGGCCGCGCTGATCACCTACAAGCTGATCCCCTGGATCAAGGCGAGAACCACCAAGAACCAGCAGGATAATCTTGCTATGTTGTGCCGGACGCTGGTATACGCTGCGGAGCAGATTTTCGGCAGCGGCACCGGCAAGGACAAGATGCAGTATGTTCTTGACGCCCTGGAAGAAGCTGGGTATGATGTGGACAGCGAGAAAATCAAAGCTGCCATTGAGTGCGCGGTGCGAGAAATGAATATATACGATGGCCCGGTGAAGCTCCCGGAGACGATACATGAGGCGATCCCCGTTGATCTGGAGATTACGCATTGGTCGCTGGAACAATTGAAGCTCTTTTGCGATATGAACAATATAGACGCCATCGGCTGCGTCACCCGCGAGGACTACATGGAGGCCATTGAGCGCGGCGGCACGGCCATGGAACATCTGGAAACCGAACCGCCCACGGAGGGCGGCGCGGACTGATCGTGTCCGTGCCGCCTGATTGACACGACAAATATATAGGCCCTGCGGTGCCAGCAATGGAGGCAACCACCGCAGGGCTTTTCATTGCGTGAATAACAGGATCATGCTGGAGGATACGCCCATGAAAAATCCCTGTAATAGAACATGTGCAGAGCGGACGGCTACATGCCATGCAACCTGTGGCCGGTACGCGCTGTATGAGGCATGGTGCAGGGCGAAATGCAAGGAGCGGGAGGATGCCATTCACAATAAATATCAATCGCGGAGCGCAATCCGCAATGAGTGGAATAATCTGCGCAAGGGGAAGCGCGGAAAATAAAATTTTTGCCCGCATTACATATCACTTTTGGGAGGAAATGACAGGTGAAAGCATACGCACGGAGGCCGGTAGGCTTCACAGAAAACATAGCGCTGGAGGAGCAGGAACGCCAGCGGGAGGAACGGCGCAGGCAGCACGCCAGCAAGCTCACCGGGGCGCATACTACCATGCCCATTAAGGATATGCGCATGGTGAACAGATGGGTACAAATCGCCAAGAAGCACGACGCAAACCGGCAGCGCGGCGGGGTAAGCTGGTATCTGCTGGTGCTGCTGGGCTTCAATACCGGGCTTCGCATCGGTGATCTTTGCAAATTGCGGGTGCGGGATGTACGGGACCGAGAGCGAGTGCGGATCATTGCGGAAAAGACGGGAAAGATGACCGATATTAAGCTACAATATGCCGCACAGAAAGCCATCAGCGCTGCCCTGGCTGGTCTTGACGATGATGATTGGGCGCTGGGTAGCCGCCAAAAAGGACGCAAGGACGGGCAGAAAAAGCCCATTTCCAGACAAAGGTGCTATGGGATCATTACGCAGATAGCACGGGAAGCTGGATTTGACGAACATGTGGGCTGTCATACCATGCGCAAGACCTTTGCCTGGAACATGTATAAGACAACCGGCAACCTCCCCATGCTGCAAAAGGCGCTGAACCACAGCAGCCAGGAAGTGACACTGCATTATTTGGGGCTGGATCAGGTGGCAATGGACGAGGCCATAGACAAGATGCCGACGATCATGTGAGGGGGGATGAAAATGCCGGATCATATGATCCTTTGGGCGTGTTGGTTTTACGTTTTAAGCATTTGTCTGCTAATGCAAAATACCCCGCGTCATTACCCGCATATATAATAGTAGGAATTTATCAGAAATAAGTTTAACACTCTATCCAAACGACAAACTAACGGGAGGGAACGCAATGTATGTCAAACTGTCAGATGAACAGCTATTCTTAATCCGATACGCATTATTGAAAGCCTGCGCCTACGAAGTAGAAAACCTTAAATACATCGACCATTGCAGTGATACCAGGAAGCATCCGAGCATCAGTGCGGCGCGAAGTCTCGTTGCGGAATATCTGAACATGCATCTTTTTCTTATGCAGGCCAGCGCTGCCAGTGGAACGAAGGGGGAACGCGACGAAGCAGAACGGGACGCATGGACAAATATCAAGATGGTTGCCGGGGAATGGAATAGGGAGATCAGGCGGATCAAGTCACACGAAAAAGTATAGCTTGATCTGAAAACAACGGCGAAAATGGCAAAAAATCACCCCATGATGCACTTTCCGGGCTTCATGGGGGTGATGTTGTGTTTGATTGTCGGTCAGTCTTTACGCTCGCTGAAACCGATCACTGTAATGATCTGCTCGTTATGCTTCTTCGGTTCCCCGCACTCGGCGCGTTCCTGGTCGGCCTTGACTTGTACCCAGGATACGATCACGACGGCGACGGCGGCAGCTATGCCGATAAGGATATAGGCCATGCGTAATGCTCCTTTCTGCGGTCAGTATATCATGGGTCGGCGCCAATGAAAAGGCTTAAACTCCAATATCGCTGCCGAGAACAACAAATTCACCATCACAGCTTAATTCAATGTCGCGTAATTCCCCGCTCACGGTATACTGCGCATTATCATATGTGATCTCAAGCACAACATCCATATCGGACGGGTATTGTTTCAATTCCTCGACCAATTCTTTTACTGTCATATTATCCTCCTGCCCGCGAATAATGCCCACGGGCGGGCGTCGCTTCTCAAATGAGCACGCACCCGAATGACTTGGCGGCGGCGCGTAATACCTTGCACTTGGCAGCGTCATCTGTAGCCCAAAGAAATTCCCGGAGATTGCCGGAGCGAGTGACGAGCTCCCGCGCAAATGGGTTATCCACATCACGACAGTAGGTACAGGCTTCGGCAAGGCGGCGGGGCGTCATGGCCTTTACATCGTCCAGCAGGCCGTCGTGATCCACCAGCCAGCGGCGCGTAATATCGTCGTTGCGATAGACCGGCCAGCTTTGCCCGCAAGTACGGACAATGTACCAATGTGCTCCCTGATCTTCTATCCTGTCACCGCTGGAATGAAGATCGTACTTTTCGCATACATCCAGGACGGCGTGAAGCTGCGCCTTGCGGGCGTCGAAGTAGTCTGGGCGCTCCACATCGATATGATAGCGCGGGACAAGAATAACTTGGGATGTGCAATAGTCCCCATAGATGTCAATGTCAAAGCCAATATCGCTGATGCCCTCGATCTGCAAGAGATCGTTTTCCAGGGCCTGCAGCCTGCCGCGAATGCCACGGCGAAGCGCATGTTGCTCGGCCCGCTTATCGTACATAATATTTCGCCTCACATCTTATCGTTTTTCAATGGATCCTCGCTGCGCGGTTTCGTACGCGGCGCGTGATTCGCTTCTTTTCGCGTCAGGAAAATCGTCTTTCCTATTTCGTCCATGTGATAATATCGCTTGTGCGCACTCAACTTGGCATTTTTCTGCGCAGCTACGGCAAAGCGCGGGCCATACCATCCATATACATACCACTTCTGCACCGATCCATCGGCTTCTTTGGTGTACAATCTATCGTTTGTGTACATTACATCCTCCTACTCGCGTACAATGCCCACAGGCGGGAGACAGGTCAAAACTTCTTTGCGCACAGGTCGATCAATTCCTGGGCGGCGGTCAGGTAACTATCGGCGGTGACACACACCACATAAAGCACGTTGCGCGGCTCCAAGTTCTTGCGATCCGGCGTTTCATACACGAAAAAATATTCCTCGCCGCTGCAATGCTGCATCACTCTGAAGCGCTCCCGCTGGAAAGGCGAAAGCTCATTCGCCACATCATCGCCCTTTTCATAGGTGATAGCTATATCGTTTCGTCTGCCGTGCAGACAAACCATGTCCTCGATCCGCTGGGCAATATCCCGCAGCACATCATCACGATCCATAGTATAGCTCCTTTCAAATGGTTTCGCGGCGTTGCGCGTCACGCGTAGGCCGTATATTCGCCAACATCGCCCTCTTTCCAAGGGTGCAAATGTCCATAACCACCCGGCGAGTTGATCCATAATTCACCATCCAGGCATTTGGTGCGCAGGGTATAGGATTTATCATCACGAAAACTGTCACGGATGGGCCGGGAAAGGCCGGTCAAGGTCTGGCCCACCGGCCTGCAGATCGTGCGAAGCTCACGCACGACGATGGTATGCTGCCCCTTTAGGGCCGTGACCTGGTAATAATCCACGTTGGTCTGCTCATATCCCCATTCGCAGGAGAACATATCGCCCAGGTGAACGCCCTCGGCGTTCTGCGTATCCTCGGCGGCGCGGCGCTGCTCATAGGCGACACGGGCGGCAAACTCGTCCGGCTCATAGGTGCTGATCTCTCCGCGTATCTTGTCGCGGATCTCCGCGTCCTGCCGGTATTGCTCGTCCAGCTTCGCATTCTCCCTGGCCTGTTCCTCGTCGGTATACCAGCCGGTGCCATACAAAGCGCGGTTCTGCTCGGTGGCATCCACCACGCGCAGGATTTCCCGATCAGGGTGCAGCGTTTGGAAGATATATTGCGCCTCGGCGGGGCCTTCTGCCAGGACGGCAACGGCGGTTCTGACATAATTTTGCCCAGGGGTCAATGGATATTCGATAACATAGCGGTTCATGCGTGATCCTCCTTACCCGCGTACCATGCCCACGGGCGGGCAAATGATTTTGCGGCGTTATCCGAGGATGAAGCAGGCGACGATCACCAGGCCCATCATCAGGCCGGTTGCGGACCCGACGAGAAGGGATTGCCACCAGGTCAGCGGACGGACGCTCAATTCATGCAGCGCGGTCCAGTCGATCCCGCGACGATGGCGGGCACGGTAGAAGATGGTGTTGGAGAGTTGAGACATATTGTGCTCCTTTCTGCCCGCCTGTTATGCCGGGCGGGCGCGGCGGGATAACGAATGATTGCGCGGCGTTATAGCTGAGCGACACGGGCGGCGAACTCGTCCGGCTCCAGGGTGGGCACATCGCCCTCGGCGGGATCGGCGGCGTCCTGGGGCGCGTATGCTGGGAGTTTTTGCAGGGCGTCCACAATATGGCACAGGGCGCGTTCCGCGTTTGGCGTGAGTTTGCGCGTCCACACCTTGGCGCGTGGCGACCAGTGAAAGCCCTCGCCTTTCAATATGGCACGGGCGTCCTCGTCGGGCTTGCCGTCAAAAGCGATGTTCACGCGCCCATCGGCCGGGCGGCGCTCTACGATGAAACCGCTGTGCTCCTCGTCGGCCTTGCCATCTGGCAGGGCGGCGGCCTGCTGCCGCTGGGCCTGAATGGTTTGCAGGCGTTCGCTGATGCGCTTCATCTCCGCGTTTGCGTTCTGCATGGTATAAGGCGCGTAAGGCACCTTGTATAAAGGATCGGCGGCTATGGCCGCGTCTATTTGTGCTGCGCTCTCGGCGCTGAGGTCCGGGCATCCCTTCATGGTGCCGTGCTTGCGCCACCAGGCATTGCGCTGCTTTCGCTTTTCGTGGCGTTCCCGCATTCCGTCCAGGCGGGCGGTGAGCTTTTCCACGGCCAGCGGGTCATCGGAAGAAATGGCATCGCGGCGTTTGCCGCTGCGATACTGCGCCAGCATTTCATCCAGGGGGATGGCATCATTGAGCATGCGCATCGTGTTTTCGATAAAGGCGTCCATTTTGCGATCCCATTCTGCGGCGGCTTCCATCTGTCTGTCAGCCTTCGCGCTGTTCTTCGCGCTATTGTAACGCGCAGGGCCGCATACCGTCCACGGCATCCAGGCGGCGCGTTTGGCGATAATGTCATTGTAGGCTTTCTCCACCAGCTCACGCCACTCGGCAAGGCGACGATCCAGGATGGCGGCCTGTTGCTGGTTGGGGTTGTCATAGGTCATCTTGCCCAGTCCTTCGGCGTAAACGCGCTCGGCTTCACGGGCAAGGGCACTGCCGGCGTCGTACTGGCTGGCGCTGTTGGCGGCAGAGATTGTGTTCTGGTTCAGGTTCAACATAACGTGTTCCTCCTTCAAATGATTTCGCGGCGTCAGGCCGCTCTGCGTGTCATTTCAAAAAATCGGTGCGGCGTGATCTTTGTAACCTGGCTGATCCATTGGTCGGCCTTGTCCAGCTTGTCCGTGCCTGGCCTGTCGCCCACGACAAGCAGCGTTGTACCGGCTGGCATATTCTCGTAGGCTTTCCCGCCGAGGCTGCGCACAAGGGCGATTGCATCCTTGCGGGTGATGTGATTTCCTGCATCGTCGCGCAGCGTGCCGGTAAAGGCAACAACGTGACCGGCGAATGGTTTTGGTGCGTCGAATGCCGCAAGACGTTCCGCAAACTCATCCAGCGTCAGGGTCACAATATCAGTGGCGGATTGCTCGGCGTCCGACACGGCAGGCGCAGAATGATTTGCGGGCGTTTCGGGCTGCGCTTTCAAGGCGCGTAGCTCCTTTTCGGCGTTCAATGCGCGCTCCTTCAGCTCGGCCAGCTCGCGTGCCTTGGCGACCTTGGCAGCGTGGCGCTGCGCCTGGGCTGCTTCGCGCTCGGCACGTCTGCGCTGGCGTTCCTGCTCAGCCGCTGCGCGTTGCTCCTCGGCGCGGCGCTTGGCGTTTTCCTTGGCGGCGATCCGCTCCCGTTCGGCCTGCTCTGCGGCGTCCTGGGCGGCGGCGGCTCGGCGGCGACTGCGCTCCCCGCAGATCACCAGCACGACGAACATAAGCGCAAGCAGGATAAACGGCATGGCGACAATCCATTTTGCAGCGGAATACATTGCGACCTCCTGCCCGCCTATTATGGCCGGACGGGCGCGGCGTCGTGGTGTTGGAATGATGCGGCGGCGTCAGCCTTGCCACATGCCATGTTCGTAGTCCTGTCCGTCCAGCGTGATGTAAATGGTTTGGTCCGTCCCGTCTGGACGCTCGTTGCGATACGGATCAGCGGGATCGTAGCACTCAACTGTCCAAATCTCGCTATCCTCGATGGCGTGACGAATGCCCTCGGTGCGTCCGGCCGCGAATGACAGGGCGGCGACCAGGATCATGGCGGCGGCGATCAATGCGATGCGTTTCATGTGCGTGTCCTTTCTGCCCGCGCACAATGCCCACGGGCGGGCGTAGTGGTGTTGGAATGGTTGCACGGCGTTGGCGTTAAGCAACGGCGATCAGGTCCAGGCAGGCGGCGAACTCGTCCGGCGAAACGGCATTGTCCGCAGATCCGCGAAGCGTGTCCTTGGCGTATTCGATGGGCGGGATGCCATCCGGCAGCGGGTAGTCCTTAATGCGCATGCCCGCTTCGGTCACATGTTCACTAAGCTGCAATTCTTTTTCGGGAATGTGGCAAGGCAGCAGAACGCCGTCGCCGCGTTCGGTGCGGACCACAAGGGGCGCGTGGCGCTTGGTGGACATGATGTTATAGAATATCACAGCGGCGTCAGGGAAAACGGCCAGCAGGTCGAGCAGATATTGAGCGTTGACAATGGGGGCACCATCGCCCAGATCATAGTAAATGCCAGGGCGGCGTTTGGCCGGAATGTGGGCGATCTTGGCGCGTTCCACCGTGATATAGGCGCGAAGCTCGGATATGCTGGGCAATGGCACGGCGGCGTACACACCAGACGATATATCGGGCACGATCTTGCCCAGATCAATCGGTTTACCGGCGTTTTCGGGCCGCGGCTCCAGGGGCAAATGCTCGGTCAGGCGATAGGCACGGTAGCCGTCGCATACGCACTGGCGGCCCTGCTCGTCGGTCCAGGCGTAGTGCAATGATGTGCGGGCGTCGTGCTTTTTCATGCCGTCCAGCATGGCCTTGATCGTTCGCGTGGCGTTGAGTGTGGACTTGCTGGCGCTGGCCGCCGCTTCCAAGCGCAGATCGGATTCCAGCTCGTCACGGAGCTTGACAAGTTCCAGCGCGGCAGCCGTGCCGCATTCGCTCACGGCGAGACAGGCATTAACGCGGGTAAGCATGGTTTGGGTATTCATGGTGTTGGAGCCCTCCTGCCAGCGTATAATGCCCGCTGGCGTGGCGAATGATTTTGCGGCGAATGGTTTTCCGCGACGTCCCGTAGGGGCGTTTCGGCCTGTAACCGGCAGGCCATCATCAGGCGGAATGATCTGCGACCGTGCGCCCCGCGCCCTCAGGCGAGGGCGTTCAGGGCGGCGGCCAGCGCCTGGGCGGCGCGGAACGCCTTGGCAGTCAGGTGCTTATTATAGCTGCCCATGGCGGCGCTCCAGAAGAAGCCAGCACCCAGCACGGCGGCCTTCTGCGCATCCGTGGGGGCGCCGTCGAAGACTACGCGAGTGCGCTGGGCCGCCTGGTCGAACGCAATGCGCCAGCCGTTGCCGTCGATGGTGGTGCCGATCCAGGGCTTGGCAACGATGGCGGCGTGCATGTCCTGCACGGGGGCGGGCTTGGGTGCATCCTGCACGGGGGCGGGCTTGTCCTGCGCCTTGGCGGGAGCGGGGACCTTGGGAGCCTTGGGGGCCTTGGCGGCCTTGGGAGCCTGGGCGGGCTTGTCCTGCGCCTTGGCGGGAGCCTGTACGGGGGCGGGCTTGGGTGCATCCTGCACGGGGGCGGGAGCACTGGCCTTGGCGGCCTTGGCAGCCTGGGCGGCCAGCTTGGCAGCGGCCAGGCAGTCCGCGTACATGGGCATGTCCACGCCGACGTGCATACGCACCGGCAGGTCGCCCAGCTTGGCGAACACGTACACGTCGCCTGTACGGGCGAGACTGTACTCGGCGGGCAGCTCGCGCCCATTCACGCATACGCTTGCGGGGGTGAAGGTCCAGGTGTTGGCAGGGGTCCAGGAGGTGGTGTTGGTGGTGTTGTTGGTGGTGGTGGTGTTGGTGCTCTTCATGGCATATGCTCCTTTCGTGCGGTCTTTGCCGCTGTCGGTTTGGTGTTGTGGCCGCCTTTCCCGGCGACGGCATCAGCTTAGCACAAAAACGGCCGCCCCGACGAAAATCGCAAAATCAAAAATAATTTTCCCCCAGGCCCCTAAAGGGGCCGGGGAAAATTTTTTTTGCGAAGGCCAACGGGCGCGTGTACGAGAAGAAACCCCTACGGGGTTTCTCTTACCGCACGCGAGGGCGCGAGGCCCGGTTTTCGCCTTTGCCCTGCCCTGCTGGCTTCTTGCCGTGGGTGCCGTGGGCGTCCTCCCCTGGCCGCCGTCGCGCCGTCGCCGTCGCTGCCCTGGCCGCGAGGGACTGCCCATGCGCATATGCGCGAGGATCGCTCCGCCGTCGCCACCTGGCCTGTCGTCGCTGCCCGGTTTATCGGCGCTGCCCGGTTTATCGGCGTGACCCGATCCGCTGGCCCGTTGGTCGTCGTTGCCCTGGCGGCGCGTCGCTGCTGCCCGCCGCGCTGCGCGCTGCCCACCGCCCAGGCTGGCCCGCTGACCGCGTGACTGGCTGGCCCAC
>JAFURY010000114.1 GCA_017480795.1 Succinivibrionaceae bacterium
AGTTAAACCAGATTAAAAAAACACGAATTTGCTCACAAATTCATGTATGTTTATAGGGGGTATGCCACTACTGGTTGAGGTTTTCGCTCTATATCTAGGGTACAATAATAACTAGACACCCTTGGACTCATACTTTAAGGTAGAAAGCATCTGCCACGATCCCAGGATCACCGTGCTCAGACACGAGAAAAACGAGGGAGTCGGCGGCGCCACCATCACCGGATTCAGGCACTGCCTTGAGCGCACCGACGCCGACATCATCGTCAAAATCGACGGCGACGGGCAGATGGATCCGGCCGAATGCGCCGGCCTCATCAGACCGCTGGTGGACAACCGCGCCGACTACAGCAAAGGAAACCGCATGAGGGCCCTCAGGACCATCACGGTAATGCCTCTGGTAAGACTCGTCGGCAACGAGCTTCTCTCGCGCCTGAGCACCATATCCTCAGGCTACTACGCAATTCAGGACGCCACCTGCGGATACCTGGCCATCAAACGAGCAACCCTGGCGCAGCTTGATCTTGACCGGATAAGCCGCGACTACTTTTTCGAAAGCGACATGCTCTGCCATCTTGGCCGCCTAAAATCCGTCATAGCGGAGGTCCATGTAAAAGCCATCTACGGCAGGGAAACCAGCCACATCAGCGTGCTGAAGGCGATACCGCGATTTCTGTCCATGCATGTCAGACGCGCCGCGGAGCGGATCCGTCTTGATTACTTTGCATCCTTCACTCCCATGACGCTGGTGCTGGTATGCTTCATGCTCTGGCTTGCGGCGACCGCTTTGGTGCTGTGCCTGAATCTCGGCGCGGATGCCGAAATCGCCTGCCTGATATCGGGGACAATCCTCACGCTCATTCTCATGCGCAGGGAACATTCCATGAGACCCCGGATCTGCCGCGACAGCCGGCGCTGGCATTGGCGCTGAATCCAGGATGGCGGAGGACAGAGACGCACCGCGGCATGATCCGACCGAGTCCCTTCCCGAACAGGCCATATCCATATCCGGATTCAGAACTCCGGAATCAGTGTGATATACTCACGGATATATCTTTCGGCATCTGCCCGGCGCGGACAGTAATAACAAGGATACGGACAAATGGTTTATCTGTGGGCTGCGTTGTGCGGAATCGGGCTTGCGTTCGGACAGGTGCTGTTCAAGCTGTGCGCCGACGCCTGGCGCGCTGACGGCACGCTGACATCAGGCAGAGTTCTTGCATACTTTTTCAGCGCTGTCTCCTTTTACGGGATCATCACGATTTTCTGGATCTGGCTGCTGGGACGAGCCGAGCTGGGCCGGCTTTATCCGTTCATGGCGCTGGCCTTCGCCGCGGTGCCAATCCAGAGCCACTTTCTTTTCCACGAACAGTTTTCCCTGTGCTACGCGGCCGGAATTCTTCTGATCATGGCGGGCATCGCCCTTGCCGTCTGGCGGGAAAAGACATGACGGCGGTATTCATCACCGGTCTGCTGCTGGCCGTCACCCTGCTGGGCAGACTCACAAACTCCCTGCTGTTTGCAAGAATCCTCAAAGCCCAGCAGACCAGAACTCTGCCGTGGATCCCCCTGGACTACACCGCCGGCGCGGCGGTGCTGATACTGCTCTCCCAGATCCTGCTGGGACTTGGCAGTTTCACGCCCACGCTGGTGCTGGGAGCCCTGCTGCTGCTGGTGTCTTTTGAAATAACCCTGGTGGTGTTCAAGGAAAAGGGCGAATATCTGGGAATAAGCTACCAGTACATGCTGACGGTGATCTTCCTGGGGCTGGCCACCGCGCTGGTGAGCATTCACCATCCGGGCTTCTGGGACGACACATCCTACCACCTGATAGTCTCCCGGGATCTGGCAAGAAACGGCGATCTTACTCCGAACCTGTTTCTGCGCTATCCTTTCGCCCCGTTCAACGTCGACATTCTCTTCGCGCTGTGCTTCTTCGCCGCCGATTTCAACCAGGAGGGCGCGGTCTACTGCTGCCAGGCTCTGGCCAACGCCCCGCTGTTTCTCATCGTCATACTGCTGGCATCGGGGATACATCAGTTTACCCGGAGCGTAAACTGCACCCTTGCGGGACTGCTGCTGTTCGCGTCCCTCCACCGGACATCCATCACCGTCCATACCGGCTACGCCTACATCGACTACACCTGCGCCCTGTTCGCGCTGTCGGCCTTTTACTATCTGCTGGTGATCAGACATCACAAAAGCACCGCGCTGTACTGCTTCCTGGGCTTTCTGCTGGGCATCGCCGCCGGATGCAAATACCAGACGGCCGCGGTGGCGGCGGCGGTCCTATGCGGCGCCATGGCGTACCTGCTGGCGCACCGTCAAATGCGCCAGGGTCTTGCTCTGCTTGCGAGCTTTGCGGCCTTCGGAGTCTTCTGGTACGTCAGAAACTGGATCCAGGACGGCAATCCGGTGGATCCGTTCCTTATCGACATCTTCGGATCGAAGGTGTGGCAGGCCGAGGATTTTCTCTCCAACGCCCGGGACATCCGGTTCGACCATCCCCGGGGCATCGGCGCCGTGGTGCCTCACCGGCTCTGGGCTCTGCTGGCGATCTGGCTCCTGGTCTTCGGCCGGCTGATCTGGATGACCACGCGATACCGCGCCCGGCTTCTGCAGGAACTGAAGGTCCAGGATCATGTGGCGCTGGGACTGACCGTCTATTCCCTTGCCTGGATCGAGCTGTTCCCCATCCCACGCTATCTGCTCCCGGCCATCGGCATTCTCATCATGTACGCCGTGATGACCACCCACCGCTACTGCCGGAAAATCAGTCCTATCATCGTCGTTCCGCTGCTGACTCTGGCGCTGGTGTTCAGGCTTACCATTCCGGCAAGCAACTTCTGGAAGAACTCGCAGCAGCAGCGGGAGCTGTTCCAGCTGGCCTCGGATCTGGCCGGAGAAAACGACCGCCTGCTTACCATCGATGTGGAGGAACGCAACAAATTCTTCTTTGACGGCGTGACCGTGGGAGATCTCTACGGCAACGCCCGGTTCAGAGACTTCTACCAGACCGGCACCAGCAGTATCGTCGGCCCGGATGATCTGCTTGAGAAGATGCGTCATTTCAGAACCTCCATGGCTCTGATAAGCAGCGGCGCGCTGGAATCCGGGCGCATTGACGAGTTCAAATCCAGATTCCACTTCATCAGATCGGTTCCGCAGAAACGCGGCGGCCATCTGATGGTTCCCCTGGCGCAGCTTCAGGCCTGCAAATGGCTGCCGCCCCACTCGATGTGGATGGAATCCTCGTCAATGGAGTCCAACCCGGCGCTGGGATCAGCAAACGACCTTGATCTGACCTTTGCCCGGGAAGGCGTCTCCCTCAGAGGATGCCCGCATCAGTCCTTCGGATCCTTCGCCATAACCGTCCAGATCGCGGAGCTGACCGACTGGAGCGAACTGGACGGGACTCTTGAAATCTACGACGAAAACGGCAGCATCATGCTGATCAGAGCGCTGGCCGGTTTCGACGTCGGCTACGACCAGCAGGGACATCGCATAAGATCCGTATGTATCAGGGATGTTCCGGCCGAAAAGCTCGGAAAACTTGCCAGACTGCGTCTGAAAGTCGCCGGAGAAAACGTGGAAAAAATAGGATTTCTAAGCAGTCAGGCGGCTCTGGTCGCCCCGGAGGAGTCATAAGCGAGCCAGGCCGGCGTCAACCGGCCCCGGAAGAAAACCGCGAAAAAAAACACGACAGGATCGCAGCCAAGCGCAGACTCGGTTTGCGCGCATGCGACGGAGAGCATGCCTTCCCTGATGTCAAAGAATTTGCTGCAAGATCTGCCGGAATTACCTCCATGATGCCAAAGCAAAGGGACGCGAAGGAACCGCTACCGCAAGCGCGATGCGAACCACTAAATATCACGAAACAACGGCATACATGATATAATTACGAAAATTTTTTGTTTCGTATTTTTTCGCTATTTACATCAGCTTTGAAAATTTTTCTGATTGCAGTCGGCAACAGAATGCCGCAGTGGGTTAATCTCGGCTTTGACGAATACTGCAAGCGCTTTCCTCACGACAACAGACTGGAACTGATAGAAATTCCCGCCCAGCACCGCGGAAGAAACGCGGACATCGAAAAGACACTGAACCGGGAGGGGGAGCTTCTTCTTCAGGCCGTTCCCAAAGGCTCGCGCATCGTAACCCTGGATATTCCCGGAAGACAGTACTCCACCCCCGAGCTGGCGGATGTCATGCTGCGCTGGCGCAACGGCGGACAGAACATAGCCCTGCTGGTGGGCGGAGCCGAAGGGCTGTCGGATGCCTGCAGGGCAGCCGCCGACGAAAGCTGGTCGCTGTCAAAGCTTACCATGCCTCACCCGCTGGTGAGAGTGGTCATCGCCGAGGCTCTGTACCGGGCCTGGTCGCTTACCGCCGGACTGCCGTACCACAGGGAATGACCGATGGCCTTGAACCGTGATCAGAACGGCCCTATGGGGCAGCGGGTCATATTCCGCGACAACATTGCCGAAGCCAATCTCTTCAGAGGCAGATTTCTCATCGCCTTCGCGGTGGTTCTGCTGATGAGCGCCGCCCTGATCTACAACCTCTACGATCTGCAGATCGAACGCCACGAATCCTTCGTCAGCCGTTCGAATTCCAACCGCATCAAAATCATTCCCATCGCTCCGCCCAGGGGGCTCATCTACGACCGCTACGGCGTCCTGCTGGCCGAAAACCAGCCTCTTTACGAAATAGAGGTGATCCCGGAGAACCTTGACCGGGACAAAACCATCCGCGGGACGCTGCAGGAGCTGTACGCGCTGCTGGAGTTGAACACCGATGAAAAGGAGCTGGATCAGCTGGTGGAAAAGATCCGTCTGGGAAAGAAGTTCAAATCCGTGGTGGTGGCGTCAAAGCTCACCGAAGAGCAGGTGGCCGCTTTCTCCGTGAACCAGTACAGTTTTCCCGGCTTTTCGGTGGAGCCGAAGCTCAAGCGCTTCTATCCCTTCGGCAGCACTCTGACTCACGCTCTTGGCTATGTGGCGAGAATCAATCAGAAGGATGTGGAGCTGCTGGAGCAGCTGAACAAAACCAAGAACTACGCCGCCACCCAGGACATCGGCAAGCAGGGAGTGGAAAAGTATTACGAGGATATTCTCCACGGCAGAGTGGGCTACAAGAAGGTCGAGGTGGACAGCGTGGGCAGAGTCGCCAGAACCATCGAGTTCGAGCCGCCAACCCCGGGCCGCGACATCTATCTGACCATCGACATCAATCTGCAGAAAAAGGCACAGGAGCTGCTGGGGGAGCACAAGGGCGCCATACTGCTGATGGATCCGGTAAGCGGCGAAATCATGGCCTTCGCCTCCAATCCCAGCTACGATCCCAACATGTTTGTCCGCGGCATTCTCTCCGCTGAATACAAGGAGCTGCTGAACAACCCGGACCGGCCTCTCATCAACCGCGTCTCCCAGGGCGGCTACGCCCCGGCATCCACCATCAAGCCGCTGATGACTGTCATGGGACTGGACGAGGGGCTTATAACACCCAAGACCCAGTTCTTCGGCGGGCCATACTACAGCCTGCCCGGATCCACCCACAAGTTCCGCGACTGGCGGCGCTGGGGCCACGGCTGGATGGACGTCTACCGGGCCATCGAGATATCCTGCGACACATTCTTCTATGATCTGGCATTCAAGTCGGGCATCGACAACATTCACAAATACATGTCCAAATTCGGCTTCGGCCAGCACTCCGGCATCGATCTTTACGAGGAATCCCTGGCCAATCTGCCCTCCAAGGAGTGGAAGCAGGGACGTTTCAAGCAGGTCTGGGTGCCGGGAGACACCGTTCCCATCGGCATCGGCCAGGGCTACTGGACCACAACTCTGATCCAGCTGGTCAGAGCCCACGCCATCCTTACCCAGCACGGCCGAAACGTGGTTCCTCACCTGGCCATGAACTATCAGGAAATGGTGCAGGAGGAATTCAGAGCCAATCATCCGGGGATGAAGTACGTCCCGCCAAAGGACATGGCGGTCGATGTTAAAAGCCCGACCTTCTTCGACGTGGGAATGAAGGGCATGTATCTGGTGGTGAACGGTCCCGAGGGAACCGGACGCCGGGCCTTTGCCGGAACTCCGTACAAGGCGGCCGGAAAATCCGGAACCGCCCAGATCATCACCATCAAGCAGGATCAGCGCTACAACGCCTCGGCCATCGCCAAGGAGCATCGCGACAACGCGCTGTTTGTGGCCTTCGCGCCCTACGAGTCTCCGAAGGCTCTGGTGGGAGTGATTCTTGAAAACGCCGGCGGCGGCAGCAAATTCGCGGCCCCGATAGCCAGAAAAATGCTGGATGCGTATCTGCTGGATCCGGCTCATCCGCAGCTGAAGGAAGCGGAAAAGGAAAACGCGGAGGCTAAGCCCGCAAGGAGCAGGAGATGATGATGCGGCTGTTGTCCATGTTCAAGCGGCAGGTGCTGGACATCCCCCTGCTGCTTGGAGTGCTGGCCCTTATGGGAACCAGTATCGTGGTGCTTTATTCCGCCACCAACGAAAACGCCGAAATGGTGTTCTCGCAGGTGATCCGCACGGTGGTGGCGCTGATTGTAATGTTCGCCATGGCCTCGATTCCGCCGAAGCTATACGCGCGCTGGGCCTTTGCCGGCTACATTCTCTGCACCCTGCTTCTGGTGGCGGTGCTGGTGGCCGGACATGTGGGAAAGGGCGCCGAGCGCTGGCTTGATCTGGGCATCATCCGCTTCCAGCCGTCGGAATTCATGAAGATCATCATGCCGATGACCATCGCCGCCTTCTTCGCGCGGCGGGTGCTGCCGGCGCGGCTTCTGCCCTGCATAGCGGCGATCATGCTGATCCTGCTGCCGGTGGGTCTTATCGTCATGCAGCCGGATCTGGGCACCGCAGTGCTGATCACGGTTTCCGGCAGCTTCATCGTCTACCTGGCCGGCCTCAACTGGTACCTGATCCTGTCCCTGACGGGACTTGCCGTGCTCTATGCGCCGATACACTGGTTCTTCTTCATGTACGACTACCAGAAGCACCGCATCATAACCTTCCTCAATCCGGAATCCGATCCTCTCAACAAGGGCTACAACATCATCCAGTCAAAAATCGCCATCGGCTCCGGCGGGCCTCTGGGCAAGGGCTGGCTGCAGGGAACCCAGTCGCATCTGCAGTTTCTTCCGGAAAGCCATACCGACTTCATCTTCGCGGTGTACTGCGAGGAATTCGGCTTTGCGGGATTTCTGTTTCTGATGGCCCTGTACGCCGCCGTCATCGCCCGGTGCGCGTACATTTCACTCAACGCCCAGAACACCTTCGAGCGTCTTCTCAGCGGCGCGCTTACCCTTACCTTCTTCTTCTACATCTTCGTGAACGTGGGAATGGTAAGCGGACTGCTGCCGGTGGTAGGCGTCCCGCTGCCCATGATCAGCTACGGCGGAACATCCATGATAACATTGTCGGCAGCATTTGGTATAATCATGGCGATTCGCACGCACCATAAAAAACAGTCATTTTAGGAAGCAAACATCAATGAAATTCAACTATCTGGCCCCGATTGCCGCCATTGTCGCCGTTATGGGATTCTCGCAGATCCAGGCGGCCGAACTGACCAAGCCGGTATCGGCAAGACTTTCCGAGCTCAGCCACGAGACCAGAGTGGACGAGAAGGTTTTAAGGGATGCCGTGCGCCATGCCGAATACCAGCCGAAGATCATCGAAATGATCACAAAGCCCTGGGAAAGCAAGCCATGGTACAAATACAGAACCATCTTTCTGACCGAAAAAAGGATAAGCGAGGGAGCCAGATTCCTCAGGGAAAACATCGGAGAGCTTGAGCGGGCCGAGCGCGCCTACGGAGTCGAAAAGGAAATCATCGTGGCGATTCTGGGGGTTGAAACCACCTACGGCCAGAACATGGGCTCTTGGAAAATCGTGGATGCCCTCTACACGCTGGGCTTTCATTATCCGAAGCGCGCCAAGTATTTCAGCAAGGAATTCGCCAACTACGTGAAACTGGCCCGCCAGCAGGGCTGGGACATCGAGGAGCACAAAGGATCCTACGCCGGAGCCATGGGCATGGCGCAGTTCATGCCGTCAAGCTACCTCAGCTACGCGGTGGACTTCAACAATGACGGCAGCCGCGATCTGTTCCACACTCCAAGCGATGCCATCGGCAGCATCGCGAACTACTTCAAAAACAGCAAATGGACATTCGGCAGACCGGTGGCCTACGAGGCCGTCGTGGCCAAACGCGCATCCGTGGCCTCTCTTCTCGGCGGCAAGCCTGCGCCGAACACCACCGTGGGCGAGCTGAAAAGGAAGGGCGTCGAGATTTACTCCGGCGGAAAGGCTCTCAACGACAAGGACAAGGTCAAACTGCTGGAGCTGGATGGCGACGAAGGGAAGATCTACTATGTGGTCTATCCTAATTTCGTTTCCATCACCCGCTACAACACCAGCCCGCTGTACGCCATGGCGGTGTACCAGCTGAGCCAGGAGATCAAGCGCAGGGCCAGAGCCGGCAGAGACAGATAAACGATGAAGCTTTTACAACCGCCTGCGGCGATTTGGCTGTGCGCCGCGGTCATATGCGGCTGCACCAGCACCGAACGCATCGAGTATCACGACGACCAGGCCGCCAGCAAGGAGCAGAAGCCCCTCATCGTCCGCCGCAAAACCTACGCCACCGGCATCGGCACCGAGGCCAGAAAATACCTGCGCCACCGGGTGGACACGGCGAACCTAAAGGGGGTTCAGCTCAGATACGAGCCTTATTCCCGCATCGGCAACGCCGACTATACCCTCAACGGCGTGAACTACGAGGTGTGGACGGATATCGAGGATTATCAGGAGATCGGCATCGCCTCCTGGTACGGTCCCGGATTCCACGGGGAGAAGACCTCCAACGGCGAGGTGTACGATCAGAAATCCATCAGCGCCGCTCACAAGAACCTGCCTCTGCCTTCCTACGTGAAGGTGACGAATCTTGAAAACAACCGCTCGATAGTGGTCAGAGTCAACGATCGCGGCCCATTCCACGACGGAAGGATCATCGATCTGTCGGAGGGCGCGGCTCAGATGCTGGACGTTGTGAAGAACGGCACCGCCAGGGTCAAGCTGGAGCTCATCAAAGTTCCTGAACCGCCCAACGCCCAGCAGCTCAAGGATCGGCTGCACAGCAGATACATTCAGGTCATCGCCACCAACGATCAGCTGAAAGCCAACGAGTTTGCCGCGACCCTGAGGAAAAAGCTTTCCAAAAACGAAAAAGAGATTTTTGTAAAGGCGTATACCGGGATGTACAAGGTTTACCTTGGACCGTATCGCCCCAGTGCGGCAGAAAAGGAGCTTGAACGAGTCCGCTCCGTGGGATATCCCAATTCCTACCTGCTGTACCTTGATTGACGGGAGAATATTATGAAATTCAAACAGCTGCTGATTGCGGCAGTAAGCGCGCTGGTGTTCTGCTCCATAACCGAAGCGGCAGGACCGAAACCTACCCCGAACCGCCCCGCTCCGAAACCTAACCCTCAGACGGTGGCGATGGAGGTGATGCCAGAGCCGCCGGCTCTTGGAGAGCAGGCGTACATCCTGATGGATTACGACACCGGAGCGGTGCTGCTGGGCAAAAACATCTCCGAAAGAATCGTTCCGGCCTCCCTTACCAAAATGATGACATCCTACGTCATAGGCCAGGAGATTCAGGCCGGGCGTCTTGACAAAAATCAGATGGTGACCATCAGCCAGAAGGCCTGGAGCAAGAATTACGGCGATTCCTCGAAAATGTTCATCGAGGTGGGCAAGCAGGTCTCGGTGAACGATCTGAACCTGGGCATCATCATCCAGTCCGGCAATGACGCCTGCATCGCCATGGCCGAGCATATCGCCGGCTCCGAGGACGCCTTCGCCACATTGATGAACGAGTGGGCCAAGTATCTGGGAATGAACGATTCCCACTTCGTGAATTCCCACGGCCTGTACGACGAGAACCACTACTCCACCGCCTACGACATGGCGCTGCTGGGCCGTCAGCTGATCCACGATCTTCCCGAGGAGTACAAGATCTATTCCCAGAAGGAATTCACCTTCAACGGCATCAAGCAGATCAACAGAAACCGTCTGCTATGGGACAACACCTTCCATTTCGACGGCATCAAGACCGGGCACCTGAGCCAGGTTGGCTACAATCTGGTAGCCTCGGCCGTGGATGACGAAACCGATTTCCGTCTGATCTCCGTGGTCATCGGCGCCAAATCCGAATCTCAGCGCGCAGAGGATTCCAAGAAGCTGCTCACCTACGGCTTCCGCTTCTACAAGAAGGTTCCCATCACACAGGCCGGCAAGGAGCTTATCACCCAGCGGATCTACTACGGCCAAACCAACGAGGTGAAACTGGGTTCGGCTCAGGAGATCAAGGTTGCGGTTCCCCGCAACAAAATCGACACCGTCAAGACGTCGGTGAAGTTTGACGACAAGGTGAAGATGGAAGCGCCGATGAAGAAGGGAACCAGAGTCGGCTCCATCATCGTGCGCTCGGAGGACAAGATCATCTACAAGGCGCCGCTGGTGGCTCTTGATCAGGTGGACGAATGCGGAATTCTGGGCAAAATCTGGGACTGGATCGTTCAGTTCTTTGCCGGGCTGTTCAAGTAGAGGCGCCCGAATGACAAGCATCAAGAAGGATCCCACTTTCGGCGAGCTGCTGGAATTTCCCTGCGATTTTTCCCTCAGGATCATAGGAGCCGATTCCGACGAGACGGAGCGGGATATACTCAGGACTGTCAGGGAGAAGTTCGCCCTTGAGCCCATTGTCCCCGTCACCAGAGCCCGGTCGAGCAAAAAGACCTACGCCGCCTTCAGACTCAGTCTCCGGGTGGAAAGCGAGAAGCAGCTCAGAAGTCTTTACGCCGAACTTGGGAAAATCAGCGGCGTGAAGTACGTCCTCTAGCCATGCTCAGCCGCAGCACCAGAAAACTAATGCTGAAAACAGCGCTGCTGCTGGCGGTGGCGCTGGCTCTGACGACTTTCGCCGGCAATTACTACATCAGCTCCTACGCCAAAGCGTATCTGTACGACAGCATCGACGAGCTGCCATCAAGAAAGGTAGGCGTGGTGCTGGGCACCTCGAAATACACCTCAAGCGGAACCAGGAACACCTACTTCGAGGAAAGAATAAAGGCCGCCGCCCGACTTTACGAAGCTGGGAAGATAAGCTACATTCTGGTCTCGGGGGACAACCGGCAGCATTCCTACAACGAACCGAAGGATATGCAGAAGGCTCTTTTGACCTACGGCATACCGAAAAACAGAATCATCTACGATTTCGCAGGCCGCAGAACGCTGGATTCCGTTCTCAGAACCCAGATGATCTTCCAGCAGAACTCCTTCATCATAATTTCGCAGAAATTTCAGAACGAGAGAGCGGTGTTCATCGCTCGCCAGCGCGGCGCCGACGCCATCGCCTTCAACGCCGCCGGCAAAGCGGATCTGAAAATGAACATCAGAGAATTCCTCTCCCGGGCAAGATGCGTCGTGGACGTGCTGATCACCCGAGCCGAGCCCCAGGTCATGGGCCCGCCAATAAGCATTCCTGAAGAATAAAGCCCGTCAGAGTTTCGAGGAAGGCATGCGCCGCATCTGGTTCTGGGCCTTCTGCCGTTTGTCCGGATGGCGACGTTCGTCGTTGACCCAGACTTCGAATCCGCCCGAGTCGTCCACATGCAGACGGGTTATCGCCTCTTTGGGAATGGAGCCGTAATTGACTCCGTTTACAAAGATCTTGCTGTTCTGCACCACCACCTGAACATTTCCGACCTTGAGATAGCCGGGCCCCACCAGCGTGCCGTCATGCTTGCCCGTAACCTGCGCCTTGCGGGATGAGGAAGGCGCCTTTATGGCTGACTGGCGCTCGCAGGCGGTGGCCAGCATCACCGGCAGCAGAGCCACAAGAATTTTAACCGCAAGTTTCATGACCGCCTCCCCTGACCGTCGTTTTGAGAGTTCTGCCGAACCGCTTCGGAAAACCGGTAGGTATAAACGCTTCCTGACGGAACAAACTCCAGAATGTTGGTGATGCCCTCCGGCGCATCCTCCCTGTGGTGGGACACGAAAAGGATCTGGGTGTCGCCGCTTTTCATGAGGTATTCCACAAACTTCTTCACCAGCAGCCTGCTCATGACGTCGAGTCCCTGCAGCGGCTCGTCCAGCACCAGAAGCGGAGGATGCTTCACCAGGGCGCGGGCGATGAGAACAATGCGCTGCTGACCGAAGGAAAGAGACTGAAACGGAGCGTTGGCCATGGTTTCAAGACCGACGACATGAAGCCACTGCCTCGCCAGCAGCAGCTTTTCGTCCCCCGGATTTTCGTAAAGACCAACGGAATCGAAATAGCCTGACAGAATAACCTTAAGCACGCTGCAGTTGACCCGGTAGGCAAGATGAAACGACGGACTGACGAAACCGATGTTTTTCTTGATGTCCCAGATGGTCTCGCCGGATCCTCTCTGCACGCCGAACAGCTTGAGCCGGTTGGAATAGCCCTGAGGGTGATCGCCGGTGATAAGGGCCAGCAGGGTTGATTTGCCGGCGCCGTTGGGTCCGGTGATCTGCCAATGCTGTCCCTTTTCCACTTTCATTGAAAGGTGGTTGAGAATGATTTTGTCCATATAGCGGACCACCACATCCTCCATTTCCACCAGCGGACCGTCGGGAATGATGACGTCGTAGTCCTTGGGGGCGGGAGGCGGAGCCACGCGCTCCAGAGCCTCGTTGTTTTGCAGCTGCATGAACTCCAGATCGGCCATCATCCGGCCTCTCGGTCCGAACTTCACCACCTGCCGCTCGCTGATGATGCCCACATAATCCGAAAATTCAGGTATTTCGTCATAGCGGTTCACAATGAGAATGACCAGACGGTTGGATTCGTAGTAGCTGTAGAAAATATCCTTGAGATCCTGCCTTGTTTTCACATCAAGACCGTCAAACGGAGCGTCCATTATGATGACGTTTTTGTCGGCCAGAATCGCTCTGGCAATCAGAACCTTGCGTCCCTCTCCGCTTGAGATGACATGGTATGGAAGATCCAGAAGCTTGGCGATATCAAGACGCTGGCATAGAGCACTGACGGCCTCGGGGGCCGCTCTTGCGGAGGATTCGATTAGCTGTCGTGATGTGACGCCGTACAGTTCGTCCTCGGAAGCGTTGTCCGAGCTTCTGAGCTTGTAGTCGTCGTCAATGATCTTCAGCTGCTTTTCAAAGGAGATGCGGGCGATGTCCAGTCCGACGTCCACGCTGGCGTTTCCCGACGCCAGCACCAGCTCTCTGGAAAGAGCCCTTGCCAGCGAGGTTTTGCCTGAGCCGTTGGCTCCCACAAAGGTGATGCACCCGGAATCCGGCAGCTCCAGGTCGTCAATGGTAAAAAACACATCCCTTGCAATGATAAACCTGCAATTGCTGAATTTCATATAGTTCCGCCTCCTGTCGCACGGCTAGTATAGCACAGCAGCGCCGACGCCGGAGAACGGACGAAATTCAAATGAAAGGACAAACCGAATCCCCGAAAACAGAGAAGCCGCTGCAATTTTGCAACGGCCCTCTTTCATACAATCCGCGGCGCGCGCCGCAACCAGACAATCCTAGATCAGCTCGTATTCAAAGAAATACTTCTTGGTATACGGCTTGTTAAACCTTGCAGGCTTTTCAGCTCTGACTCCAAATATCTTCCTAAGCATAACTTTACACTCCCCTTAAAAATTCAAAGACTGTTATCTCACTCTGTAAGCAAAGAAGTACTTTCTGGTTACAGGAGAGAATTCCTTACCGCTGCACTTGAAAATTGACTTGAACATAATGCGTTACCTCTCGGTTTTTAAGTTTGTGCTATGTGATATACATCACATTTTTCATAATACAACTTTTCAAAACGTGATCAACATCAAATTTTAAATTTCAGGTCCGATCAGTCAGCAATTACCTGAATTGCACATTTTTTAAACGGGTTTTCTATACTCTGAAGCAGCTGACGGATTCGTTTGTATCCGCAGCAAGCCGGCCAATCATGACGAACATCTGTCCGGTTTGATGATAAAACCCCCGTTAGCTATCAAAACTGCCATGATACCGCCAGGCGCAGGCTGCAAACAGACGGTACCCGCAGCGGGCGCGTAGGACCGGATGCGACTCGGACAAACACCGGCAAAACCTTCAAGAATCCCCCAAAAGCGGAACCGCCGGCTAGTGCCGGCGGCCCGTGTCCTTAAACGCTGCGGCAGAGGGCCGCAGATCCGAAAATCCTAGATCAGCTCGTATTCAAAGAAATACTTCTTGGTATACGGCTTGTTAAACCTTGCAGGCTTTTCCGCCCTGACTCCGAATATCTTCCTAAGCATACTCTTACACTCTCCTTAAAATAATCAAAGACTCTTATCTCACGCTGTAAGCAAAAAAGTACTTTCTGGTTACAGGCGAGAATTCCTTACCGCTGCATTTGAAAATTGACTTGAACATAATGCGTTACCTCTCGGTCTTTAAGTCTGTGTTATGTGACATATATCACATTTTTATGGTAGTCGAATTGAAAAAACAGATCAACAACAAATTCGTGACTCCCAGCCCGTTGCCTATAACATTTCTGAAACGGACTGATATTTAGCCGTTTTTTCCGTCCCGCAGCTTTTTGTGGACTCATTTGAATACAAGCAATTTGCCCGTTACGGCAATACCGCCTATAATTTCCTGCAAAATCCTGAGCTTCCGGCTGCGCAGGCAGGCTCTGAAAAGGCGACTGCTGAGACTCATCCATCAGCGCGCAGGAAAAAGAAACGGGCGCGCACCCGGCAGATCGCAGCAGGAACATCTGCGCCAGCGCCATATCCCCGCGGATTTCCACCGGAATTTGCGCTTGCGGAGAAAGAAGGCAACTGGTGATACTGAATCTCGCTAAATTTTACGGACAAGAAAAAAATGAACAGAATTGTGCTTGCCACCGGCAATATGCATAAAGTGAAGGAAATCGACGCGATGCTTTCGCAGCTGAGTCTCACCGTGGTGCCGCAAAGCGACTACAAGGTGACCTCCGCCCCCGAAACCGGCACCACCTTTGTGGAAAACGCCATCATCAAGGCAAGAAACGCAGCCGCCCAGACCGGACTGCCGGCCATCGCCGACGATTCGGGCATCGAGGTCGACGCCCTGAACGGAGCGCCAGGCGTGTATTCATCAAGATTCGCCGGGGAGGAGGGCAACGACCGGAAGAATCTGCTAAAGCTCATCGACAGCATCAGATCGGTGCCAGAAGACAGCCGGACCTGCCGTTACTGGTGCATAATGGTTTACATGAGACACCAGAAGGATCCGACTCCGGTGATCTGTCAGGCCTCATGGGAGGGAACCCTCGTTACCGAGCCCCGGGGAACCAACGGCTTCGGCTACGATCCGATCTTTCTCATCCCGGAGGAGGGACTGACCGCGGCGGAAATATCCCTTGAAAAGAAGAATTCCATGAGCCACCGGGCAAAGGCCCTGTCCCAACTGCTGGAGCGACTCAGGGAAGTCTACCGCCGATGAAGGAGTTCCTCTCGCTGTACGTGCATATGCCCTGGTGCGTACGCAAATGCCCGTACTGCGACTTCAATTCGTATCCGAAGCCATGCTCCGGGATCCCTGAGCGGGAATACATCAACAAGCTGCTGGAAAATCTGCATGCGATGTCGGAAAGATATCCGCTCCCCGGATTTGACACGGTATTTCTCGGAGGCGGAACGCCGTCGCTGTTCGATCCCGGAAATCTGAACGATCTCATCGACGGAATCGCCTCCGTGGCCGGAATTTGCGCGGATGCCGAAATAACCATCGAGGCGAACCCGGGCACCTGCGACTATGATCGGCTGCGCCGTCTGAGAACCCGTTTCAACCGCATAAGCTTCGGCGTGCAAAGCTTCAATGACAGGCTTCTGGGAAGAATCAGCCGGATCCATGATGGAAAAACTGCAATGGACTGCATCAGGGCGGCAAGAAAAGCCGGATTTGACAATATCAACCTTGATCTGATGTACGCCCTGCCGGGAGAGGATCTGGCAGACTGTATCGAGGACATAGAAAAGGCCTCGGATCTGGGGCCGGATCATATTTCCTGGTACGAGCTGACCATAGAGGACGACACGGCTTTCGGAGCCGATCCCCCCTCCGATCTGCCAGACGAGGATGCAAAGGCCGACATGTCCGAGGCCGGCATTGCAAAGCTCCTGCAGGAAGGATACCGGCGCTATGAAATATCCAACTATGCCCGGGAGAAAAAATGCCGCCACAATCTTGCCTACTGGAATTTCGACGACTACCTGGGCATCGGCGCGGGAGCCCATTCCAAGATCACCGACCGGACAAACATGAAAATTGTCAGGATGCATCAGCCCGAATCCCCCCGACAGTTCATGCAGGAGCGTGACTTTTTCAAAAACCTGCAGACGGTCGGCAACGGGGATCTGATTTTTCAGTACTTTCTCAACCGGGGAAGGCTGGTGGACGAGGTCATCGGACTTGACGAAATATCCGCCGCAACCTTTGTTTCCAGAGAGAGCCTGCGCCGCGACATCGGGAAACTGATAGAGGAAGGCTATGTCGCCATGCTGGACGAAAACCGGTTCAGAATCAGCGAAAAAGGCTTCAATTACAGCAACGACATGCTGCTAGCACTGCTGCCGGATTAGGCAGACGCCGGATTTTTTGTGACGAAATTCAAAAGTATTGCGGCATGAACAATACCTGTTATATAATTTTGCAAATTTTTACCAAAGGCGATTATCATGAGAGTAAAGTTCGTAGCAAACAATGTTGCCCTGAAGGCTTTCGAGCAGAAGAATGCCATTATCGAGGCCGGCGAAAACAAGAATTCACTGCAGGCGGTAGAGGCCTACATCAACTGGTTCACCGGAGAAATCAAGTCTCTTGAAAACTGGAAGGCGTTTCTGCCGGTTCATGAAAACTTCGATGCTTTCCTCAAGGACAAGCTCAGACCGGTTCAGCTGAAGGACGCCTACACCTGGGAATGCACCCAGGCCGACTCCGAGGAGCAGAAGAGCCGCATCGATTCCTTTCTGGTTCAGTACAACAACGCTGCCAAAGAC
Source organism: Succinivibrionaceae bacterium (assembly GCA_017480795.1). Taxonomy (GTDB): domain Bacteria; phylum Pseudomonadota; class Gammaproteobacteria; order Enterobacterales; family Succinivibrionaceae; genus UBA2804. Next base: position 17,102 of record JAFURY010000114.1, read on the forward strand.
TGAGTTCAGATCTGAACAACGGTTAAAAAAGACCGCGGACCTAACCGCGGTTTTTTTTTTATTCCTCTTTTCCGGATGGCCCTGAGACCCAGCGGACATGACTTCAGGCGCGCCCTGCTTCGCTTGGAGCGAAGAATCCGCGCAAAAGGCTCAATCTGGCAGCCTTCGTTCCATTTCCCTTGGCGCAAGACCCGCTGCGGGAGCCTCCCTCGGGGATCCGTGCGCCGGCATAGAGCCATGACGGCTGGGCTCTCCCAGGATCGCACCTGAGCAGGGTTCCTCAGCTGTTCTCAGCCTCCTTTCGCGCTTTCTTGGCTGAAAAATCCGGTTTGCCCTTGTTGAGAGCGTTGCGCAGGCGCTGCTTGACCCGCTTTTCCGGTTTCGGCGAATCCTTTTTCCGCTTTTTGCGGTTGAATTCAGGCATCCTGGTGACAGGACGCAGTTCTCTGATCACCCTGCGTTCGATCTTTTCCCCGGTGTAACGCTCGAAGCTGGCGATTTTCTGAAAATCGTGGGCCTCGACGAGACTGATGGCCACGCCTTTTTTTCCGGCTCTTGCGGTGCGTCCGATGCGATGAACGTAAACATCGGCCGAGTAAGGCATGTCGTAATTGAACACATGGCTGACGTCGGGCACGTCAAGCCCCCTTGATGCCACATCGGTAGCCACCATGAACCTGAACTCTCCGCTGGAAAATCCCTCAAAGGCCTTCAGACGTTTGGTCTGCTCCATTTCCCCCTGCAGATACACGGCGCCGACGCCGCTGGAGTCGAGAAAGGAGCGAAGCTTTGCCAGCTGTTCCCGGCTTTTGACAAAAACAATGGCCTTGCTTACCTCCTGCCGGGAAAGAAGACTGGCCAGAAGGCGGTTCTTGTGCTCCAGACTGTCGGCGTAGTAATAATACTGAGGGATCTTCTTCTTTTCCGAGCGGGGCGCCTCCGAGTTGATTCTTACCGGATCCTCCAGCACCGCGGAGGCGAACTTTTCAAGTCCGATACCTTCAAGAGTGGCCGAGAACAGCATGGTCTGGCTGCGACGGCTGGCGGCGTCGGATATGCGGCCCACGTCATCGATGAAACCCATGTCCAGCATCCGATCCGCCTCGTCAATCACCAGAATTTCCACGGTGCTGCCCACAAAGGCGTGATTGCGCACATACTCCATCAGTCTGCCCGGCGTGGCCACCAGAATATCCACGCCGTCGGCAAAGGCCTTCTCCTGCTGCTCGTAGCCCACGCCTCCGATGACGTATTCGATATTGAAGCTGCAGTGGGAGGACAGCATTCTGGCATGCTCGCCGATCTGAATCGCCAGTTCCCGGGTCGGGGTCAGGATCAGAATGCGGGCTCCCGACTTGCGGCGGCGCGGGAAATCAATCAGATGCTGCAGGCAGGGAAGCAGAAAGGCGGCGCTTTTGCCGGTGCCGGTGGGAGCTCCGGCCATAATGTCCCGGCCCATGAGAGCCTCGGGAATGGTTTCGCTCTGAACGGTGGTGGGTTTTCTGTAACCCGCTTCGGCCACGGCGGCAAGCAGAGCCTCGTCAAGATCAAAATCCTCAAACATTTGCAAACCAAAATCAAAAACCGACCTGTCAGGTCGGCGCAAGAAAAAAGAAAAGAGACCGCAAGCGGCAACGGACGGATCGCGGACGACACGAGAAGAACGCTCCCTCTGATTGTACCACAATTGACGCAAAGACCGCCGCCTGCGCACCCCTCTCATAACACGTCGCGCGGCTTGCCAGATTAAACGGATAGGCATAGACTGAGAGAAAACGTCAACCACCCGGAGCTGCAGTGGCCAACAGTTATTTTCAGTTCGAGAAATTCATCATCAGACAGGACCGCTGCGCCATGAAGGTGGGCACCGACAGCGTGATCCTGGGCTGCCTTGCGGATCTGACGGGCGTGGGCGCGGTGCTTGACGTAGGCGCCGGCACCGGACTGCTGTCCATTCTTCTGGCCACCCGCAGCGCGGAAATTGCGGCGGATGCCGTGGAGATTGATCGGCAGGCGGCGCGCCAGGCCGAGGAAAACGTCAGGGAAAACGGACTTGAAGAGCGGATAAGGGTCATTGCCGCGGATTTCAGGGAATTCTCTCCCGAAAAAAGGTACGATCTTGTCATCTCGAACCCGCCCTACTTTCCCCGGGGTCCCGACGCCTCCTCGAAGGAGCGGGAAATCTCCCGGTACACCAGCACCCTGCCCCATCCGGAACTGCTGGAAAAGGCCGCCAGGCTGCTGGCGCCGGGGGGATCCGTCGCCATCTGCCTCCCCTATGACGCTTTTGGCAGACTTGAACCGCATCTGGCCGACATCGGCCTTCGTCCGGTCGACATCACATGCGTAAGACCCAGCCCCGGCCGTCCCTTCTATCTTGCCGTGGCGACAATGAAAGACATCCGGTCAGGTGATGCCTGCCGCCGGCAGGAGCAGGCCATCCGCGACGAGGACGGCTTCTTCAGCGCCTGGTATCGTGCGCTTACCGAAAAGGTGTACCTCAGAAACAAACGCTGGGATCGGCGGATCTGACGGGCCTGACCCGCGCCGTTTCCAGTACCGTTACTATTCACACCCCATGGATGGGTGTCAAATGCAACGTCCCCACCCATGACGGCAGCGTGACAGGAGCGGAAAACTGAGCCGT
>JAFURY010000115.1 GCA_017480795.1 Succinivibrionaceae bacterium
AGCAGCATTCTTATAGGGATTTGGTCCGGCTCTGACTTCGCCATGAGTTCGTCCCTGTCCACCCATAAATCTTCGTCTTCTTCGACTTCGATGTTTTGGCTGGCAACCTTGCTTCGCAGTATGTTGAATAGTTCAAGATTTTCTTCCTGCTGGAGATACTTGACCAGCATGGTGGGAACGCCGCCGCTGGTGGAATACCAGTAGTTCGAAAAACCCTGTTCAGGTTTTTTCAGAAAGGAAATTATCGACCATGGATTGTAGACCGTCTGTTGAGCGCCGATTGTAAACTGAAAGCCGTTGTAGGTGGATTTGAGTCTGGCGTAAACGTCCGAAACGCTCATATCAAGCACCGCGGCGGCATTCTGCACATACTGGCCAAAATATTCGTGCAGTTCGTCCTCGGTTATTCCCAAAAGCGAGGAATACTTATCATTCGCCGTAATGTCTTCCAGGTTGTTGAACATGGAAAACAGACTCACATGCGCAAGGCGGGTAATGCCGGTTATGCACACAAAGCGGAAGATACGCTCGCAGGATTTGATGGCGGCGAAAAACGAACTGATGAAATCCATCATCTCCTTCATCTTTTGCGGATTGTCAACGCTGTGGCTTATTGGACTGTCGTATTCGTCTATGAGCAGTACAAATTCTGATATGGCATCATTTTCTGTTTTATAACTCATTAGAAGATCTATCGGCGAATTGTGTTTTTCCGTTTCTGACAGTTCGCTTAGCTTCTTGCCCATCAGAGCATACTGAAGTTTGATGGTTATGCCTGATTTTAAGGATTCGAGATCGTTGGTATAAGGGGAGAAATCAAGATGTATCACCTTGTAGGTCTTTTCGTTATGCCAGAACCGATCTTTGCTCTTGACGTCGTTCTCGATAATTTTGAGATTTTCAAAGTCTTTCAGTCCACGCGAGAAGAGGGATTCAAAAGTTGAAAGAAGCAGAGATTTTCCAAAGCGGCGGGGTCTTGATAGAAAGACTGACGTTGCCTTGAGTTTGCCAATACTACAGATAAGATCAGTTTTATCAATATAAATCACGTCGTTATTTTTTATTTTGGAAAAACTGCTGTAGCCAAGTGGCAATCTGTTTATTTCTCTTTCATTTAAAATTGCCTGTCCCATATACAGTCTCCAATGAATAACAATTGACTAACGGTTCCCGGTAGAAATGTTCTTTTATCTATTTTACAAATATCACCGATTAAGAGCCATGCGATTACTGGAGCATCTGCCGAATTTGATACCGGCAGAGCGTCAAGGCCAACTTGCGGTGGCGCTTCTTCGACGCAAAAATAAGGCCGTTGAACTATGTCCGATTGCGGTTCTAACGCTTTGGGCTGTTTCGTTGTATGGCGTATTTGATCCAGAGCAATCTGTTCTTGTTCTCGTTTAATCCGTGGCCAGCGTTTAATGATTTGCATAACGCATTTTATTGGACAGCTGGACCAGAGACATGCCGATTTCATCGTTGGGAATAACCAGCTTTGCTCTGTGCTTGCCGGTTTGCTTCAGCGTAAAGCACCCTGACTGATAAAGCAGCATATTCATAGGTATTTTGTCAGGCTCGTGCTTTGATATGAGATCGAACCAGTCTACTTTTAAATCAGTGTCTTCACCCTCTTCACAGTTGGAACTGGCAACCTTGCTTTGCAGAAGGTTGAAGGTTTCAAAATTCTCATACTGCTGAAGATATCTGAACAGCGCGGTTGGAACGCCACTGCTGGGTGAATACCAGTAGTTTGCAAAACCTTGTTCGGGATTTTTGAGGAATGACAGGAGAGACGACGGATTGTATACCGTCTGCAGCGCATTGATGGCGAACAGGTAGCCGCCGTAGGTTGATTTGAGTCTGGCGTATACGTCTGCAACGCTCATGTCAAGCGTCGTAGCGGCATTCTGCACATAGGGATCAAAATATTCATGCAGTTCGTCTTCGGTTATTCCCATTAGCGTCGAGTAATCGTCTCGATCTGAAATGTCAATCTGATTCTCGAATGGAGAGGAGAAAAGAGTAGGTTCGCCAATTTTCGCAACGCATGTTATGCACACAAAGCGGAACATGCCCTCGCAGAATTTGACGGTGAAAAAAAACGAGCTGATGAAATCCATCATTTCCTTCATTTTTTGAGGATTGTCTATGCTGCTGGTAATTGGACTGTCGTATTCGTCTATGAGCAGTACAAGGCTTTTACCTGTCTTTTTACGAAAATAGTCTTTTAACACTTGAATTGGAGAAATGGATTTTTCCGCTTCCGTCAAATCATTTGCGTCTTTGTCTTTGATGGACGACAGGAGATCCTGGGTAAGTTTATATTTGAACGTGTCTATATCGCAGCTGACGTAGAGGGAAAAATCAAGATGTATTACCTTGTAGGTCTTTTCGTTATGCCAGAACCGGTCATTGCTCTCAAGATCCTTCTTGATGATTTTGAGATTTTCAAAGTCCTTCAGTCCCTGGGAAAACAGCGATTCAAATGTTGAAAGAAGCAGAGATTTGCCGAAGTGGCGGGGTCTTGAGAGAAAAACTGGCGCCGCGTCTAATTTGGCGAGGCCGCAGATCATATCGGTTTTATCAACGTAAATTTGCCCGTTTTTTCGCATTTCGGAAAAAGTGGTCTGAGCATAGGGGAGTTTCAATATTTCTGTTTCTCTTAAGATTGTCTGTCCCATATGCGCCCTCCGAAACAAAACTCTGCAAGATGTACCGTTTAAGTCCGTAGGGCTCTTGTATAACGAAAAATTGACAGATGTTTTTGAATGTTTTTATTATGCGTGATTTTAGGTGTCTTTGCAATGCTGTCAGGTTAAGAATGTAACTAGATATGTATGCGCTAGTTTATAATTGTTGTCGGTTATCAATGTGTCGAGAACAATGTTTCTGATATATTGATTGTTTTTTTTGTGGCGGTTCGTTTCTGGTGCTCTTTTGTGATCTTTCCTTTCTGATGTTTTTTGAGACCGTTAGGTTCCGCTCTTGTGACGCGGACTTTTCGCCGCCGTTTTCTGCATTTTTTGCTCTTGTTGCGCTGTACCTGTTCAGCCAAAATGCCATTGAATATTGCCCCGAAATAATGCGGCTGCCGCAGCAGGTTTTGCGTCAGACTGAATATTTTCGCGAGTATTTTTGAGACAGTGGTTCAAAAGGGCCTGCTGCACGCTGGCTTTGCTTAAAAAATTAAGTTACAAAGGCGACAGGGAGCAAATGGTAACCTTAGCCGTATTTGGCAGTATGTTCGGCTCGCAAATGATTGGCGTGGCGCAGAATACAGCCGAGGCGGACGGTGGTTTCACAATTATTCCGCTTTCGGACTTTGCGTCCTGGCGGTTACGGTCGCTCCGCCTGATCCGGTCGGACAGTTGTCTGTCATGTTGCGGCGAAAGGAAGAAAAGATAATGAAATAGAAGATCGAAGGATCCGGCGATGCAAGCCCCCGATTTCTGGCATCCTCAAGAAGCTCGCTGAGAAAGATGTCCAGATTGACAAACTGATAGTTGTGAACCCCCTGCAGACGTTCGCCTAAGCTCTCAAACAGATCCGATATGGCCTGGTGTAGTTCAAGGTAGTTTGACATTTCGGAGCAGGAAAGCCGGGTGAATCGCGGTGGCATCGAGTGGTCGATCCTGTAGCCCGCGCCGCTTTGCTCCATTGCCAGGACGGAAATCAGCATGGTGCTGTAGCAAAGCAGGAGCTGATGGCCGCCTGTCTGCGTAGTCAGCATGAGGCTGTATGTCTGATCCGAGTCGTCGTGCTCGGTGGCAAAGTCGAAAATCAGCTTGTGCTGTCAAGTTCGGCGTTCACCGGGGCGTTAGGATCCTGGTCGCTTAGTCGTGTTGCAGGGATCTGTCAATCCCGATCTCCGGTTGCAGCCATATGAATCCGAGCCATGGCGATAGCCGGCAAAAGCGTATCCTGATACCTTGGCTTCATTTTTTGGGAGATCTGGTTCGCTTCCTGCGGATTTTGGCGGACATGGGAAGGCACTGAACCGATCCGGGCTCCGATTTCCGCGGACGCGAGTAAAACTGCAGGGATGGAGGGCGGGACTGAAGGAAGGTCGTCTGACAAAAAAGGCGGGTTGCCCCGCCGTTTTGTAATCCGGATTGCGTATGAGCCCTTATTCCTGCTCGGCAGTCTCGGTCGCTTCGCTCTTGTCGGCGCTTTCGGGTGCGACATCCGGCTTCGATTCGCCGGCGACAGCGTTCTCATCCTCGGCTGCCTTGAACTTCTCGTCAAGATCGAAGGAGAACTTTTCCTCTTCGCCGGCCTTGCCCAAAGGCACGTTGCCGTCATCGTCGGCAATTGGTCCGGTGAGATCCTGAGTCTGCTGATCGATGCGGTCAAGAGCTTCCTTTGTGATGAGATCCTCTTCAATTTCACGAAGAGCGATAACGGTAGGCTTGTCATTCTCCTCGTCCACCAGAGGATTCTTGCCACCAATGGCAATCTGTCTGGCGCGGCGGGCTGCCAGGAGAACCAGATCGAAACGATTTCCTACCTTCTGCACAGCATCTTCAACTGTAATACGGGCCATTGTTCACTCCAAACTCTTATTATCTTAGCCTGCATAAAGCGACACAGGCGGAACTATAACCCGTGTATTATATACTTTTGCAACTGTCTTTTACACCTTTTTTTGATCGGCATCATGGTAATCGGCATCTCGCATCCGCGGGGAAAACTTTTTCGGGAGCTGTCGCCTTTTTTCCGGGTGCGTCATACCGGCATGCGGGCGCAGCCAGATCCGGACGGAAGCGCGACGTTTTTGGGGTGCCGCTTTCACAGCTCGCCACCTCTTTTCAGGCCAGGACGTCGCGACCCCGAAAGTCTTGCCGGGGCCGCTTTTGAAACTGTCCTTCGCCAGCGTCCGTCTCATGGGCCGGACAGAAGTCGCTCTGGGGGTCTAATTCAGGTTCTTTTCGAGATTCTTTTCGAAAAATCCGATGATGCGGTCAAATGGGATCTTGTCCATCTGATCGTATAGATCCACGTGGGTGGCTCCCGGAACCACAATCATTTCCTTGGGTTCGGAAGCCTTCTGATAGACGTTTTCCGAAAAGTAGCGGGAATGCGCCTTGTCGCCGGTCACCAGCAGGAGCGGACGCGGCACAAGCTCGTCGATGTGCTCCATGAGACTGAAGTTGAAGAAGCCGTAAGGCGTCAGCGAATCCCAGGCGCTGGTGTTGGAGTTGACAGCCCGGGGATGATAGGCGCGGGTGACGTAGTAACCGAAGAAGTCCTTGACTACCGGATCGGCATCCGCTGGCAGCGAGTCAGGGAACATGGTGTCAAAGCTTTGCGTTTTGCCCTGGTCGTTCACTGCGACTTCGTGTGCGTCGCGAAGCACCTGGCCGGTCTTTGCTTCTTTGTCCCGCATGGCTGCCAGATGCTCCTTCACCGCAAGACGCTGGGCCGGAGTATAGTAGGCACCGTTGTAGTGGTTTCTGATGCTGTCGGACATGTCGTACATGGCCGAAACCGCTACCGCCCTGATCCTCACATCGTTGATGGCGGCGGTGATGGCCATGCCCGACAGGCCGCAAATGCCCATCGCGCCCACGGCGTCGGGAGCCACAAATGTCAGATTGGTGACAAAGTCCACTGCGGCGGAATAGTCCTCGGTGAAAATGTCAGGCGAGGCCATGTCGCGTCTTGCGCCCGAGCTCTGGCCGGTGGTGGACGGGTCGAAGGCCAGCGCCACAAAGCCCTTTCTGGCGAACTCCTGGGCGTAAAGGCCGGATACCTGCTCCTTGACGGCGCCGAACGGCCCTGAAATCACCACCGCCTTGTATTTGCCGTCCTTTGAGAAATTCTCGGGCAGATACAGATGGGCGGCAACCTCGAAGCCGTAGCGGTTGGCGAAGCGCGCCTTGAGGATCTGATATTTTCCGATCTTCCGGTAGACCCGGGTGTCGTCGTCAAGCTGAGAAATGACGGCGTTCTTCATCATGGACATGTCGTTGATGTCGGCTGCGGCTGCAGGATTTGTCATAAGGGCTCCTCCGAGAGCGAGTGTCAGGGCAAGATATTTAAGTTTCATGGCCATTCCTTTGCGGTTGCAGATCATGGGCGCGGTGGCAGAGCAGCAGGCGCCTTCATGACAATCATTATGGACGGGCTCTGTAGATATGCAAATACTTTGTTTCTATAATATGTTATAGCTTTTGAACATAACTGCGGGAGGAGCATGGAAACCAGGGTTCTGAGGTATTTTGTGGAGGCGGCCCGGCTGGGGTCCATTTCAAGGGCGGCTGAGAGTCTGCATGTGACCCAGCCCACTATGACCCGTCAGCTCAAGGCTCTGGAGCAGGAGCTGGGAGTGAGGCTTTACAGCAGATCCAGCTGCAGCATCAGGATCACCGACGACGGCCGGCGGCTGCTGGAGCGGGCTGCCGACATTCTGCAGCTTGTGGAACGCGCCAGGGCGGAATTCTCCAGGACCCGGGCGGTTAAAAACGCTGATTTATACCTGGGCTGCCCGGAGTCGGCCTCCATGGGGAGGATCTTCGATGCCATCGCTGGGCTTTCCGCGCGGGATCTTTCAGTGCGCTGCCATATCACCAGCGGCAACGCACCGGCGGTGCTAGAGCGGCTTGAGGACGGCCGGGACGAAATCGCGCTGATTTTTGACGAGTCAGGCAGCGAAAAGTTCAGCGTGGAGCCCCTGGAGCTTTACGACGCCTGGGGCGCGCTGCTGCCGGCGGATCACCCTCTGGCAAAACATGAAAGCATGGATCTTGACACCCTGGCGACCCTTCCGCTCATCGTCTCGTCCCAGGCCTGGCAGCAGGTGTTCTGGTCCTGGTACGGCAACCGGATGGACAGTCTGAACGTGGCGGCCACCTTCAATCTCTGCTACAACGCCGCCCATCTGGTGAAAAGCTCATCGGGCGTGGCGGTGACCATCGGGGGGATCGTGGCCACAGGCGGCGATACCGGACTTGCCTTCGTGCCGCTTGAGGGAGTGAGGCCGGAGCAGCTGAAGCTGGTTCTCAGGCGGGGCAGAAGCCTGAGTCCGGGGTGTTCGATAGTGGTGGAGACTATCCGGCAGCGCTTCGCCAGCGGCTCGGGGCGGGGGAAAACGCACGAGGAGCCGGCATCCGGACCAGGGGCCTGTGACACAGGCCGGGCGCGGTAGAGAGACTCGGGATTCGACTTTGGAAGCAGGGAGGCGCCGTGGCGCAAGGCTGCGGTCCTGGCCAGGCCTGGGCGGCGACCGGGATGACCGGAGCAATATCCGATCCCGGAACGCAAAAACCGGCAGGGAACGCTCCGCGGGGGACGTGTCGCCTGCCGGTTTTCAGTCTTCTTCGGCCCAAGCGGCGCAAAGGCGCGCCGTCACGCTCCTTTCCGGAGCCTGCGCCGGAGAGACCGGGCTGTCTCTAGTCCTGGTTTCTCTTGATGAAATTCGCCAGAGCGCCCTTTGAAATCAGGCCTACGCTCTTGTCCACCACCTGTCCGTTTTTATAGAGCGCCAGCAGAGGAATGCTGGTGACGTGAAGCCTTGCAGGAATTTCGGTATTCTCGTCCACGTTGAGCTTGGCGAACACCACCTGGTCGTCCGCCTCGGCGGCGAAATCCTTGATGATGGTGCCAAGGGATCTGCACGGTCCGCACCATGGAGCCCAGAGGTCAAGCAGCACCGGCTTGGCGGACTTTTCCACCAGCTCGCCGAAGTTGTCGTCGGTAACTTCAATAATGTCAGCCATAAATTTCTCCTTATTGCGAGTCTTTAACTGAGGGCGGGGATGCTGAGATTTCCCGTCTCTTCCGTCCTGATTCTACATTATATGCTCTTTTTTGTGAACATAGGCGCCGCCGCGCAGAGCGTCCGTTTCTCGGCGCACGGCCGGCCGCATCGCTGGCGGTCCGCATCCGGACTTTCCGGTGCTTTTACAGAATCGGCCCTTGTAATATAATTTCAGCAGAACGGAGTTTTTTTATGTCTGACACATTACTGACCGACTGCAGTTTTGCCGATACCGGCCTTCATCCCCAGCTGGTGACGGCGCTTGAGGCCCTGGGCTTTACCCGCTGCTCCCATATCCAGTCAAAGGTTATTCCGCTTCTGGTGTCGCACCGTGACGTGCAGGGCCAGTCCCAGACCGGAACCGGCAAGACGCTGGCTTTTCTGGCCGGCATTTTTCATCATCTTATTCTTGATCGGGAGGAGGAGCGGCTGGGCCAGAGAAACTACACCAAGGCTCTGGTCATCGCTCCCACCCGGGAGCTGGCCAAGCAGATCTACAGCGACGCCGTGGCTGTCAACCGCAGTCTGGGCTTTCGGGTGGGGATCGTCTTCGGGGGCGAGGATCTGGACGCTCAGGCCAGACGCCTGAAGGACGGCAACGATCTGCTCATCGCCACCCCGGGCCGGGTCATCGATTTCTGGCGCAGCCATGTGGTTCACTTCAGCCGCATAAGATACGTGGTGCTGGACGAGGCGGACCGGATGTTCGATCTTGGTTTCATCAAGGATATCCGGTTCATTTTCCGTCATCTGCCGTCTCCCGACCGGCGGCTGAGCATGCTGTTTTCCGCCACGTTGTCCTACCGGGTGCAGGAGCTGGCCTACGAGCACATGGACGATCCGGTTTCCGTCAGCGCCACCGAGGAAAACCATGTCACCGCCGACAGCGTCTCCGAGGAGATGTTCTATCCGTCCCAGGAGGACAAGATCCCGCTGCTTCTGACCCTCATCGAGGAGGAGTGGCCGGACAAGGCCATGATCTTCACCAACACCCGTCATGCGGCGGAGGAGGTGGCGGCCTATCTCGAAGCCGACGAGCTCCGGGCGGGTCTGCTTATCGGCTCCATGCCTCAGTCCGCCCGCAACCGCACCGTCAAAGCCTTCATGGACGGTGAACTGGATTTTCTTGTGGCCACCGACGTGGCCTCAAGAGGTCTTCACTTTCCAAATGTCTCCCATGTCTTCAACTACGATCTCCCCGAGGATCCCGAGGACTATGTGCATCGCATCGGCCGCACCGGTCGGGCCGGCAGCACCGGATGCGCCATCTCTTTCGCCTGCGAGAAATACGTGGGGAACCTGGAAAAGATCGAGGAGTACATCCGTCACAAGATCCCGGCGTCGGAATACGACGGCGACAGTCTCATCCGGGACATTCCGGAGGTGAAGGAGATCAGACGCTACGAGGAACCCCGCAGACATTCCTCCGGGCGCGGATCGGGACGCGGATCGGAACGTTCCCGCCGTCCGGGCGGTCCGTCAGGGGGCGCCTCGCGTTCGGGATCGGGCCGGAGAACGCGTCCGTCCGGGGGCAGAGGCGGCAGGAGATCCCATGGCAGAGGATGAGACCTCCCGGCAGTCGCCGCTTTTCGCATCCATCGATCTGGGCTCCAACAGCTTCCACATGCTGGTGGTGCGGCAGGTGCACGGGGCCATCCGCGTGGTTTCCAAGGTCAAGCGCAAGATCAGACTCGCATCCGGTCTTGACGCATCCAACACTCTCAGCCGCGAGGCCATGGAGCGGGGCTGGGACTGTCTGAGACTCTTTTCCGAGCAGCTGCAGGACATTCCCTCCGAAAACATCCGCATCGTGGGCACCGCCACGCTGCGTCTTGCCACGAATTCTTCAACCTTCGTCCGAATCGCCGAGGAAATCCTGGGACACAAGGTTGAGGTCATCTCCGGCCTCGAAGAGGCCCAGACCATCTATCAGGGAGTGAGCTGGACCTCCAGCGGCAGCGGCAACCGGCTGGTGCTGGATATCGGCGGCGCCAGCACCGAGGTGATCCTGGGCGAGGGCGTGGACGTGAAGCTGATGAACAGCATGCCTCTGGGCTGCGTCACCTGGCTCAACCGTTTTTTTGCCGATCGTCTGCTGACCGAAAGCGCCTTTGACGAGGCGGTGGCGGAGGCGGGACGCATCTTCTCCGGCATCGCCGGGGAGTACATCAAAATCGGCTGGGGCATGTGCGTGGGGGCCTCCGGCACCGTGCAGGCCCTGCAGGAGATCATCATCGCCCAGGGCAAAAGCGAAACCGTGACGCTGGACAAGCTCTACGAGCTTAAAGCCCGCGCCATCTCCTGCGGCAGTCTTGACAGCCTGGTTATCGACGGCCTGGAGGCGGATCGGCTGGCGGTGTTCCCGTCGGGACTGGCCATTCTCATCGCCCTGTTTGAAACCTTCAGGATCAGGGAGCTGGTGATGGCCGGCGGCGCCCTGCGGGAGGGGCTGGTCTATTCCATGATCGCCGCCAGCAATCAGCTCACCGGCGGCGCCTTCGGGGATGCACAGTTGCGCACCGTGGAAAGCATGATTTCAAGATACCAGCTGGATCCGGAGCAGGGCCGGAGAGTGGAGGCGGTATGCATGAAGATTTACGAGCAGCTGAGAGCGTACTGGCAGCTGGACGATCAGTACGGCCGCATGATCCTCAGCCGCGCCGCGGTGCTGTACGAGCTGGGACTGTGCATCGAATACAAGCGGGCGCCGCAGCACGCCGCCTACATTGTGGAAAACATCGACATGCCGGGCTTCACCCTGGCGCAGAAGCTGCTGCTGTCGGCTCTGCTTTCCAACCAGAGAGACGAGATCCGGCTTGAGCCCCTGCGCCGGCAGCATGCCGTTCCCTTCGAGGAGGCATGTCATCTGGTGAGGATCCTGCGCTTTGCCATCATCATGTGCATCCGCCGGACCGAGGGCACCATTCCGAAGTTCACCTTCACGGTGCAGGATGGCGCGCTGAAGCTGGTGCTGCCGGAGGGCTGGCTGGCAAGCCACTATCTCCGGGGAGCGGAGCTGGAGAACGAGGTGAAGCTGCAGACCCGGTTCGGATGGCCGTCGGAGATCATGGAGCTGAAACATTACGACGCCCGCATGGAACTGTTGCCGTTTCAGAACTCGGCCAGGATCCGTCAGGCATCCGAGAAGAATCCGGACAGCGCGGCCCGGGAAAAGGGCGGCGAGCAGGACGGCGGCCGCATGTATCCTGATTTCTGAGGAAGCTGGGGGAGCGGGCTACCTGTTGCAAGCGGGATGGAGTGTGGAGCACTTGCCCATATTCTGAAATGTCGCTGCAGGCGTCCTCAGTTTTTTTCTGTCGTTGATAGTCTCCATGTCCGATTTGCCGTCAATGCCTGATTTACCGATGGCACCGCACCGTCCCGGAGTCTGCCATGGCACGACGTTTTGCGGCGATGGGTTCGGATGCGACTAGTTGCAAAAGCCGATTTTTCTTAGGATCTTCCTTTTCTGAACAACGTTTCCACAGTCATGATTTTAGAAAACAGTTAGCCTGTTATCATCTTCGGATCATACTTCTCATACGCAAGCAGCCGTGCTTCATGTCTGTAGTCATCCGTGACGCTGTCCTTAAAGGACAGGTGCTTGCCGTCCACCTGAAAAACCTCTGCAAAAACATTGTCGTTCTGCAATATCTTTACCAGATCAGCGCACCATGGATAGTTCATATTCAGTGCAAGAGATTTCAGCGCCGTCGGTCTTCCTTGTTCCAACCAGATTTCGCGTTTTCTTTCAAGCCTGAGCCAGGATAGTATTTCGGTAACTATTACCGTAAGATTATCGGGGTCAATATGCTCCAGTAGTTCAGATTTACGGGTATTTCTTAATTCAATCATTATGTCAACAATGTTCATTTCTTACCTCTCAGTTTATAATTTAACCACACATGAACTCTAATCTCATCTTCGTTAGTGAATTGAACAATCAAGCCAGAGACTTTTTGAAATTGATGTTCGGCAATGTAGGCTCTAATTTCACCATCCCTGGACGAAATTTTTTCGTAAGGCAATCCTTGCAAGTAATCCATAGCGTGGGTCCCTTCGTGAACTATATCACTATAAATAGTACTCGAGCTTGCCCGTATATATATTTTGTTATCTATAGCAAGACCGACTACCTCACTACTCACGCCGAGAGCCCGCTCAAAGAGTTCATCTCCTAAAACACTTATTTTTATCATACCTTTTAGGATTTTGTCGGCAATAGCAGATGATATCGTGGTCTTTCCATTAATGAAATCTATAAGTTGCTCTCTTGTATAATGCTTTCTTTGAGACTTGTGATCTCTGTTCTTATCCTTCTTTGAACTACCTTTTGTTGATCCGAATCCGCCATGATACCCCGCTCCCATTAGTTAATCCCCTTATGAGATGCAGAATAATCGCTTTCAAATCGTATAATCGTTATTCCCGCATCTATATATTTTTGGAAATATTTGGACGGTGTTGTACCGTAAATAATAATAGCGGATGGTTCAAGATGCTTTATTATATAATCAAATCCTGACAAAAAAATTCCCTATCAACTATATTTCTCATGTTTCCATGTGAACCTACCGCAATAACGCAGTGTTTTTCGATACCATAACAGCATATTTTAAATGTTCTTCTGTCGCCATATCTTATGTTAGGAATAACTTTGACACCATTGAGCTGTAGCCAGTGGCCGATTGCTCTGCTACGGTATATGTTCCATATTTGCATAATCAGAGGCATGTCTCTATATAAGCTAAAATCAGGAAGAATGACTGCGCTGAATCGCTTTAGAACTTTAAGGTACCTTCTCGGATTTCGCCATATACGGATAAAAAGATAATCATCTTCATAGAAATGAACACATTGATTATAATCCTTGCTGGATAATGCTTTTGAAAATGCAATTAGTTTTAGAGGAATGTCATAGGTTGGCATAATTCGTGGTATTTCAAATGGCCCATCATATGTTGCCAGTGATACCAAAAAAGCATTAAAAACATCCTTGCATGCCTTTCGTGAGCTATTGATTTTTGACATAAAACCATCTCCTTGAGTTTAATAATAATTTATTATTGAAAAATTGTGGTTTTATTGGATGCAGACGCAGACAAATTTAGTGCGAATAAACGAGTGCTTGCATCCAATAGATTGCTTATAATTCGATATCGTCTACAGTTATTTCTTCTATGCTCAAATCTATGTCATAACTTGGGTTTTTCCAATTGTTGTTCTTCATCGTTTTAATAAAGTCATCGGGGAGTGCAATGTTGTATTTATGCACGTAATAAGCAAGATCATCTGGCCATAACCAAATACCATCTGTATAAGCACTACCTGTTCCGGAAATACTTGTCTTCTCATCAAAAATATCCATTGTGACGCCTGGACTTAATATAACCAGAGTGCCTTTACGTAAATAGTTGCAAATATTTTCGATAAGTGCTGGATCTCCTTTTCTTACTACATCATGAATGGAAGGATCTGTTTCTTTACCTTGTAGCATTTCTCTGTAAAATCCAACTGATTTAAGATTCATTATTTGCTCCTTTCTGCGGTTGAAATTCAACCCAATGACCGCTATTAGTTCTATAATCTGGTCCGATTACCATTCTTCCATTTGGGAAGATAAACAATGTGTCCGATGGTGCGCATACTGTCACGCCCATTTTGTTGGCTAAATTCTGCGCAAAGCCATCAGGTTTCATGTCCATGTCTTTAAGCCTGCATAAAACACTCGATAAACGCAGGTGCCGCAAGGGTTTGCGCGAGACTGTCTAATACCGCTCGCAGTGACCGTTTTTCCTCGGTACGTTTTCGTGATGTCTTACTTTTTACACAAC
>JAFURY010000116.1 GCA_017480795.1 Succinivibrionaceae bacterium
AGGGGCTCCATCATAGGGTACAATGGCCACTCGATCCCGAAGGATATTCTTGAGGAACTCATGCCATGGAAGATGGCGGAAAAGCTGTCTATGGGATCAGACAGCCAACAGGGCTAGAAAAGTTATTTCAGACCGATTACGTTTTTTGCCGTTTGGATCCGCCGGTTTTCCTGCGAAAAGGAGGTATGGCTATGGCTGTTCTTATCGCTTTGCTGCTGGGCATGGCTCTGCTTGCCGCGCCGCCGGTGATCTGCTATCGCGTATGCATGGCCAACGCTGCCTTTGAACATCCCGACGTTCCGGTCACCTCCTTCCTGGGTCAGCGGAAACCCTTCGCCGAAAACGCCCGGGGCATGCTGGTGACGTCGCTGGTCATGCAGTATCTGGCCAGCTGTTTCGCATATGCCGGTCTTGATCTGTTCCGTCTTCTTCTGCCGGATCAGATCGGCAATTTCCTCTCTCTGCTGGTCGGCGCTCCGGCATCCCATTCCAAAGTTCCGGATCAGAGCAATTACTACGACCAGTACTCCTTTCTGCTGATGTTCTTTATGGCGGCTGTCGGAGTGAGTTACCTTCAGATTGGCAGACTGTATCTTGCCTATCGGGACGAGAGCGCGTCTCCCGTTGCGGTGCCGGTGGCGACGCTGGCGGCGCTTTGCCTGGCTAGCGTGGTGATCGCCTCAGGCAGCGGGAACTTCAAAATCAATGCGGGCATCGTCGTCATGATACTGTACCTTGCCGGTCTGGTTGTAAGTATCTTTGCGACCCTGCCGCCCAGAACCGTACACGTAACAATGCATGACGCAAGGCGCGGCAGGACCGTCACCTTTTCCTACCGCGAAGACGACAGAGAACTCAGGATGAGAGCGGAGCCCCAGGAGCCCGAGGAGGATCGGTGGAGAGTTCCAAGAGGCAACCGTCATGCTTCCTGGAGCGTCGCCGGCGCGCAGTCTTCCCGGCCGGCCGGGCCGGAGTCCGACAGACACGAGCAGGTTCGTCCAGAGCCGAGCCGTCCCGAGCACGTCAGACCGGATCTTTCCTTTCTTGATGCGGATCAGGAGAACGCAGGGGATGACTGGTACCGGTTCGATCCCGGAGATGCCCGAACCGATCCCGTTCTTGCCGTCATGGGCTTCAGCGCATGGAACCGGGATCGCTTTGAATTCCTGCGCAAAACGCCCCTGAGCGAGGATCTGCTTGAGGCCATTGCTGTGCCCATGGGCTTTGTCGGCGCCTGTTCCACCGCAAGCGAGGATATGCAACGGATCTGCTTTGACGAGATCTTCTTCAATCTGGGACTTGACGAAGATCGGCTGGCCAGGGCGAATCAGTTGGTGGACAGAGGTCGGAACAGCAAAGCGGATGAGATCCGCGCTCTTGCATCCTTGGCCCGGGGGATGCTGGAGAATCTTTCCTTTTCTGCCCCGAGATACGTCTTTTCCGCGGTGGCGGCCATCCTGTTTTACGACGAGACGCTGTCCGTAGCCGAGCGGAAGCTGTTTTATCTTCTGGCGCGGTATTACGGTCTTGAAAAGTCCCAGGCCGATGGAGTGTTCGGGGCGCTGGCGGCGCTTTTCAGCCTGCGGCTCAGGCCCGGCAGCGGAGAATACGTCTATTCTCCGATGGCGCAGGCGGCCGGAGGAGGCGCATGGGGATCGGGCGGCGATGCCGGGATGCGGGAGGACGAACTCTTCAGGCAGCGGGAAGAGGAACGTCTCAGGCGGGAGGAAGAGGAGCGCCGCAGGCAGGAGGAAGAGGAGCGCCGCAGGCAGGAGGAAGAGCGTCGCAGACAGCGGGAGGAAGAGCGGTCAAGACAGGAACAAAGGGGTCGCAGGCGCTGGTGGTGGAGCGGCGGAGACGATCCCGGCGACGAGCCTCAGACCATGAGTCTGTCGGAGGCTTATCTGACCATTCAGTGCGGCCCAGGGGACTCCGATGCCGATCTGAAGACCGCATACCGGCGTCTGGTGGCCCGCTATCATCCCGATCGCGCCGTCTCAAGGGGAGCCGGTCCTGAGGAGATGGCGCGTTTCAACGAGCTCACCGCGAGGGTCAACGCCGCCTGGAAGGTCATAAAAGACAGTCGGCCGTCGCTCGGGTAGCGCGTTTGCCCGCCTCATCGCGCGCACGGCGTTTTGCCGTTGATTCGCGTCTGCGCAGCTTTGAGGCTGTGCATTCGCCCCCTGATCCGGCAGAGCCGTCGGGCTTTGAGACCTCGCTTGCTCCTCCGCCTTGCCGTTGCATTGGCTTGCCCGTGTGTGTAACGGATTCTCCAATCGCAAAATCCGATGCTAAAATTCCTGCCATGGCTTCGTTTTGTTTCGCGCTTGTTGTTCATTCCGTTCTTTCCGTTCGTCTTTTCCTGACGGACCGGGTTTTCTTGCGCGCTCATGCGCCATCCGGTTGTCCGGCCGTCGCCATACGAAGGACCAGCTTACATCAAACCATTGCGGGATATCTGATATGTCAAATCTGAAAAAACTGTTAAGCGGCGTTCTGACAGGCGCCATGGCGCTTGCCTCCTCCGGCGTCATGGCGCAGCAGCCTGCCGCCTGCGGCACCGACGTCCAGTGCGTGGACCAGGGGCTTGAACTGATAAAGGCCGGGCGGCGGGCCGAGTCCGCGGCCTATCTGGAGCAGGCCTGCGCCATGAACCATCATCTGGGCTGCCACTACCTGGGAGCTCTGCTTTACGAGGGCAAGGATCTGCCTCAGGACAAGGCCAGGGCTGGCGAACTGTTGGAAAAGTCCTGCGCTCTGGGCTACGGTCCCTCCTGCGCGGGTCGCGGCGATCTCTTTGCCGAGACCGGCGACCAGAATCGCGCCTCCGAATTTTTCCAGAAGGCCTGCGATCTTGACGAAGGCGACGGGTGCAGAAAGCTGGGTCTTGCGGCATCAGAGGACGAGACGGATCCTGTGCGGCTTAAAAAGGCCGTCGAGCTTTACGAAAAGGGCTGCCGGCTGGACGACTCCCAGAGCTGCGGCCTGCTGAGCAATGCGTATTTCAACGGCCTGGGCGTGGAGCCTGACAACAATAAGGCGCTGGGCTTTCTTGAGCAGGGCTGCCGGCTTGAGGACGCCGAGGCCTGCAGATCGCTGGGAATGCGCTATCTTGCCCCAAACGGCGCTGCCGAGGATCCTGCAAAGGGCGCCGAACTGATGTTCAGAGCCTGCGACATGGGATCGCCTGTGGCTTGCCATGACGCTGCGGCGCTGAGCCATGACGGCCTGGGAGCGGTCAGAGATGTTCAAAAGGCCGTCTCTCTCTGGGAGCGGTCCTGCAAGGGCGGCTACGGGGCCTCCTGCTACGCTCTGGGAGAAGCCTACAGGGACGGCGGGGACGTGGAACGGAATGTTCAAAAGTCCGTCCAGTATTATCATGCCGCCTGCGAAAAGGATCACAGGGAGGGCTGCAACAACGCCGCCGTGCTGCTGGAGCGTGAAACGGAGGATCAGGAAAGTCTGGCTCTGGCCGGGAGACTGTACGCCCGCGCCTGCCAGCTGGACAACGCCCTGGGCTGCGACAACTACGGCATGTTTATGCTGGAAACCTGGCCCAAGCGCCGCTCATCCGCCGCAAAACCCGATGAGGTGAAGGCTGGCATGGAGGCCTTTGAAAAGGGCTGCCGGCTGGGGGAAGGACAGGCCTGCGTCAATCTGTGGACCGTCTATTCTCAGGGCAACGGCAGCCTGAAGCCGGATCCGGCTCGTGGAGCGGAATATCTCAGGATGGCCTGCGCGATGAACTATGTCGCTGGGTGTCTGAACCTTGGTCGCTTTTATGCCGAGGATCCTGCTGGCGAGGGGAGGCTGAATGAGGCCTTCGATCTGTTCGGCAAGGCCTGCGAGCTGGGCGGCGGCGAGGGCTGCGGCTATGCGGGACTTTTCTATGAGGAAGGCCGGGGCGTGGAGAAAAAGCCGGATGCGGCGCTTTTCATGTTCCGCAAGGGTTGCAATCTGGAAAGCGGCTGGTCATGCCGGCTATCCGCCAACGCATTGATGGCGGCGGGGGAAGCGTCGGCGGCTTCGGGCTTTTACAAGCGCGCCTGCGATCATGACGACGCCATGGGCTGCCGGCTCTGGGGGCTTGCGAATCTTAACCAGGAGGATGCCGGGGACAAGCGCAACCCGCTGGCTCTGGACATGCTGGAAAAGGCCTGCGGCCTGGGAGATGGGGCAGGATGCGGCATCCTCAGCGATCTTCTTTTTGACGGCTCTCTTGCGGCAAAGGACGAGGCCAGGGGCGTTGCGCTGCTTGAAAGAAGCTGCGAGCTGGACGATCCGGCGGGCTGTCATTCGCTTGCGGTGCGTCGCTACAACGGCCAGATCGTCAAGAAGGACCTGGCTCTTGCCGGCAGGCTGTTTCTCAAATCCTGCGATCTGGGACACGCCTCCGGCTGCCGCAATCTGGCGGTGATGCGCGAGGAAGGCGCCGGCGTCGAACGGGATCATGACGACGCTTTGAAGCGCATGAGTCAGGCCTGCTATCTGGGCTACGCCCAGGCCTGCGACGAGGCCGGAACGATGTATCTCGGGGGAGGAGAAAACAAAGAGAACGTTGAAACGGCAGGAAAATATTTCACGGTGGCATGCCAGGCGGGATATGCAGGCGGATGCCACAGCCTCGGATCCTGGCATCTGAAATTCGGCGCGGAGGCGGGGGATGACAAGGTGCGCAGGCAGGCTCTTCTTGATGCCTCCGCCGCTTTTGAAAAGGCCTGCGATCTGGGTCATGGCGCCGCCTGCGGCAGCGCGGCGGATCTCTTAGCCGACGCAGGTGGCGCGGAGAAACAGCGCGCATATCTTGAAAAGGCCTGCAGACTGGGCCAGGAGAGCCGCTGCCGTCAGCTGAAGAGCGCCGGGGGCGGGAGCGAAAAGGCGCACAAGAGGCGCAAGGCGGGAAAGTGATTGCCGCGAAGGCTGAACTCTTACCGAGTCCTGATGGAGAAACTTTGAACTATTGGGGCGTGAGGAGCTCGATTATCATGGATGAAGCCTTTAACGTTGAATAATAAATGAAATAGTGCAACACTATGAAATATGTTTTTTCTTTTATTCTGATTCTTGCGAGGGTATGTTGTGATAACTTCGATTCAACTTAGAAACTGGAAAAGTTTTTCGGATAGCAGATTGTATATCGACCCTCTCAATGTGCTCATAGGTAGTAATGCCAGTGGCAAATCCAATGTTGTTGATGCTTTGGTTTTTATTAGCAGAGTCGCTGCTGGGGTTGGTATATATCAGGCAATAGCTGGGGATATCGCATTGCCTCAAATAAGAGGCGGAACTGATTGGGTTTGTTTGCAAGGCTATTCTGATTTTTCAATAATCATAACTGCAGATCTTGATGATTGCGAATATTTGTACGAACTGAAAGTCGGCGTCGATAAATCAGCAGCTTATGTAAAAGACGAATCGCTAGTTGAAAAAGGAACGTGTGAAAGGAGATTGTTTCATACGGACGTAAAAAATCCTGATTCGGTTGCAATACCTGTTTATTGCAATACATCAAAGAGAGGTGGAAATAAAAAAATCGAGTTGGATCGAAATCAGATTGTTTTGTATCAGATTAAACTTTCGTCTGTTTTTAGCAAGGATGCAACAAATACCTTAAACAGGTTTTTATCATTGCTGTCTGGGATATTTGTGCTCGATCCAATTCCTAATCATATGAGAAACTATACAAAACTTTCAGGCGAACTTATGACAGACGGATCAAATATTGCAGGAGTTCTGGCCGCGCTGCCCGAAGAAAGGTGTAAAGATGTTGAATCTGTAATTCAAAGTTATTCAACGCAAATTCCTGAAAATGATATTATTAGGATATGGACAGAAAAAGTTGGTGCGTTTAAAACGGATGCAATGCTTTACTGTCAGGAGCGTTGGAGCGAGAAATCCACTCTGACTGTTGATGCTCGAGGTATGTCAGATGGGACACTTAGATTTCTTGCGATTATTACAGCAATTTTGACTTCTGAAAAATCCAAATTAATTGTGATAGAGGAGGTTGATAACGGACTCCATCCATCAAGAGTTGGAATTTTGTTAAAAATGCTTCAGGATTTAGGCAAAAGGAGAGGCGTTGATCTTATTGTTACCACACATAACCCAGCCTTGTTGGACGCTTTGGGAGCGTCAATGATCCCTTTTGTTACCCTGGCTTATAGAAGCGCAGGCGGAGCAAGCAAATTAAAGCTTCTTGAAGATTTAAAGCAACTGCCCAAGTTATTGGCATTTGGAAATATAGGAACTCTTGCTACAGGAGGAAATCTCGAAAGAGCTCTTCACTCCGAGGAGGCCAACGTATAGGAAAAGGAATGAAGAAGATTCTGATTATTGATACCAGTATTCTGTGCGTATATTTGAAGATACCAGGGAAAGAAGAATGCGGCGCGGTCGGCAACAAATGGGACTATGAAAAAATCTCAAAAAAGATTGAGGATGAGATAGCATGCGGCAGCACACTTGTTCTTCCTTTGGCAACCATAATCGAAACAGGAAATCATATAGCGTACTTATGCTCCTCTCGCACTGGCGGAAGCAAAGTATTCAGTCTGGCAACGGATCTTGCTGGCATCATGAAGAAGGTGGCCAATGCTGAATCTCCATGGGCCGCGTTTATGGGACAGTTCCATCGTCAGGAATTTGATAATAGGTGGCTCACTGAACTTGCAGAAGAATGGCCTGACCTTGCAAAATCGGGATTGTCTCTTGCCGATGCGACCATACGAAAGGTAGCTGAACTGTATTCAGGATTTTGCGAAGTTGAGATACTGACAGGTGATACAAGGTTAAAGTCTTACGAGCCGAAGGTTGCAGTCGATATACCGAGACGAAGACAAAAAAAGTGATTGGTGTGCAACTGCAGGTCAAAGTTTAGTAACTCCCGCTGATGCATTTTTATTTTTGCGGACTCCCTGTCCGCACCAGCAGAATCGCTCTGTCATAAAACTTGATCCAGTCGCTCTTAATGATATCCGGCTCTGACGGGCGGGTTTGGATCAAGGAAAAATCTTGGACTATCTTTCCGGTCCAGAATCCTGCTCCGATGTTTTCAGGTTTTTCCTCGCTACCGCCGGAAAGTTCGGCGCCATGCGCCCTGGCTGCGCCTTTGCTATGGATGCATTTGAAGTGGCGATGATCCCTTTGTTGCCATGATCTGTCGGGACGATGGCGGGGAAAGTCGGATGAAGCTTCTTGAAGATCTAAAGCGGTTGCCCAAACCGCTGGCGTCTGGAAATCTGCGAAGCCTTGCCGCAAACGGAAGTCGCAACAAGGCGTCTGGCGCAGAGAAGGAGAGAATTCTGCAAGCCGCCCGGAGGTTTAGCCGGAATCTTTCCGCCTTAAAACGCCGTCAAGCCGCTTTTCCTGGCGTGCTGCCGATGACGGATTGTGTCGATACTTTTTTAGGTCAAGTGAAAAACACTTAGACTGTCTTTCCGGTCCAAAAACCGACTCCGGCGTTTTCAGGTTTTTTCATCGCTCCCGTCTGAAGTCTCAGCGCCATGCGCGCTGGCTGAAGCTTTGTTATGGCTTCTCCTTGCGGGGCGAAGGCGCGAGACCGGATCGGCGGGGTCTTAAGCCGGGATGACGCTTTACCGAACGTTGACGATTTTCGCGGTGTTTCGGATCTGGCTGAAGATTCCTGGCAGGTCGGCGGGGCTTTGGGCGCAGTAGGTGGCATGCCAGAGAGCCAGATTCTCGTTTTCCCGAATGTAGCCCCATCCGGCCGCCACGGTGACTGTTCCTGCGTTGTTGCCGCAGCTGATGTCTCTGCTGTGATCTCCCACGTAAACGGCGTTTTCGGGCCGAACCTTGAGCTCCTTCAGGGCGTGGAGAACCGGGGCGGGGTGAGGCTTTTTCTCTCTGACGGTTTCGTTGCACACCAGCGTCATGCAGTCTCCGAGGCAGTCGAAGCTATCCAGCAGGGGCTTTGCCAGAAATCCAGGCTTGTTGGTGACGATGCCCCAGGGGATCAGTTTGCTTCTGAGGTGGTCCAGCACCTGCTCGAAGCCGTCGAACAGCTTCGATTCCACATGGATGTTGGCCAGGTAGTAGTCCAGAAACTCGTTTTTCAGCAGATCGAATTCGAAGCCGTCAAATCTGTCGCCCATGACGCTTCCGAGCATGGCGGCGATGCCGTCGGTGGCCAGCAGTCTGGCCTTTGCCGGATCCATGGCCGCAAAGCCGTGTTTTGCCAGCACGTGGTTGCTGGCGTTCATCAGATCCCGCCAGGTGTCGATGAGAGTTCCGTCAAGATCAAACAGCACTGCTGAAGTACCCGTGGTCAGGGGGCGATGATTGCTCATGGGGCGCGTTCTTCCTGTCTGTGTTTCGTGGGGTGGAACTGAACCGATGTTTCTTTTGTCGTGAGTCCGGATCGGCGGAGTTTTTCTCCGACCCGGCGGCGATATGCGGTTCAGCGCATATTGCCATTATAGCCGCCGGGGTCTTGTGACAACAGTGGCGGCATGCGGTTTTATCGGGTATTATGACCGGAAATGCGCGATAGTCGCAACCGCATGAGAACAGGGATGTTCGGGATGAAGTCCTTGAAACCAGCTTCTGTTCGGGCTCCTGCCGCCAGTCCGCATTCGTCCGGACTGCATTGAGGCGACTTCATGTCGCCGCTGGGGATCTTGCTTTCCTTTTTTGCGCGGAAAGCCGAACTTTCCAGGCCCGGCGTTTATGCCCGCGCGGCTTGCGACGGGTGCAAGCCGGAGGCGATTGACGAGCTGCCTCCATGGCGGAAATTTTATGGCATGCGGAGAGATCCTTCGGCGGGAGCGGCAGGAATTGCCGCGCCGGATGAAAACCCTGACGCCTCATGGAGGTCCGGGATTTCGTTGTCGTCGCAGCATCCGCATGGCGCCATATTCTTCCGCCAGATCGCGCACCATCGGAACTGTTTCTATGAGACGGCTACTGTTTCAGGTTCCGATCGTCCGCCTTGGCGCTTGTCTGTGATGAAGCAAGGTTCCGGTACGTAGCCGGCTTTGGCGGCAACGCTTTGGGGCGTCAGATCCGCCGGCTCGGCTGCGAACTCTTCCGGGAACGGCGTCCGACCGCCGCGGAGCGAGGCTTGCGCGTCATGAGGTCGAGGCCTGGCAGGGTGCTTGCTCATATTCTCTGTTCGCGCCTGGGCGCATTGCAATAATGATTGGAAAGGCTAATGAATTTCAAAATCTGTCTGCTGGTTTTTCTGGCTCTGACCGCGGGGATGTTTTTTTACCGCGAGGATTTACCTGCCACCAGAATGCCTGATGCCGTAACCAGCGAGTGCTTCTACATTCAGGATTACAGCCATGTTTTTTCTGGGGAAACCGAAAACTACGTGGCATCTCAGTCCATCGCTCTGCGCAAGGCCACCAAAGGCCAGATTGTGGTGGTGTCGGTTCCGAATACTCAGGCGGACACCCTTGAGACCTACAGCGTCAATCTGGCCAATCATATGGGCGTAGGCGATGCTGAACTTGACAACGGCATTCTGCTGCTGTTCACCACCGATGAGCCCCACGTCCGGCTTGAGGTGGGAAACGGGCTTGAGGGCAGGATTCCGGATGCCAAGGCCGGCCGAATTCTGGACGATTATGCCGTGGAGTCAAAAAACGCCCGCCGCTGGGACAAGGCCGCGGTGGACACCTTCAATGCGGTGGCGCGGGAAATCTATGCCGAATACGGCAAGGAGCCGCCGGCATCCCTGACGTCGGCCGCGGCGGCCGCGGCGGGGAAAAATGGGACAGGATCCCCGGATTCGGACACCCGCTCGCAGAAACGTGAGAACGAGGCGTCGGCGGGCGTCGACGGCGCCGTCCGAGCCGGAACAAATCCGGTCGGCACAGGTGGCGTCATAGCGGCGGCGGCCGCCGTGGCTGAAGAGCCGGAGACTGCGCCTGCCGGAGCGGCTCTGGCGAAAATTGCTTCGTCGGATGGCGTTTCGGCAGGAACGGAGAGGAAGGGCGCAACTGACGAAAGATCTGGAGACGTTGATGGCGGAGACGCTGCCGGAACTCGGGAGACCGCCGGCAAGACCCGCTGCGATTTGGATTTCCCTGAAATGATGCAGGTGGCGGATCTGCCGCTGGCCGAACGAATTGAAGATGCTTTTCTTTCAGCCATCGCCATGATCCTTATAGTCGGTCTGGTTATCGTGCTTCCTATTTTCGCGGTGTTAGGAGGCGGCGGAGGCGGTGGCGGTTCTGGTCGAGGTTATTCAGGCTCCGGCCGCTCATCGGGAGGATCCGGCAGCTACCACTCGGGCGGAGGCGGACACTTCGGCGGCGGCGGCGCCAGCAGGTAGCGCTGTGGCCGAACCAGAGATGGATTGTCGTGCGAAGAGTTTTGCCGTTCGCATTCTTCTGCCAGGTGCAGTGAGTCAGAGTTGAGCAAAAGTGCCACGGGCGTGGCAAAATTGTGAAGTCGTGAATGGTGGTGGAAATGTGCCACGGGCGTGGCAAAATTGCTGAAACGCGTGAAGGGTATGAGAAAAGTGCCACGGGCGTGGCAAAATTGCTGAAGCACGTGAAGGGTATGAGAAAAAGTGCCGCGGGCGTGGCAAAATTGCTGAAACGCGTGAAGGGTATGAGAAAAGTGCCACGGGCGTGGCAAAATTGCTGAAACGCGTGAAGAGTATGAGAAAAGTGCCACGGGCGTGGCAAAATTGCCAAGGCGAGAAGAGTATGAGAAAAGTGCCACGGGCGTGGCAAAATTGCTGAAACGCGTGAAGGGTATGAGAAAAGTGCCACGGGCGTGGCAAAATTGCCAAGGCGATAAGAGTATGAGAAAAAGTGCCACGAGCGTGGCAAAATTGCAAGCAGTGATATCACCTGTATAGAAACCTGGAGAATACGTTATGGATGACAGAAAACATATGGGTGTGGCAAGAGATGACGCATTGATTCCTGTTGCTGATACCCTTTCCGAAATGAGTGAATCGTATACTCGTTTTATTGGGTCTATTGTGGCAGAAATACGCAATCAACGAATTTCAGTTGTGCTTAGTGCTAACGTTGGCATGATCTGTTTGTATTGGAAAATTGGCAAAGCGATCATGAATTTGCAGGAGAATGAATGCTGGGGCGCCAGGTTTATTGATCGCATGTCCTTTGATTTGAAGAAGGCGTTTCCTGATATGTCCGGTTTTTCCCCTAGAAACATTAGTTACATGCGAAAATTTTCGGAGTGCTGGCCAGATTTTGAAATAGTGGAACAAATTGCCGCTCGAATACCGTGGCGGGCAAACAGGCTTCTCATAGATAGACTCCATGATGCTGAAAGTCGTATCTGGTATGCAAGGAAGGCTCTTGAGAACGGATGGAGCAGCACGGTTCTGGATTTGCAAATTCAGAGTGGACTTAAGGAACGAAGCGGAAAAAGCATCAATAACTTCTCTGTTGCACTTCCGCCTGACGATTCCGATATGGCGATTCAGGTTTTTAAAGACCCGTATCTCTTTGACTTTCTTGGCACAGATATTCCGCGACGAGAAGCGGAGATCGAAAAGGAACTGACAGAACATATCCAGAAGTTTCTTTTGGAACTTGGTAATGGTTTTGCATTTGTTGGACGTCAGTTTCATTTGGAAGTGGCCGGGCAGGACTACTATATCGATCTTCTCTTTTATCATTTGAAGTTGCGGTGCTACGTGGTGGTAGAACTGAAAGCATGCGATTTTGAGCCTGCGTTCATAGGTCAGGTCAATATGTATCAGAATGTGGTGAATGATCTTCTCCGTCATCCTGATGACAAGCCCACGATTGGACTCCTGCTGGTAAAAGGTAAAAACAGGACTGTCGTAGAGTATTCGCTTACGGGATATAAGAATCCCATCGGCGTTGCAGAATGGAAAGATCAGATGTTAAAAGCGTTGCCCGATGAACTCAAGAGTAGTTTGCCAACGATTGAAGAAATAGAAAAAGAACTTCAGAAATAGCGCCACGGGCGTGGCAAAATTATGAAGTCGTGAATGGTAGTGGAAATGTGCCACGGGTGTGGCAAAAATGCGGGAGTCCGGCACGGCTGGAGAATTTGGTCGGGCGTCAGTCATTGACGACGATAAAACTAAGCTGACTTCGCCTTATGAGTCTTTGCCAGTCCTGTGGAGCGCATGGGAAAGGCGGGGAGCGTATGCTCTCCGCCTCTGAACATTCCAAATTCCTGCAGCGCTTTTGTTTGGTGTCGATTCGTCTTTTCCCGACTGCTGTCGTTTCAGACCTCAAGAGGTTTTGCCATCTCTGAGATTTTCACGTCTTTGGGTTCAGCTTCAAGTCCCTCCGCCTTGGCATGGGTCGCAACCGCGACATCCTGCTTGATCTTTTTGTCAAGATTCGCCTCGTCCTGCTGCGCCTGCTGGCGGTGGAGTCGCTCGATTTTGTCCTGAGCAATCTGTTCCTGGATCTTTTTCTGCTCGGCCTTGCGTTTTTCCAACTTTTTGGCGAACTGCGCGGACTCCTCGCTTGGCGCGGTCTTTTTCGCAGTGCTCTGGATAATTTCGTTGAGTCTGAGCACGATATCGGCCTTGGTGTGGAAATCGATGAATTTGCTGGTTACCACCGCGGTCTTCAGTTCCTCAAGCTTGTCGGCCATGATCTGCTTGTCTTCGATTTTGGAGATGCTGGCTTCAAGTTCCTGAATTCCCGCAACTTCGATGCGGTGTCTTGCATGGGCGTGCTGATCTGAGGCCTGGACGCTCAAGACTGCCGCATCCCTAGTGGTGATGTCGTTTCTCTTTACGGCCTTGCCGATTTCGTCTAGGAGAGCGGTGTACTGTTCATCGGCGGATTTGCCGTCTACGGTCTCGTCGAGTTCGCACATCATTCTTTTGAACGCGCTGTCCTGGAAACTGTCATCGTCCCGTACCAGATGATCGATTTCCTCATCGGTGAGAACCGCAACTTCGCCGTTTAGTCCCTGGAGGCGGGTCTGGATCTCGCTCATGCGGCTTTTTACCGATTCGGACGGGTTGGGGATCATTCTGAAGTTTTCGTAGATGTCCTGGAGAAGCTCTTTTGTTTCCTGAATCTGCGCCTTGATTTCAGGGCTCAGAGGATCGGACTTCTTGTCCTTGACTGCTTCAGCCATCGCCGGTTCTTCTGCGGCGCCGATTACGATTTCCTCATCGTCGCCATCGTTGATGCTGTAGTGGCCGCCCATGGAAAAATTGATTTCGCTCATTTCTTTTCGATGCTCCTGTAAATCTTCTGCGGTGATAACGTGGCGGAAGGAGACGGGTTACAGAAAAACCCCTTTTTTGGAAAGTTTTCGGCTGTTGGATGCCAGTCCGGAATTCTGTCTGGGCAAGCGAATACCTGACCATGCGTCCGGTATGAGCCTTTCGGGCGTGGATGGACGTTTTCTTTAGGGCTTTCTCCACAAATTCCGGATGAAGCGCTCCTGTATCAGACACCAATGGTATAAGATTGTTTATATGACAGCATGATCTTTATGGCGAACGTGCTTTTTTATGGCTTGTGGCGAGGATATGAGTTGATGTCAGATACAGGAAAAAAGGCTCAATTGACTCTTGGTGTTGCTTCGATACGTAATCTGTTGATCGAAAGCCGAGTTATGATCGATCGTAATGAATCCGACATCAATGCTAGCAAATTTGTAGAAGTAAAACAGAGCAGTCATGGCCAAGTCCGACTGCGGGAACTGGACTCTTGTGAAGATCGGTCCTGACGTGAGAGAGGTGCTTGAAAAGATCGGTCTTCTTGATGATGCGGCGCAGACGCAGGATTCCGGCGCGGATCCGCGCCGGAAAAAAGAGGAAGTCCGCAAGGATGACGCCGCGCACAAAAAAGCGAAGAAAACCTCGCGCGGCAATCCGTCGGACTGATGGTTTTGCGGGACGGAGAGCGCAGATCGGTTGTTTACTATTTTGGACTCCGCGTTTGCAATCATGGCGATTATCTGGATTTCGCATTGCGATAAAAGGTTTTATCAGCAGTTATGAGGGTTTTGCAATGAAAATAAAATGGGTTAATCTGATTATGGGCGCTTTCCTGTCTTGCGGATCTTTTTCCGCGCTGGCCGACGATTCGGTCAAATCCGCTGAAAACGGAACTCCGGCAGCCAAAGTCTATTTTACGAGAGATATCAGTCCTGCCGGTCTGCTGAAACTGTACAGCAAGGTCAATGAGGATATAACCGGCAAGGTTATTATCAAATTTCACACGGGCGAGCCCAACGGTCCGAATCTTCTGCCAAAGGACATGGTAAAAGCTCTGTACGATTCTGTTCCTGACGCCGCGCTGGGGGATACGAACACTCTTTACAAGGGAATGCGCTACACCACGGCCCAGCATCGCCAGACCATTCATGTCAACGGTTGGGATTCCTTTGCCAAGGTTGATATTCTCGACGAGGAAGGAACCGTCAATTTCCCGGTGAAGGGCGGAAAGCGCTTCAAAGAGGTTTCCATGGGAGGGCATCTCGCCAATTATGATTCCATGATTGTTCTGACCCATTTCAAGGGACACGCCATGGGTGGATTCGGCGGTTCCATCAAGAACATCGCCATCGGCTGCGCCGACGGCCGCATTGGCAAAAAGCAGGTTCATGCCGCTCCTGACAATGACGACTACAGCGCATGGCTTATGGGAAAGGAATTTATGGAGAACATGGTGGAATCGGCAAAGGCTACGGTGGATCATTTTTCCCCGCATATCACCTACATCAATGTGCTTCGCAGAATGTCCGTGGACTGCGACTGCGCCGGAACCAGAGCGGCCGAACCTACGGCACGGGATATAGGCATTCTGGCATCAAAGGATATTCTTGCCGTGGATCAGGCCTCCATCGATATGGTTTACACGTGAATTTTTCCAAAAATCCTACTAAAAATTTTCTGTGACCTGTAACCGCACCTCAAGTATTATGTGTATTATTTACACATAGAAGATCATTGCGACTTAGGTTTGTTTTTTTGATCCTTTAGGTCGCCCTCGTTTTTTCTGTTCTACGTTTTGTTGTGCGGTATCGCCCGTTGCCGTCTTTTTATTTTTTGATCCTTTTGGACGACCGCGAGTTCTTTTCTCATTGTTTCCGG
>JAFURY010000173.1 GCA_017480795.1 Succinivibrionaceae bacterium
AAATTATTTTTCAAATTTGATCCTTGTATCACATTTTTTGGGTATTTTAGGGTAGTAGACAGGGTTGTTGCGTGTGAGGTGTATTGGCTGGTGCTATGCCCATCCGGGGAGGCTGTCCCCGGGGGTGTGAATAGTAACCCTAAACCGCTTTGAACGCCTTTCCGGTTCGCCAAAATGCGAGCCGTGAAATGATCTTGAATCCCGATAATTGCTAGAATCTCTCTCAGCGCCGATGCGGAAAGCAGGGTTCATCCGCTCGACCTGCCGGTTTGATTGTACGGATCAGACCGCTGTTTTGGAACGGAACGATTTTGCAGCCATGACCTCATCTTCTGAAAATAAAAGCGAGTTTGAAAAATCTGCGGCAATCCTGAAAAAAGCGCTAAATCTGATGGTGAAAAACAGGATACCGGCGACGCCTAATCACTATTCGGTCTGGTACGCCTTCGCAAACAAGTCGAATCTCGATCTTCTGCGGGAGTTGAGCGATATTCTGGCCAGCGGCTTCTGCACCGAAACCAAAAGCCGGGAGCTTTACAGCAAGCATATCGCCAGCGCCAGCGAGAAATCCCTTGAAACCGTAAAGAAGGATCTTGAAAGAATGGTCTGCGAAATGAGCTCCTACATTACCGACACCTCGTCGGGGACGGCCATGTTTCAGACCAAACTGAGCACCTCATTCGAAAAGCTGAAGAAGGCCGACAGCGGCGAACTTACCATCGAAGAGACCATGTCGGTCATGCACGAGATGGTGAAGAATTCCAAAGAGGTGGCCCGCACGGTGGAGGTTTTCTCCAGACAGCTCACCAAGGCCCAGCGGGAGATATCGGATCTTAAGGATCAGATCCTGGTTTTTCAGAAGGATGCCTCGACGGATGCTCTTACCGATCTGCTAAACCGCCGCTCCTTCGATCTGGATCTCGCCGCCATGACCGAAAGCGACCGGCCGTTTTCTCTGATCATGTGCGATATCGATCATTTCAAGCGGCTGAACGACACCTACGGCCACCAGGTGGGTGACATCGCCCTGAAAATGGTGGCCAGAGTGTTTATCGAGAACAACCGCGACAATACGGCATCCTACCGCTACGGAGGCGAGGAAATCGCCATGATCCTCCAGGGTACGCCCGTGAAGGTGGCCCGGCAGATCGCCGACAGCATGCGCAGAAGAATTGAGAAGCTGACCATAATCGTCAAGGAAACCGGAATGAAGGTAAGCAACGTGACCGCATCTTTCGGCGTTGCCGCCACAGACGGCGGAGAGGCTCCGGAGCAGGTGGTGAAGGCGGCGGATCAGCAGCTGTACGAGGCAAAGCGTCTCGGACGCAACAGGGTTATGCCGATGTCGCTTTAGCGGATCGGGAGCGTCTCTGCTCGCGCATCGGGCAGGCGGATGCGTCTTTTCAAATAGTGGTTGACATGGCGGATAAAAAATAGTTTAATAGTCGCCGTTGCCCAGATAGCTCAGTTGGTAGAGCAGGTGACTGAAAATCCCCGTGTCAGCGGTTCAATCCCGTTTCTGGGCACCAGTTACGCCGGCTTAGCTCAGTTGGTAGAGCAACTGATTTGTAATCAGTGGGTCATCAGTTCGAGTCCGATAGCCGGCACCATGACCAAGAATGCCCAGATAGCTCAGTCGGTAGAGCAGGGGACTGAAAATCCCCGTGTCAGCGGTTCGATCCCGTTTCTGGGCACCATCTCACCTCGCCTCCAATCCCCTTGTCAAGCCATTGATTTCTGCATTCGGATCTTTCCGGCAGAAGCGCGAATTTTTACAGGTTGCCGCGGTTTCAGATTTTCTGCAACAGAGCCGGCGGCGCCTGAGGACGCGTGCGATCTGCGCGCGCCATGAATGTTTTTGTTTTGAATGTGTTTCCGACTGTTGCAGATTTGTGAAAATGTCCGGTACCGGACAGTGAGAATTTTATGACTGATAAAAATATACCCGATTTTGTATTATCTTATCTCGCCGCTACCGGCAAGAGCATGGTTGAACATTCCGCTTTAGTTCGTCAGGTAGGAAAAAAAATCAAAATAACCAAAACGGATGCGGCGGAGATTGTTTACGATCTTGCATCCGACGGAACGATAGCCCGCCTGTGCCAGGGCGGAGAACTCTATTACTGCCCAGCCGGCAGTCTCCCTCGGTGCATGGAAGGCGTGGTCGAATCAAAAAACGCCAAGGGCATATCGGTGAACTGCGGAGGGGAGACCGGTTTTTATTCCGTATCTCCTTTGCTGGGATTTTTCATGGAAGGAGATCGGATTTCCTTTTGCGCAAGCGGCTCCGGCAATGATGCGCCAGGCGGCGAGATGATCTACGCCGCTCTGCTTGAGCCAACCGAGAGGAAGATTGTCTGCCGGGTAACGAGAAAAAAGGACGGACAGATTGTGCTTCATCCCGACAACCAGAAAAAGTACGGCGATCTGGTGATCTATCCTGTTCACGAACTGCCGTCGGACATGGATTCGAATCTGGTTGCGGTTTCTCTGGTTCAGCGGCCGCTTCCGCCTGCCGATCTGTCATTGCCGGTCCGCGGCGGCGTCTCCTATACCCTTTACGGCTCGGTGGCCGAGGTGTTTGATTCCAAAGACAGCATGGATGTGCAGATCCGCCGGGCGATAGCCGAATACAGCATTCCCCATGAGTGGCCGGAGGCGGTCAAAGGACAGCTGAAACGTATCAGTGACGAGGTGCAGCCGGCGGAAAAGCTCGGCCGGCGGGATCTTACCGCTCTGCCTCTGGTCACCATCGACGGCGACGACGCCAGAGACTTTGACGATGCGGTTTACGCCAAACCTCTTGATCGCCCGGAGGGCGGATGGAGACTGTATGTGGCCATCGCCGACGTGTCCTATTACGTCCGCCGGGATTCTCCGCTTGATCAGGAGGCGTTCCGCCGGGGCAATTCGGTGTATTTTCCGAATTACGTGGTGCCGATGCTTCCGGAAAAGCTTTCCAACGGTCTGTGCTCCCTGAACCCGAACGTGGATCGTCTGTGCATGACATGCGAGATGGTGATAGATCGCGGCGGCAGGCTTGAGTCCTACGAAATCTATCCTGCGGTGATGCATTCCCATGCGAGGCTGACCTACTCCAAGGTTCACAGGATGCTGGAGGGCGATGCCGCTCTTGCCGCGGAATATGAAAGCGTTTATCCGGATATCGTCGCGCTTTATGAAATGTACAAGGCGATGGACAGCGCCCGCAAGAGCAGATCCGTCATCGAGTTCGGTTCGGAGGAGATGAAATTCTTCTTTGACGAGAACCATAAGATCGAGGATATGCGCTTCGACGAGCGTTACGAATCCCACAAAATCATCGAAGAATGCATGATCGCCGCCAATGTCGCCACCGCAAGCTTCATTGTTCGGCACAAATACAAGACTCTGTTCCGGATTCATCCAAGTCCGTCCGAAGACAAGGTGACGGCTTTCAGAAATCAGATCTCCTTTTACAATCTGGTGCTGCCGGGAGACAGCGTTCCGTCCCAGGCCGACTACGGCCGGTTTCTCAGAAGCATCGAGGGCAGACCTGATGCCGAGATGCTCCGGATCATGATGCTGCGATCCCTGGCCAAGGCGGTGTATTCGCCTGAAAACTGCGGCCATTACGCTCTGGCCCTGAAGAATTACGCCCATTTCACCTCGCCAATCAGACGTTACCCCGATCTCATGCTGCACCGCGAGCTGAAATACCTGCTGGCTCAGGAAGGCAGGAGCGGAGAGACCTGCGGCGACGATCTGGGCGGGTGGCACTATGATCTGGCTTTCCTGCCCGGCGCCGGCGTTCACTGCTCGGAAACCGAGCGTCGGGCCGAGGATGCCACCAATCAGGTGGATGCCTGGCTCAAGTGTCAGTTTCTGATGGATCGGATTGGCATGACCTTTCCGGGGTACGTCACCAACGTGGCGCCTCACGGGGTGTTTGTGCGGCTTGAGCAGTGGCCTATCGACGGTCTGGTCTATGTGGGCAATCTGGGCTCGGACTATTTTGAGGTTACCTCCACCGGCAATGCGA
Organism: Succinivibrionaceae bacterium; assembly: GCA_017480795.1. Lineage (GTDB taxonomy): Bacteria > Pseudomonadota > Gammaproteobacteria > Enterobacterales > Succinivibrionaceae > UBA2804. Next base: position 4,022 of record JAFURY010000173.1, read on the forward strand.
TTGTCGGAGCCAACACCGGCGTAATGTACCGGCTGGGGGATCGTATCGATGTCGTCATCGACAGCATCGACACCACCAGCAACCGCATCAATTTCCTCCTGGCGGAAAATTCCAGGAATCTCACCTACAAAAAGAATCGCAAGAGCAGGTGATTCCTGTTTTGCCGGCGCCTGACCGAATGTCCGATCATCACTCCGGCGAGGCGCCTTGCATTTATGACGGCTGCTTCCGTTCTGGACCGCCGCCTGACATTTTCAGTTGTTTTGAGATTTGGCAATGGACAATAGCGTTATTTTCGGCATTCATCCGGTGTCGGCCTTTTTTGAACGGGAGCCTGAGAACATCCTCAGCGTCTGGCTGCTTGAGACCAGCGAGAACAGGGCGGTGGAACTGGCCGAGAAGATGGAGAATTTCGGACTGAAGATCCAGAGGGTGAAGCGCAAGACTCTGGATTCCCTTGCATCAGGCGGAAATCATCAGGGAATTGTCATCAAGGCAAGGGAAGCCAGGGCGGCGGGAGAAAACGAGCTGCTTGCACTGGTGGAGAAGGTGAAGAATCCACTGATCCTGGTTCTGGATGACGTCACGGATCCCCACAATCTTGGCGCCTGTCTCAGAAGCGCCGACGGTGCGGGAGTGACGGCGGTGGTGGCCGCCAGAGACCATTCGGCCGGCATCAGCGGCACCGTGAGGAAGGTGGCCTGCGGCGCGGCGGAGTCGGTGCCGTTTTTTGCCGTCACCAACATCTCAAGAACTCTCAATAGTCTCAAGGATCTGGGAGTGTGGATAGTGGGCACCGCGGGAGAGGCCGAGCGTCTGGTGTACAGCGCGGATCTTACATGCGCGGTTGCCGTTGTCATGGGATCCGAGGATCGGGGAATGCGCCGTCTGACCAGGGAGAACTGCGACGAGCTGGTCAAGCTTCCCATGAACGGAAGCGTAAGCAGCCTTAATGTTTCCGTGGCTACCGGCATCGTGCTCTACGAGGCCGTCAGACAGCGTCTTTGCAAGGGCTAGCCGACGATTTTTCCGGACAAAATTGTCAGTTTTGTGATCGGGCAAATATTGTTTGCATTCGGCTGTTTTTGCGTTTAAAATCCACACGTCAGTTTTTTGGTTAGTTCCTTGCCTATAGTGAATGACTGACTTCACTGCAGGCTGTTTATCCATAAGGGGCATATATGCGTCATTATGAAATTGTATTTTTGGTTCACCCTGATCAGAGTGAGCAGGTTCCGGGCATGATTGACCGTTACAAGGCTCTCATTGAGAAGGATGGCGGCAAGATTCATCGTCTTGAGAACTGGGGTCGCATGCAGCTGGCTTATCCTATCGACAAGCTCCGCAAGGCCAACTATGTTCTTATGAATGTTGAGGCAGAGCGCAAAACCATCGACGAGCTGGAGTCAAACTTCCGCTACAACGATGCTGTTATCCGCAACCTTATCATGCACGTCAAGTCTGCAATCACCACTCAGTCCTGCATCCTCAGCGATCGCAAGGAGCGCGAGGAGCGCAGATCCCGCAATGAGGCTGCCGCAGCGGCGGAACAGCAGGTAGAAGCCAACAGCTAATCGGAGGTAAATCATGGCTCATTATTTTCATCATCGCAAGCCTGGCCGCGTAGCTGCCAAGGGTGAAGGCACCGTTGATTACAAAGACATCAACACTCTGAAGAACTACATCACCGACTCTGGCAAGATCGTCCCAAGACGTATCACCAACACCAGCGCGAAGTATCAGAGAGAGTTAGCACGCGCCATCAAGCGTGCCCGCTACTTGGCCCTGATTCCGTATACTGATCTGCACGCAACCAGCAACAGATAGGATCCGGTTCACTCGGCCTAACTCAATTTTTTTATCGAGGAAAGGTAATGGAAGTTATTTTATTAGACAAGATTGCCCATCTTGGCACATTGGGCGAAACCGTTAAGGTTAAGAGCGGCTATGCCCGCAATTTTCTGATCCCTCAGGGCAAGGCTGTTCTGGCCACCAAGGCCAACATCGCCGCGTTTGAGGCAAGAAAGGAAGAACTGGAGAAGAAGATTGCTGCAGAGCTTGCCGAAGCGCAGGAGCGCGCCAACAAGATCGCGGCCATCGGATCGGTTGTTATCAAGGCCACTGCCGGCGACGAAGGCAAACTCTTCGGATCTGTCGGCACCAAGGATATCGCTGATGCTCTTACCGCGGCCGGCGCCGAGGTTCAGAAGCGCGAGGTTCATCTCAACAATGGTCTTCTGCGCAATGTTGGCGAGTACGATATCGTGCTTCAGCTGCATCCTGAAGTAACAGCTGAAATCAAGGTATCCATTCAGCCGGACAAGTAATTTTCCGGTCTGATATCCATGCTGAAAGAGGGAGCTTCTGCTCCCTCTTTTGCATCCCGGCTGCATTTGCGTGCATATTGCGCCGGTGGTCCATGACGGAATATGAGCGGCAAAAGAGCTTAGCAGGTTCATTAGGGGCTGTTTTTCGGAGTTTGAAGCGGCTGTTTCATTGCTATGCGAATTTATTATCGGCTGTATTGGCTACAACATAATCGTCCGGAAAAAGATGATCTGTGTCAGATCCTGCGCATTTTCTTTGTGACAGGACGCTAATAACAAAGATGTCGAACGTGTGAATGACTGTCAATAACGATTAAAAAAACAGCAGATCTGATTATATAATACGCTACCAATCAAGATTTCAGAAAATTTTTAAAAAATGAGTTGCAAAATAAAAAACGGGTAGTAATATATGCACTCGTTGTCACGGCGAAAACGTGAAGTTCTTTAAAAAATCGAAACAAGACAATCTGTGTGGGCACCGTAGAGAGATTAAAGAGAAATCTAAAAGACTCTAACGGTGACAGCAAACTAAAAAGCAAGTCAACGTAAGATGTCATGAAGAACTTAGAATGAAGAGTTTGATCATGGCTCACATTGAAAGCTGGCGGCTTGCTTAATACATGCAAGTCGAACGGTAA
>JAFURY010000117.1 GCA_017480795.1 Succinivibrionaceae bacterium
GACATCATCTATGCTCTGATACCGAGAGATGGCATATTGAAGAGCAAGGAGGTTATGAACTCTCAGGGCTTTTCCGACCTTGAACTGAAAACCCGGCAGACCAAACTGGTGATAGAGTTCAAGCGCATAGCCGAGGCCGGAAACGAGGACAACATCATTGAAGATGCCTTTACACAGATGAGAACCCGCCATTACGGGGAGACCACCGAACCGCCGAAGCTCATCCGCGCGGCGATGGTCATTTCCACCAAGCAAAGACGCCTCGCGGCATGGAAGGTTATGCCGGAATCGCATACGCCATAATCTGCTGCGTGCGTCTTCTTGACGCGCTGGTTTGCATTCGTGGAGCTCTCGCAAATGCAGCATACATTCCGGTTTTTTCGCTTTTTTTGACGAAATTATGCCGGGCGGATCACGGATTGATTTTATTGTTTATAGTGGCTATAATCTATTCGCTTTATTGTGCCTGCTTTTTTCAGGCACTTGGCAGTGGTACTCATGTATCTTTGATTTTACGTTTTAAAGGATTTTTTACATATGGTAGTAATACGTTTGGCACGTGCCGGTGCAAAAAAGCGTCCTTTCTATCAGGTTGTAGTTGCTGATTCGCGTCGCGAACACAATGGCAAGTTCATTGAGCGCGTCGGTTTCTTCAATCCAATCTCTAAGGACAAGGAATTCCGTCTTGAAATGGATCGCGTAGAGTACTGGATCGAAAAGGGCGCTCAGCCTTCGGATCGCGTAAGCTCACTGATCAAGAGAGCCAAGAAGGAAGCATAACAGGTGACTGTTATGAGTGAGATGAAGTCACCTGTGGAGCTTGGAAGATTTGGTTCAGTTTATGGCGTCCGCGGATGGATTCGTATTCATTCTTACACAGAGGATCCTGAAAGCATATTCGATTATCAGCCGTGGTATATCAGTTCCTCAGACGGAACCTGGCGTAGCCTGTGTCTGGAGGAGTGGAAGCGGCACGGTAACGGATATATCTGCAAGCTGGATGGCTTTGACCAGCGGGAGGAATCCCAATCCATGACCGGTGTGTCCGTGTACGTGGACGAGTCTTCACTGCCGCCTCTGCCGGAGGGCGAGTTCTACCTGAACGAGTTGCTTGGTATGAGGGTGATCAACACGGAGGGGTACGACCTTGGTGTTGTGGACAGTTTTCTGGAGACAGGTGCGAACATGGTTCTGGTTGTCAAAGCAAATGAAGATGATGCCTACGGGAAGAAAGATCGTCTGCTGCCTTTGGTGTTTGAAACGACAATTTTGAAGGTGGACCAGGAGCTTGGACGCGTGGAAGTCATCTGGGACCCTGATTTCTGAGTTCCTGCGTAATGATGGGTGAATCGGAGTGAGAATAGGCGTTGTTACTCTTTTCCCCGAGATGTTCAGATCGCTTACGGAATTTGGAGTTACCGGAAGGGCTGTTAAAAACGGGCTGCTGACTGTTGAATTCTTCAATCCGAGGGATTATGCGACAGACAGATATCAGACGGTTGATGATCGACCGTTTGGCGGCGGCCCGGGAATGCTGATGAAGTTCGATACGCTCAGGCGCGCCATCGGGCAGGCCAAGGAAAGTATCGGAACGGATGCCAAAGTCGTTTACATGTCCCCGCAGGGCAACAGACTGACGCAGAAGGCGGTGAAGGAGTTTGCCGCTCTGGATGATCTGGTTGTCATTGCAGGCAGGTACGAGGGTATCGACGAAAGGATAATTTCATCCTGCGTGGATGAGGAGTGGTCAATCGGCGACTATGTGCTCAGCGGCGGCGAGCTGCCGGCCATGGTGATGATTGATGCGGCTGCAAGATTTATCCCCGGAGTTCTGGGCGATTTTCAAAGCGCCGAAAACGATTCATTCACTGAAGGAATTCTGGATTATCCCCAGTATACGAGACCCGAGTGCGCGGAGGACATGAGAGTTCCAGAGGTTTTGCTGAAGGGCTGTCATGAGGACATAGACGAGTGGCGGCAGAAAGAGGCGTTGGGCAGAACTTTCGTAAGAAGAAGGGATTTGATTAAAAACCTAGCTCTGACTGACAGGCAGGAGAAATTGCTTGCCATGTATATCCGCCAGGCGGATAGTCATAAGAAGTAGGGTTTCAGTGTATTCTAGGTAAAGGAAAAATAAAATGAATATTATCGAACAGTTAGAAAAGGAACAGTTGCGTACAGATCTTCCGGTGTTCAATCCGGGCGATACCGTGAAGGTTAATGTTAGAGTGAAGGAAGGCGAAAAGGAACGTATCCAGGCCTACGAGGGCGTTGTGATTGCAAAGCGCAATCGCGGCATCAACTCTGCGTTCACCGTAAGAAAGATTTCCAATGGCGAGGGTGTTGAAAGAGTGTTCCAGACCCACAGCCCTCTTATCGAGTCCGTTACCGTCATTCGTCGCGGTGACGTGCGTCGCGCCAAGCTGTACTATCTCCGTCAGAGATCCGGCAAGTCAGCTCGTATCCGCGAGAAGCTTACCAGCAAGTCCTCTGCCAGCAAGACCGAGGCGTAACAAATCAGGTCGATATCCGCTTTCCAGCCGGCTCAGCCTCAGTTGCGCTTAAGCCGGCGGCGTGAGAGCGTGTTTGAAAAAAATCGCAGCGCTACAGAAATTGTTCTGTGGCGTTTTTTTTTGCGGGTCTGAACAAAATTCAAATTGTGGTTGCCGTTAAGGGCGGATTTCAGAACGTTGCAGCATCAGGCGACGGGAAATTCGCGGATTGTGACAGCCGAAAACCGAACTCGGAGACCGTTGCAGTCCTAGGAAAAGGCCTGTCGGCTAGGAGGTGCTGCAGAAACAAGAAAGCGGAACCATGGATATCATGATTCCGCCGCAACGCATCATCGCGAGCCTTGAGTAATTTTACTTGGCGGCCTTCTTCTTGGCTGGCGCAGCCTTCTTGGTCGCAGACTTCTTTGCAGGTTTGTCGTCAGCCTTTGCCGCGGTCTTGGCAGGCTTGTCTTCCGACTTGGTTGCCTTGGCAGGCTTGTCTTCAGCCTTGGTTTCCTTGGCAGGAGCCGGTTTGGCGGCAGGTTCTGCCTTTTCGGTGTCAAGACCGATCTTCAGATCAACCAGGGAATTCTCGTCGCCGAACGGATTTGAAACGTATCTGTCGGCTTCCCAGTCGTTGTCATAGGTTTCCTGACCGTCTGCCATCACCAGATGGAAACGGTACTGGTACTCGGACTTCTCCTCCAGATTGCTGCTTACCTTGATATCCGCCTTGAATTCGCCGGACTTCAGTTTCTGCATCTCAATCGGATCCCAGCCGTTGCTTTCGCAAAGCAGATAAATTCTTTCCGCATTCTGCGCTGCTTCCTTTGAAACCTTGAACAGCAGTCTGATTTCATTGGTGGTTTTGTTTAGTTTTTTAGATACTGACATAGTTTATTCCTCGTTTGGTGTAGATTTTACACAGGTACTATTGTACACAATTTTTTTTAATTGAAAAAAAATTTTTGGCTCTGCAAAAAAATTTTTTTTGAAGCGCAAAAATTTTTTGCGGTGCCATAAGTCTATGTGGCGCAACGATTTTGAGGCAGGCCACAAGGTGAGATAGATAATACCGCATTGCCCAGAAACTACGTGGCTGAAAATAAATCCTGCGGGAACATTTTCGGGGCGCATGTGCCTGATAAAATTTTTTTGATCGGACAAGAATGGAAGATTGTCCCGGCTTTCGTGGCGTGGCGGCTGATGGAAAAGCCGCGGCCGAGACTGTTCCAGGCGGGCGGTTCCTGTTCATTTGATCCTGCTGCTGACATTGAAGCAATGGCCGCGAAGACCGCCTCTGGCATACGGTCTCTCTTTGGAACTTTATGGAGCAGTCTCCTGAGAGAGCGGGAAAAGACATCGTCCGGATCGCCTGTTCCGGACGGGCGGAAGTCGGCGGCATCCGCTTCCGGCTCATCATGTCAGTGTTTGCAATCGGCGCGAAGGATTCCATACTGTCTGTCGATAATGGCGCCGGTGAAGCATTTTCGCAGGTAGAACCCTCGGGGTCTGGTCATGATGTAGGTGCCGTTTCGACCGATGGCTCTGGTAAGCGCCTTGCCATCGGCGGCCTTGGGCCTTATCTGCAGCACCGCGCCGTCGCGAGCGGTGATCCGCTCGATTTCTCCCGTGGCGATGCGCTCCATATGCTCGTTCCAGTCGGTTTCAAGGAGGCTGTATTCAAGCTCGTCCGGCTGCCAGAGAAAGGGCGTGTAGACGATTCTGCTGGCTACCGGTATGTCTCTTGCTCCGCTGAAAGGAACCCAGAGCACGCGCTTCATCTTGTTGTATACATTGGAGGTCCGGAATTCGGTTCCGCTTATGTCAAGAAGCGGTGTGGCGCAGACGAAGGTGGTCTCCTGGGGATAGCATTCGTGATCAAGGGGGATGGTTTTCAGCTCCACGCCGAGATCGGTGAAGTCCTGAACCGGAGAGCTGCCGGCATACGCTCCCAGCACGGTTTCCACCAGCTGGCCGAACCAGCCTTTGTAGTGCAGCAGTTTTTCCGGCACCTGGCCGATGCTTTCTGCGATCTCGCCAATGGTTCTGCCGGCCATGGCGTAGCTTCGCTGCATAAGTTCGTCGATGGTCGATGGGCGGTCTGTCTGTTGCATGAGAACCTCGCTGTTGCTGTCTGAGCCCGGTACGCGTTTCATTTTACAGCATTTGCCCCCGTAGCCGGAAACCGGGGCCTGGCGGAAAGAAGCCGCGGTTGCGCAGGTATGAAAAACTCGCGACTTGACAGGTGTATCATTTTTAGCCGTCCTGCAGCCCTTTTGCGTTAATATCAGGGCGATTTGGGGTAAAATACCCGCGGTGATCCCGTGACCGCGGCGTATCCTGCCACGCAAGTCAGATCAGTCTGCTTTTGGTCCGTTGCATCCCAACATAACTTTGTTTCGCCTCAACCCAGCCAGGTGGATGCCCGTGATAGATCATGACGGCTACAGGTACAACGTCGGCATTGTAGTTTGCAACAGAACAGGACAACTGCTGTGGGCAAGGCGCATCGGGCAGAATTCGTGGCAGTTCCCTCAGGGCGGAGTCGATCAGGGAGAAAGTCCGGAACAGGCGATGTACCGCGAGCTCAAGGAGGAGCTGGGCCTTGCCGAAAACGACGTGGTTCTGGTGGATCAGACCAGGTACTGGCTGAAGTACAAACTCCCAAAGCGTCTTGTTCATTCTGACACCTCTCCGGTATGCATCGGCCAGAAACAGAAGTGGTTTCTTCTGCTTCTGTCCGAGGAAAAGGAGCAGAGCATAAGTTTTGACGCCACCGATGATGCGGAATTCGACAGCTGGCGCTGGGTGTCCTACTGGTATCCCATCCGTCAGGTGGTTTCCTTCAAAAGGGATGTCTACCGAAGAGTTCTTCGCGAATTTCTGATACCCACCCAGCGCAGCTGCAGGCCAACCATCAGGAAAAGCCCGACCGACAGGTCATATCAGTCAAGGAAACACTGGTGCTAACTTTACTTCGAAAAATCATAGAAAGCGTGATTGCCGCTCCGTCTCTGCAGGAGGCGATGCGCAATCTGGTGGCGAAAACCAAGGAATCTCTGAATGCCGACTGTTGCTCCATCTATCTGGCCGAACCGAAGGAAAACCGGTTTCGTCTGGCTTCAAGCGACGGGCTGCTGGCGGAGGCCATCGGCAAAACCACTCTTCCCTACGGGGACGGACTGGTCGGTCTGGTGGGGAGGAAACTTGAGCCCATAAATCTTGCCGACGCCCCGGCGCATCCCAATTTCAAATATCTGCCTGAAGTGGGCGAGGACTGCTTCCGCTCGTTTCTGGGCGTACCCATCGTGGAGCAGCGCGAGCTTCTGGGCGTGCTGGTGGCGCAGCGCAAGGCTTCAAAAAAATTCGACGAGTCCGATGAATCCTTTATGGTGACCCTGGCCGCTCAGCTGGCTTCTAAGATCGCCCATGCGCAGATGCTCAACCGGATGCAGGCCGCGCACAGTTTTTCCGGACCAATCCGTGGCATTGCAGCCTCCAAAGGTCGCGCTGTGGCTCCGGCCTTCGTGTGGTATCCTCAGCTTGACATGGATCAGGTGGCCATCGTCCACACCGACGATATTTTCACCCAGATCGAGCTGTTCCGGCAGGCGGTGTTTCAGGTGCAGCTTGATCTGGACCGGCTGATGCTGCGTCTCAATCAGACCAGCGCCAGGTCGGAGGTGCCCGAGATTTTTGAAATCTACTCCATGATGATCAACGATTCGTCGTTTTCGGAGAAGATTGTCAGGGCCATCGGCGAGCAGAAGCTTATGGCCGTCTCCGCTGTGAAACTGGTGTGTCAGGAAATGATCTCCCAGCTGGCAACAGGCGGCAGCAGGTATCTGCAGGATCGCGCCGTGGACATCAAGGACGTGGCGCAGCGGATACTGAGCAAGCTGGCTCACAATCAGGCCGCAAAGTACAACCTGGACAGTCCTGTCATTCTGGTGGCCGACGAGGTTTCGGCTTCTCTTCTGATGGAAATCCCCACCAGGGTCCTCAAAGGAGTGGTGTCTCTCAAGGGCTCCGTGAATTCCCATGCGGCCATCATGGCTCGCTCTCTGAATATTCCGGCGGTTATGGGAGTGGAGCTTCCTCTTGATGCCGTGGATCGCAGAACCATCGTGGTGGACGGCAACCGGGGCGAAATAATCGTGGATCCGGACAGCGCGGTGAAGGAGGAGTATCTTGAGATCATCAGCCGCAACCGTCATCTTCAGGAACTGGTGGAGAAGGAATTCTGCCAGCCTGTGGTGAGCGTCGACGGTCAGAGAGTGTACGTGGCCCTCAACGCAGGTCTCAACGTGGACATGAAGCCGGAGGAAAAACGGGTTATCGACGGCGTCGGTCTCTACCGGACGGAGATCCCGTTCCTGCTGCAGAGATCGTTTCCCACCGAGCTGGAGCAGGAGAACTTTTATTCGGAGTTTCTCGGAGCCTTCCGGGATGTGCCGGTATGCATGCGCACACTTGATGTGGGCGGAGACAAGCAGTTGCCGTATTTCAGGATCGAGGAAAGCAATCCGGCGCTGGGCTGGCGCGGCATCAGAATGACGCTGGACAATCAGTCGATGCTGATGTCCCAGTATCGCGCAATGCTCAGAGCCTCGGGAAAGTTTGAGAATCTCAGCATCATGATCCCCATGGTCACTTCCGCAGAGGAGGTCCGGGAGGCCAGACGGCTTCTTGACGAGGCCTTCAGCGAGGTTTCCGAGGAAATGGCGGATGCCGGCAGAACTCTGAAATATCCGAAGTTCGGCGCCATGATCGAGGTTCCGTCGATGATTTACATTCTTGAGGACATCGCCCCGCTGGTGGATTTCTTTTCCATCGGATCCAACGATCTGACCCAGTATCTTCTGGCGGTGGATCGGAGCAATTCCAAGGTGTCCGATCTGTACAATCCGTACCATCCGGCGGTGCTGCGAGCGCTGCGGGACATTCGCAGGCGTCTTGAATGTCTGGATCGGAAGGTGGACGTGTGCGGCGAAATGTGCGGAGACGCGACGGGAATGCTGTTGCTGCTGGGATTCGGATACCGGATCTTCAGCATGAATCTCAGCTGCATGGCCAAGATCAGGTATCTTATCAGACGCATCGATGTTTCCCGCGTGACGGAGCTGGTGGAGAAGAACGATCTGAAGGATATCGGCGTCCTGAGAGAGCAGCTGACGGAATACGCGTGCAGCCAGGGCTTGCAGAGATTTGTCTGCGAATAGGTGAAACGCGACGGCATGGAGGGCCGGGATGAAACAGTATCTTGATTTAATGCGGGAAATTCTTGACCATGGCGCCGAGAAGGACGATCGCACCGGCACCGGAACGCTGTCGCTGTTCGGATACCAGATGCGTTTCAATCTGCAGCAGGGGTTTCCTCTGGTGACCACGAAAAAACTGCATCTGCGTTCGATCATCTACGAGCTGCTGTGGTTTCTCAGAGGCGACACCAATATATCCTATCTTCATGACAACAAAGTCACCATCTGGGACGAATGGGCCGACAAGAACGGCGACCTGGGCCCGGTATACGGCCATCAGTGGCGTCACTGGGATACCGCCGACGGCGGGTTTGTGGATCAGATCTCCCAGGCGGCGAGAGATATAAAAGACAATCCGAATTCAAGACGCATAATCGTCTCGGCGTGGAACGCCGGAGAAATCGACAAAATGGCTCTGGCTCCGTGTCATGCCCTGTTTCAGTTCTACGTGTCCGGCGGCAGGCTGAGCTGCCAGCTCTACCAGCGCAGCTGCGACGTGTTTCTCGGCGTTCCCTTCAACATCGCAAGCTACGCTCTGCTGACTCACATGATGGCTCAGCAGTGCGACCTTCGGGCGGGCGATTTTGTCTGGACCGGGGGCGACGTGCATCTTTACAAAAATCATCTGGAGCAGGCCAGACTGCAGCTGAGCCGTCAGCCTAAGAGTCTGCCGGAACTTGCGATTCTCAGAAGGCCGGGATCCATCTTCGACTACGAATTTGAGGATTTCGAGATCAGGGGCTACGATCCGCATCCTGCCATCAAGGCGCCGGTGGCGGTCTGAAGGAGGAATGCCATGTACACGCCAAACGAGCTTAATCATATCAGCTGGCAGTGCCGTCGGGGCATGAAGGAGCTTGATATTCTGATTGGAACCTTTTTTGAAGAGGATTTTCTGAACCAGCCGGAGGATATCCAGCGGAATTTCGCGCGACTCCTTGAGGAAAGCGATCTTATGCTGTTCAGATGGCTGCTTCGGGGCGAAACTCCCGAGGACGAGGGGTACGGAAGGGTTATCGCAACCATTCTTGAATGTCATGAAAAGCGGCTTGCCAGACCCTGACGGGCGGCTTTAGGCGGGCGGTTTCGTGACAGTCTTTGAGATCTTTTGAATTTGTTTAGGAAAAGTGTTTTATGAAAATCTGTGTTGCCGGCGCCGGCTATGTGGGACTTTCGCTTGCAGTCATGCTGTCGGTGAAAAACAGCGTCAAACTTCTTGAAATCAACAAGGAACGCGTTGATCTGGTGAATCAGCGCAGATCGCCTATAACCGACGAATATATTTCCCGCTATCTTGACACCAAGACGCTGGACCTGGTGGCCACCGACGATCCGGCTCAGGCTCTGAAAGATGCTCAGATCGTGCTGGTTGCGACTCCAACCAACTACGATCCCGAGGAAAACTATTTCAATGTGGATTCGGTGGTGGATGTCATCAAAAAGGCGATAAAATTCGCTCCCGAAGCCCAGATTGTGGTGAAAAGCACGCTGCCGGTGGGCTTTATCGAAAGCGCCCGCAAGGAGTTCGACATCATCAATCTGCATTTTTCTCCTGAGTTTCTGCGGGAGGGCAAGGCCCTTTACGACAATCTCTATCCGTCCAGGATCATCATCGGCACCGACGACGAGGATTTCGGCAGGGTATATCTCGACCTTCTGGCAGAAAGCGCCGAGAAGAGCCGGGATGAAATCCCAGAGCTTGTCATCCGTCCTACCGAGGCGGAAAGCGTCAAGCTGTTCGCCAACACCTATCTCGCCATGCGGGTGGCCTTTTTCAACGAGCTGGACACCTACGCCGCCACCAAGGGACTTTCCACCCGGGACATCATCAGCGGCGTCTGCATGGATCCCCGCATAGGCGATTTCTACAACAATCCGTCCTTCGGCTACGGCGGATACTGCCTGCCTAAGGATACCAAACAGCTGCTTGCCAATTACCGGGATGTGCCAAGCACCATGATCCGCGCCATAGTGGATTCCAACTCGGTGCGCAAGGACTTTATCGCCGCGGAAATCGTCCGGAAGAAGCCTCGGACCGTGGGCGTGTTCCGGCTGGTCATGAAGTCGGGATCCGACAATTTCCGGTCGTCCTCCATCCAGGGCATCATGAAGCGCATCAAGGCCAAGGGCATCAGCGTGGTGGTTTACGAGCCGATCATGAAGGAGGACAGCTTCTTCAATTCCAGAGTCGAGCGGGATCTTGAGAAGTTCAAGAGCGAATGCGACCTGATTGTGGCCAACCGTATGACCGACGAGCTGAAGGATGTGGCGGACAAGGTTTACACCCGGGATCTGTTTGCCAGCGACTGACAAATTCCTGCTTCGCAGGTATGCGCCGCGCTGGCTGGCTTTGGCGCAGGTCGCGCTTTGTCAGTAGACAGCGCCTGGGGCGGACTGTGCTTTGGAGTTGGCGGTGAAGATCTTCGATCTCGGCGTTTTTGGCGCGAAGGTTGTGGAACCGAGAGTTTTTTCGGACGGTCGGGGCTGCTTTTTTGAAACCTGGCGGGAAAACGAATTCCGGCGCCGTGTTTACGACTGTTCTCTGGTGCAGGACAATCATTCAACTTCGGCGCGCGGCGTTCTGAGGGGACTGCATTATCAGATCCGTCATCCCCAGGGCAAGCTGATCAGGGCGGTGCGGGGCGAAATCTACGATGTGGCGGTGGACATGCGCAGGTCGTCTCCGACCTTCGGCGTCTCTGCCGGCGTTGTGCTGTCCTCCGAAAACCGGCGGATGCTCTGGATCCCTCCATGGTGCGCTCATGGCTTTCTGGTGATGTCGCCCGATGCGGATGTGGTATACCGCTGCAGCGACTATTACGACCCGGCATCGGAGCGATCGGTCAGATGGAACGATCCCGCTCTTGGCATCCGCTGGCCTCTGCCGGAGGGTGCGCAGCCCGAACTTTCGGCAAAAGACGAGGCGGCCCCGGATTTAAGCGCGGCCGAATGCTATGACTGATTTCTCAGGACGGGAGCCACGAAGACTGCTGGTAACCGGCGCTCTCGGCTTTATCGGCAGCAATTTTCTTTCATACTGGCTTGATCGTTATCCTGAGGATCTGGTGGTGGCGCTTGATGCCATGACCTATGCCGCCAATCCCGAAATCATCGATCTGTTTTCCCAAAATCCTTCCTTTGTCTTCTGTCGCGGCGATATCCGCGACACCCGGCTGGTTGAGGAGATCCTCGACGGACATCGCATCGACACCGTGGTGAATTTCGCCGCCGAATCCCATGTCGACCGGTCCATCGCCGATGCCGACGCATTCGTTTCCACCAACATCAACGGCGTCTACAGTCTGCTGAAGACATGCCGGAAGTACTGGAGCGTCGGGCGCGGACATTTCAGACGCTTTCACCACATTTCAACGGACGAGGTATACGGAAGCCTTGAGAACTCGGATCCTCCGTTCACCGAGAACAGCCCCTACCGTCCGAATTCACCCTATTCCGCGTCGAAGGCCGCTTCCGATTTCCTGACGCGATCTTTTGTGAAGACCTATGGCTTCCCCGCCACCATCTCCAACTGCTCCAACAATTTCGGACCCTACCAGCATCCGGAAAAACTGATCCCCATGACGGTCCTCAAGCTTCTGGACGGTCATGCCGTGCCGGTTTACGGCGATGGCAGACAGATCAGGGACTGGCTGCATGCGCGCGACCACTGCCGTGGAATCGATCTGATCCTTCATCATGGAAAGCCCGGCGAGACCTACAACATCGGCTCCCGCAACGAGCGGACCAATCTTGAAATCATCGGCATGATCTGCGACTGCATCGACGGCGTGTTCGCATCGGATCCGGGGCTGTCCGGTTTCTTCCCCCGCTGTCCTGCGGCAGTCGGGCGTCGCTCCAGGGAACTGATTGAGCATGTGGCCGATCGGCCGGGACATGATAGACGCTACGGCGTCGACAATTCCAAAATGGTGGCGGAGCTGGGATTTTGCCCGACCGAGAGTTTTGAAGAGCAGCTTTGCCGGACTGTGGGATGGTATGTCGCCAGGGCGCAGGAACGGCTTTCCGTCGTTCAGCCTGAGAGCAAGCAGCAGGACGTAAGACAGTCGGAGAGAGAGCAGCCTGAGACAGAGTCGTCTGAGAGTGAACTGTTGGAAATAGAGCAGTCAGAAAGAAAACCGCCCGAGAAAGTACTGTCTGAGAGAAATTTGCCGGTGAGCGGACAGCCGGAGGATCGGCTCTGAGATGAGAATCCTTGTTCTGGGCGCAGGCGGGCAGCTTGGCGGTTTGCTGGCCAGACGGTGCGGCGAGCTGAATATCCCCTGCGTCGCGCTTTCAAGGGCGGAGCTTGACATAACCGACGGCAGGAAACTTGCCGGATGGATTGATGACGCCTGTCCGGACGTTCTGGTAAATGCCGCGGCCTACACCGACGTGGAGGCTGCTGAAGACTGCGAGGCCGAGGCCGCAAGGATCAATGCTGAGGCTTTGAGAACAATCGGTACCTTATGCCGCGACAAAGCCGTTCCGGTTATCCATATTTCCACGGATTTCGTTTATGACGGTAAAAAGATGGACGAGTATCTTGAGACGGACGAGGCGGTTCCCCTTAACGCCTATGGCAGAAGCAAACTGGCAGGGGACAGACTGCTGAGCGAGCGCGCCGACAGATACATCATTCTCAGGCTTTCCTGGCTTTTTGCCAGAGGCGGCAGAAACTTTGTCGCGGCGGTTCTTGGACGCATGATGAGGGGGATGTCTCTGTCGGTGGTGGACGATCAGGTTGGAGGACCGACCTACGCCGGAGATGCCTCATCCTGCATTTTGGAGATCTGTCGCAGGATTTGCGCCGATGGGGGATTTTCGTCCTGGGGCGTTTACCATTACGCCGGCAAGCCGGATGTCAGCAGATACGAGTTTGCCGAATTCATTGCCGAGGCGGCGCTGAAGGCGGGGATCGTGAGCGCAAGACCCGCGATTGCGCCTGTGTCGTCCTCCGGCTTTCCGTCAAAGGTTGTTCGACCCCGTAACTCAAGGCTCAATGTCGATAAAATCCGGAGAGTTTTCGGGATCGGACCGTCTGACTGGAAAGGAGAGATCCTGCGGCACATCGGAGATTATGCGATGCGCTGAACTGCAAAAGGGCTGAGCCCCGCCATGCGGTCGCTCGGATCCATGCGCCCGGGCCAAGTGGCGCGATCATGCCGGAAGCATGAGCCGGATGCAGCCAGACGGCCGGGCTCCCGCCTGCGGAAGCGGATTTGAGCCTGGGCGCGCAGCCGAAGTTTACCGGGCGGAGATATTGGAGATCGCTGGGATTTTAACCGAAAAGGAGCCGTGAAGATCGCTGGGACTTTGGACCCGGGCGGGGAAGAAACGAACGCCATCGGGCGCATGACTGCAGAAAACAAAAGCGGATCGCGCAAGCGATCCGCAGGTAACCGGTGTCGATAAGCGGTTGTCAGATTATTTCTGCAGTTTTTCCTTGTGTTTTACAATCAGTCGCACGACCTTGTCCAGCAGCACGTCAACCGCAGCATACAGATCATCGCCAACAGCCTCCGTATGATAGGTGTCTCCCACTACCTGAACCACAGCCTCGGCCTTCTGCTCAAGCTTTTCGACTGAAAGCGTCACGAGGATCTCTTTAACTCCCTCAGCCTGTCTCTCCAGCTTGGAAAACTTGTCATGAACAAAGTCATTGAGAGCGTCAGTCAATTCGATGTTGCGGGTTTTTACCGTGATCTGCATAAGCAACTCCTTTTTATAGTTGTCAAAGAATGTGAACCTCTCACAGGTTAAACTGTGATTTTCCTGCCGACCGGCCATTGCGCCAGATGGCAGTCCGCAGGTTCCTGCGGTCAATCCGGAAACTGACGGTATATGGTTCCGTCTATGTTTACATATGGCTTTGCGCGCAGGATTTCAATGCCTTATGGTCCAATCCGTTTTTCAAAACCATATGCCGCAAGTGCAACCTGTCCGCCTCGCCACGGGCTATGAACGCCAAAGCGTTTTCCGCCATACGTTCATATCATATCGCAAGCTCTGCGATTAAATGCAAACAGGCTTCACACTTTAGTCAGCGGAAATTAACTGCTGTGCCGATGTTGGGATATATAATTCATTTCTGAAAGGCGCGGCGCGATGCCTGATCCGCTGAGTTTTGACGGTATTGCGGCGTTGTTTTCGCTTCTTATGGAATGTCGCGACGACACTGAGGCGGATCTGCGAGGGGAACATTTTTGCGGAGAAATGTCTGTCATGGCAGGCGTGGATTTCTGCGGGCGGGCCGGTCCGACAGACAGGTTGAACTTGCTTCAACGCTGGATTATCATTTTTGTCATGCCTGATTGCGCATGAAATTTTTTTCACGATAGGACTTTTTATGGAACTGGTAGTGGTCAGCGGCAGGTCCGGAGCCGGCAAAACGGTGGCGCTGCGCTGCATTGAGGATTTGGGTTATTACTGCGTGGACAATCTCCCTGTCGCTTTGCTGACCGAACTTGTCAAAGTCTCGAAGGGACAGTACGAGCGCATTGCGGTGAGCATTGACGTAAGAAATCTTCCGGCGGATTCCTTTTCCGTTCATGAAATAATCCTGAAGCTGCAGGAGGATTCCGATCTCCGCATTCTCAGCCTGTTTATCGATGCGGATGACGAAATTCTCATCAAGCGCTACTCCGAGACCAGAAGAATTCATCCGCTGACCAAGCTTGCCAACTACACGCTGGAACAGGCCATTATCTATGAATCCAGCCTTCTGGCTCCTCTTGCCGTTTATGCGGATCTTCGCATCGACACCGGCAATCTCAACGGCTACGACCTCAACGAAATAATCACCGACCGCCTTCTGGGCCGCAAATCAAAGGAGATCGTGATGGTGTTCGAGTCCTTCGGTTTCAAAAACGGCATACCAAAGGATATTGATTTCGTTTTTGACGCGCGGTTTCTGCCGAATCCTCACTGGGTTCCAAAACTGCGGGCTTTGACCGGTCTTGATCAGCCCGTTATCGATTTTCTTAAATCGAAGGATGCGGTGGTTGATTACGTCAATCAGATCGAGATTTTCATCAACGCCTGGCTTCCTCAGATCGAAAGAAACAACCGCAGCTATCTGACCATCGGCATCGGCTGCACCGGTGGTCAGCATCGTTCGGTGTTTATTGCCCAGCAGCTGTCCGATCGCTTCAAGGCGCGCAACAAGAATGTTCAGACCAGACATCTGACCCTTGAGAAGAAGAAGCCGATGGCGCCCGCAGCCGCGCTCGGATTGTGACCATGCGCTTTGCGACGCAGGCTGAACTCATCATCGAGTCCGTCAATGACAAGGGCTACGGAGTTTCCTCATTCAACGGCAAAAGGGTTTTTGTTGACGGCGCCATTGCGGGCGAATGCGTTGTCGCCGAGCTGGCGGAACATCCCACCTATTACGAGTCGAGACTGGTCAGAGTTGTCGCATCAAGTCCCTTTCGGGCGGAAAGCAACTGCGGATCCCCGGACTGCGGCGGCTGTCAGCTGGCGCATATAGCCTACAGGCGGCAGCTGCAATTAAAGACCGAGCGGCTGGCTTCATGTCTTGCCAGACTTTCCGTTGATCTTTCGCAATTCGACCTCTCCTGCAGACCATCTGATGCGATATCCGGTTATCGGAACAAAAGCGTTTACTATGTGCGGCAGATCAATGGCAGTCCTGCCATCGGCATGTTCGCCAAAAAATCCCATCGCCTGGTGCCGGTGGCAGCATGCTTGCTGGAACCGAACTGGATAACCGAGGCAAACGCAAGAATGTCCGTCTGGATGAAATTGTCCGGTTTGACCGGTTATGACGAGTCGACTCTGAAGGGCGATGTCAGGGAGATCATTTACCGTACCGGTCACGGAACCGGGGAGAAAATGGCGGTCCTTGTCGCAACCGGCAGACTTGAAGATGAACGGCGTGAACTGGTCAGGATTGCCGAGGAACTCAACCTTGATTCCCTTTATGTCAATGTTAACGCTTCCGCCGGCAATGGAGTCTACGGCGCTGAGTTCGAACTTATATACGGAAAAGAAACCATAGCGACGAATTTGGGCCGGTACAAATTCAGGATCGGGCCGCGTTCCTTCTGGCAGCTGAACAGTTATCAGTGCGAAAACTTGTACGATGCCGTCAGACGATACGCCGATCTGGCCGGCAACGAAGTAGTCTTTGATCTCTATTGCGGGGTCGGTTCAATCGGCCTGAGCCTTGACGGAGGCTTCAGAAAACTCTACGGGGTTGAAATTGTCCCCGAGGCGGTGGAGCTTGCCAGGTTCAATGCTGAATTGAACGGAATAGAAAATACTGAATTCCGAACCGGCAGAAGCGAAGATGTCTGTATTGAACTGGTGGCAGAGGGCTTGCGACCTGATGTGGTGATACTGGATCCACCAAGAAAGGGCTGTCACGCGGAACTTTTGGATTCGGTTGCAAGGTGCAGGCCTTCAAAAATAGTGTACGTTTCATGCGATCCGGAGTCGCTTTCGCGAGATCTTGCATGTCTTGTTGAAAGCGGGGAGTATCGTGTACGGCAGATCAGCGCGTTTGATCTTTTTCCAAACACATGTCACGTCGAGACGGTTGTACTGCTGTCACGTGATAAAGCCTAAAGAAACCCAGTATTCATGCGGTTTCAGCAGTGGTGGTTGAAATTTACACAATGAATTTTATGCTGTATTTCTTTGAAAAATGCGTTTATCTGAACATATTTACAGTATGAAAAACAGGCAATTTTTCCGAGGTCGAGTGTGCTGAACTGCTTTTTTGCAATAGCAGTTCTGAACACCCAACCTAAAAATGGCTCTGAAACTGTGGAATTGCTGTCAGGGGAATTTGGTCTTCTTCCGGCATAAAAAAAGAGTGGCGCTATGCTCGTCACTCTTAGGTAGTTTTATAACGCATAAGCGAGTGGAGGAATAAATATGGCAGAAAGAATTACGATAGAGAAAATAAAGGCGTTAGAAGCTGAATACGAGGTAACAATTCCGGATGAAATAAAAAAGTTACTATGCGATGGGGAAATAGATCGTTCTAGAAGAAAGGTTCATTTAAAGTATGGCGAATGGGAGGACGAAACATTTTTACACGGACTTTATTCAACAGTAAATGATGTTAGAACTGCGTTAGATTGGCTTTCTGAAGAATGGTTTCCAAAGGGCTATATTCCATTTGCTTATGATGAGGGAGGGGAGTCATTTTGTGTTGGCGTTAAACCTGATAACTACGGTGCTATTTTTCTTTTTATGAGCGATAGCATTGAAGATAATCCGAAGATGCAATGCTCTTTGTTAGCAGTGATTTATCGGCATTTTTTAATAGCTTAGAGTCAGAGTAAAAATTTTTTTTGGCAGGAATATTGCTTCCCTCCCCCTCGATTGTTTTAATTAGTTTTTGGGCCATGATAGAATATCCACGCTAATCCCCGACTTGAATTCAATCGTGTACTTGTCGCCATAGATTACTATCCGCTTCACCCAGCATCTGGTCAGAGCCTCATCAAACACAGTCAGTTCAGAGCTTTGCTTTCTGATGAAGTCTAAAATGTCATTGATTCTGGTGACGTACTCTTCACGGGCAGAATCGTCAAAGTTGGTTTTTTGCCTCATGTCTCTGAGTTTAAGAATTCTGTCGGCAATTTCCTTGTAGTCCTTCCTGGCCTCAACGCATTGGATCAGTTGTTTCTGAAGTTTGGCAAGCTCATCATCAATTGCTGAGACACTCATTACTCCGGAAGATTCATCAACAGCCATAACTGCGCGAACGTTCTCTTCCAGCTGTTTTTGAAAACCTTCCTGCTTATCGAGAAGTTTGTTGAATGCAGAGAGACATGCTGCCTTTAAGGCTTCCTCGTTCACGGTTCTGGCGTGGCACTCGAGACCGGTGGGCTTGAGTCGGCTCAGGCATCTCCAGACGATTGATTTTACGCCTCTGTTATTCCAGTGCACCCGGCGGAACAGTTCACCGCACTCCCCGCAGAAGACCATCTGGGAAAAGACATGGTGACCGCTGAAGGAGCATTTCCTGCCGCTCGATGTTGTTGTAACCCTGCGTCTGCGTACAAGCTCATTCTGAACTCTGAGATAGATGTCTTTTGGAATGATGGCTTCATGGTTACCTTCCACATAATACTGCGGTACGATGCCGTTGTTTTTGACTCTGGTCTTGCTGAGAAAATCGGTGGTGTAGGTTTTCTGAAGCGGGGCATCACCGATGTACTTCTCGTTACGGAGGATTTTGTTGATGGTCGAGGTGTACCATCTGGTCTTGCCCGCTCCGGTCAGAATGCCGTCCCGCTCAAGTCCGGCCTTGATTTTGTCCATGCTGTAGCCTTCCAGATATTCCCGGTAGATGCGCTTTACGGTTTCAGCCTGAACCGGATCGATGATCAGATTGCCGTCAGCATCCTTGGTGTAGCCGAGAAAGTGATTATGGTTCACCTGCACCTTGCCTTGCTGGTAACGGTACTGAAGTCCCAGCTTGACATTCTGGCTTAAGGACTGAGATTCCTGCTGGGCGAGGGAAGCCATAATGGTAATCAGCACCTCGCCCTTGGCATCAAGCGTGTTGATTCCTTCCTTTTCAAGCGTATCTGATGGTCATTCATATCGTTGCATATCGTTGAAAAATGCCCGTTTCATGCGGTATCGTGGTGAGTGAATTTGTATATCGTTGAGGATCATATTGCTTCGTTTAGCCCCTTTAAACACCAAGTAAACACCAAATGTCCTTTCATTCTGTGTCTGAATTTTTACCTCGGTGTTTTCTGTGTCTGAAGGGGCAAAAATGTATCAGGATAATTTCCTGTCGTCAGATAGTGCTCTGCTGATGGCATCGGATGTCTGTGCCAGAGTTTCACTGAAAATGTGTGCGTAGATGTTTTCCGTGGTTCTGGTATCACAGTGGCCGAGATGCTCTGAAATAACCTTTACCGGTACTCCCATATTGATGAGCAGAGATGCATTGGCATGGCGGAGATCGTGAAGATGGACATCCGGAAAATCGTGCTTTTTCAGCAGTTTCTTGAACTCCGTATTGACCAGAACTTCTTGAACATTATAGCCTTAACACCTGATTTCTAGAACCCTTGCTCCTTGTGTAATCCCGCCACCTTAACCGCCCGCCACA
>JAFURY010000118.1 GCA_017480795.1 Succinivibrionaceae bacterium
AACATCGTTACTCTTCGTCACCTCCTTCAGCAGGGTAGGAGGGGCGGATGCTACGGCTCAGTTTTCCGCTCCTGTCACGCTGCCGTCATGGGTGGGGACGTTGCATTTGACACCCATCCATGGGGTGTGAATAGTAACTTCTGTTTTAAACCGAAAAACTTTTGCGTCTCCTACTGATTTTCTGAATTTTTAGATTTCAAAACCTAAAATTATTAACTTTTTGACAAAATCACCAAACAAAATCAACAAGTTACGCATTTTTCAGAATTTTCAAATTTTTGAAATACGTCAAAAATCCTTAACCTTCCCATTGGAATTTCAATTCTGATGTCATGCGTCAACTGACTGCGAGTTGCTCCCGATCCGTCAGCCATCTGCAAACTCCGTTGCACACCGGCACTCGTTTGACAGCCATCGCGACTATGCCGCTGACGCCGTCTGCGACAAAAAAAAGGATCGCTTCGGCGATCCTGAAAATAATGAAACGTGCCGAAAAGCTAGCACAGATCGTTGCGGATGCACGATGACTGCGGGCTCACGGTCCAGTCTACATGACCGCTATTGTCAGCCTGAGGCACCAGAACGATGGTCTCCGGAATGTTTCCGACAACATGACCGGTGGCTGTGATGACGCCCCCGTCAACGGTTATGCTGCTGACGTACTTGGTGGCGTAAGCCCCAGCCGGTTTTGAAAGATCCCATCCTCTCTGTCCAAGACTGACGTTGGCCTTTTTGCCGGTGCTGCAATAGGTCGCGGCCTCCTCCGGCCCCACGTCGAAAATGCACAGCTCCACCTGCTGCTTTAGCGGATATGTGGCGGACACAACTTCGGCGAACTTGGCTCTTGCCTGATATTTGGCATAGGCAGGAAGCATAATGGAGGCGACGATTCCGACCACGGCCACAAGCGCCAGCAGCACAACGCCAATAATGGCGGCGATGAGACAGCCGCTGGACGGCACCTGGGCTGGAAGGGCGTTGCCGGCGGATAACTGCAGCAGCGCGCCTCTCACATGGTAAAGGCGGATAAAGCAGTAAATTTCAGCAAAAAACGCATAAACCGAGGCGACAACAAACAGAGCGAACAGACCAAGCACCGCGATCGCCATAACCGTCTGCTGGGAATCTTCCATAAGTCCTGCCGGATCTGAAACCGCCGCGCTCATTACCATCATGGCAAAAACGAATATGAAAGAGCCAACGCTGTAGCCGAGGATAAACTTGCACATGCCTCTTATCCGGGCAACCAGATCCGCATAGGCCTGATTTCCGGCGCGTTCGAACACGTTCCTGACCCGGCTGGTCAGAGACAGTGACATGACGAGAATCACCAGCAGCATAACAAAGCCGGCCATATTCACAACCGGCAAAAACATCAGCACCAGCGTGATGATCTGCAGCACGTTCATGGTGTTGAGGGAATTGATGCAGCCTGTCAGTTCGGGATCCTGCGCCGCGCGGGTCTGCCTGAAAGCAGGCTGAGACTGATAGCTTCCGGACAGCGGATACTGCCCCTGCTGTCCAGGCTGACTCTGCGACTGCGGATACTGTCCCTGATGTCCTGACTGGCTCAGGGAAGTCTGATCATCCTGTGAAGAGCCGGAATTTTCATGATCCTGCGAAGCGACAGGCGCAAGCCTGGCTCCGCAGTGAGTGCAGAAATTGGTATTGTCCGGCACCTGGGCGCCGCAATTGCCGCAAATCATATTTTTACCCCTAAGTTGAGTTGAAAAAACCCGACATCGCGGCGCGCCGCAGTTCATGACAAATCCTGCCGGCCATGCTCGCGAGTCAGGCTGTCGAAACGAGATACTTGAGATCTCTGCCGAAAAGTCCTATTTCACCGCCTCGAAATTCTCGAAGAATTCTCCATCCGGCTTCACTACAATGATGTTGTTGCCGCTGGTCATGCTCTTTTTGTAGGCGCTCATGCTTCTGAGGAAGTTGAAAAGATTCTGGTCAAGCTTGTAGGTGTCGGCGTATATCTTCACCGCCTGGGCATCGCCTGCGCCCTTGACCTCCTTGGCGTTCTTCTGGGCGGCGGCCAGCATGACCGCCACCTCGCGGTCCACCTCGGCCCGGATGAATTCGGCCTGCTTGATGCCAAGAGCCCGGTGCTCCTTGGCCACGGCGTTGCGCTCGGCGCGCATGCGCTCGAAAATGGAATTGGAGACCTCCACCGGCAGATTGATCTGCTTGATGCGCACGTCAATCACCCTGATGCCAAGCTCCGATGAGCTGGCTGAATTCAGAAGAGCGCTCTGCATAACCTCGGCTCTCTCGCCGGACACGATCTCCTTGATGGTGCGGCTGCCAATCTCCGATCTGAGACCGTTGTTGATCTTGTTCTTCAGCAGATCGCTGGCCACCACGTAATCGCCGCCGTTGGTGGTGAGAAAGAATTTGGCCGGATCCTCGATCTGCCATTTCACGTAGGAGTCGATGATAAGGTCCTTCTTTTCCGAGGTGACGAAACGATCGGCCGAGGATTCCATGGACTGGACCCTGACATCAAGAGTCTTCACGGTCTCGATGAGAGGAATTTTGAAATGAAGCCCCGGCTCGTAGATTTTCGGCAGACTGTTTTCGTCATCGGCGCCGCTTACCCGGACCACCTTGCCGAACTGGAACACGATGCCCACCTGGCCCTCGCGCACCGTGAACATCATGGAAGCCAGACACACCGCCAGCACCACCACGGCAACAAGAATCTTCTGCATTATTTCTTTCCTCCCTTGGCCTGCTCCACCAGACGATCTATAGGAAGATAGATCAGAGTCCCGTTCTCCTCCGGCAGATCAACCAGCACCTTGCTGTTGGAGGAGTAGATTTCCTCCATGGTCTCAAGATAGATCCGCTTCCTGGTCAGAGTCGGAGCGTTGTTGTACTCGGGGAGAATCGCCTTGAATCTGGCAACCTCGCCTTCGGCGTCCAGCACCACCTTCTGACGGTAGGCCTCGGCCTCTTCTCCCAGACGCTGAACCTTGCCCACGGCCTTGGGCTTGATCTCCCTGGCGTAGGCTTCGGCCTCGCGGATGTAGCGCTGCTCGTCCTCCTGGGCGGCGATTGCGTCGTCAAAGGCATCCTTCACCTGCTCCGGAGCGCGGGCCGGCAGCATGTTCACGTCAAGAATCGTAATTCCCATGTCATACGGAGCGATGATCTGATCCATGGCGGTCCAGGTGTCCTTCTTCACCTGCTGACGTCCTTTGGTCAGCACGTCGTCCATGGTGGTGTGACCAACCACGTAGCGCAGAGCGCTGTCGGTGGCCTGCTTGAGACTCTCGTTGGCGTTGGTTACGGAAAACAGATACTTGTAGGCATCGGAAACCTTGAACTGAACGTTGAGCTCGACCATGACCACGTTCTCGTCCTTGGTAAGCATCATGCCGGAAGACGAGAAGGACTGCACCGTGGTGATGTTCACCGGATACACCTTGTCGATGAACGTGGGCTTCCAGTTCAGGCCGGGCTGAACCGTGTTGACGTACTTGCCGAAGCGCAGCACCACTCCCCGATCGGACTCCTTGATGGTGTAAAAGCCGCTGAGCACCCAGAACGCGGCCAGAAGGCCCGCGATGACCAGCAGAGTAACCTTGCTTCCGTTGAAGAAGTTCAGATTGAAACTGAAATCGACGCCGCCGGATTTTTTGTTCCCCGACGGCGCGTCGCTTGGTTTTTTCCAAGGCATATTTATTGTTCCCTTACTACGAAACCGGATAACGAAAATCCGTATTTTTTGTCAAGCTGATTGAAGGATGTCCGAGGCAGTTTTATGTTTACAACGCACATGCCGTCATCCGTGCACTCCTCGGAAACCACGCTGCGCAATTCGTACAAATCGGATCTGATCCTTCCCGCCAGTTCCGGAGGCAACAGCAGTCGTAATTCTACTATATTTTTCCGCACCAGTTCAGTAACAATTTCAAGCAGCAGATCGATGCCTTCGCCGGTGGCGGCGGATACGAAAACGCCTGTCGGCCGGCCGGTTCCGTCACGCTCCGCGTGAGGCTCCAGGCCCTCGGCGAGATCGATTTTGTTGTACACCATCAGCTGCGGCACCTCTCCGGCTCCAATCTCGTCAAGCACGGCGTTGACCTGGGCGATGTTGTCCTCCATGCGGTCGTCGCAGCAGTCGGTGACATGCAGAATAAGATTGGCATCCCGGGTCTCCTGAAGCGTGGCCCGGAAGGCCGCGACCAGATCATGGGGAAGATGGCGGATGAAGCCTACCGTATCGGCGAAAACCACCGAACCGCCGGAGGGCAGATCAAAGCGCCGCAGAGTGGGATCGAGGGTGGCGAAAAGCTGGTCGGCGGCATATACGCCGGCGCCGGTGAGACGGTTGAACAGGGTTGATTTGCCGGCGTTGGTATACCCGGCCAGAGACAGCACCGGGATTTCGTTCTTGCGCCGCGACTTTCTTCCGGACTCCCGCTGGTTCTTTACCCGCTCAAGTTCGTTGTTGATGGCGAAAATGCGGCCGTTAAGCTCGCGCCGGTCAAGCTCCAGCTGCTTTTCGCCGGGGCCGCCTCTAAGGCCGAAGCCGCCCTTCTGACGCTCAAGGTGAGTCCAGCCTCTGACCAGACGGGTGGCGCTGTATTTCAGCTGGGCAAGCTCCACCTGCAGCTTGCCCTCGTAGGTTCTTGCCCGCTGGGCGAAAATTTCCAGGATCAGGGCGGTCCGGTCAATGATCTTGCAGCCCACGGCGGAGCTGATGTTGCGCTCCTGGGCCGGAGAAAGATGATTGTTGAACACCACCAGCTCGGCCTCGCCGGATGCGACCAAGGCCTTGAGTTCGTCAATCTTGCCGGAACCGATGTAGAAACGGGGATCAGGCCCCTCGCGGCGGCATGAGAGAACATCCGCGATATGGAGATCCGCGGAAACGGCAAGAAGCCTGAGCTCCGCCAAATCTTCGGAATCCCAGGCATCAGAGAGGATTTCGCAATGAACTAGAACGGCGCGGATGCGCCGATGGAGATTATCGGTCAAGCCGGCACCTGCGCAAAGAAGACGGCCGGACTATATAGGCTCATCGCCGCTCTGCTCCTCTTCGTTTCTGAAGACATGAATCGGACGCGTCGGAACGATGGTGCTGATGGCATGCTTGTACACCAGCTGCTGACAGACATTGTTTTTCAGAAGAACAACAAACTGATCGAAGGACTCCACAAAGCCCTGAAGCTTGATACCGTTGACCAGAAAAATGGAAACAGGAATCTTCTCGCGTCTGATTTCGTTCAGAAAAGGATCCTGTATCAGCTGTCCCTTGTTGTTCATTTTATCACCACTAATTTTCTTTATTATAATTGTTGTATCGCCGGAGATGCAGAGCCGCCTTTGCCGCATACGCCTAACGGACCGATTTTCATGTATACCACAAAAGAAAATCTTTGGCAAACCGGCAGACTCATGCCGGCGCAACTATGTGAGGGCGAAACCGCAGTTCCGCCAAAAGCGCCGGCGCAGAATATTCAGGCTTGCGCCCCGGCGTCCTGCCGGTAAGCCCTGACGGCCCGAAAAATCGCATCCTCGTTTCCTGGCGCTTCAGGATCAAGGGACGCGTAAGGAAATTTCCAGCCCCGAAGCCAGGTGATCTGCCGCTTGGCCAGCTGGCATGTGGCGACCTTCGCCCGGTACACCATCTCCTGCCGGTCCATCCTGCCGTCCAGATACTGCCAGCACTGGCGGTATCCCACCGCCCTCATGCTTGGCATATCCTCCGCCAGATCTCCGCGACCGTAAAGGGTTCTGACCTCCTCCACAAAGCCGTCGGTCATCATCCGGTCGAACCGTTCGCCGATACGCAGTCTGAGTCTCTGGCGATCCTCCGGCATCAGCGCAAACTGAAGAGCGGTCTGCCCGAAAGGCCTGGCTCTGCTGGTCCTGGTTAGCTCGGTCATGGTCGCGCCGCTGATGAGTTTGACCTCAAGAGCCCGCATGATCCTCTGCTCGTCGTTTGGCTTGATCCTCTCTGCCGCCTCCGGATCCATGGCGGCAAGCCACCGGTGAACCGCCTGAAGGCCATCCTGAGCGATGCGTTCCTTCAGCTGTTTTCTCACGGCGGGATCCGACTGGGGCAGATCGGAAATGCCGGCCAGGAGCGCATTGAAATAAAGCATGGTGCCCCCTACCAAAAGAGGTATGTTTCCCCGCTCCTGAATCTCATGAATGAGCCTTAGCGCATCCGCTCTGAAATCTGCCGCGGAATAAACCTCTCTGGGATCAAGGATGTCAATCAGATGATGAACGATTCCGTCGCGTTCGGCCATCGAGGGCTTTGCGGTGCCGATGTCCATGCCGCGGTAGATCAGGGCCGAATCGACGCTGACGATCTCGCAGGGCAGCATTTTGGCAAGCCTCACGGCGGTCCCGGTTTTGCCGCTGGCGGTGGGACCCATCAGACAGATGATGAATTCGTTGTCAGAGGCCATGTCGTCCTCTGATGAGACAGGCGACATCAACGGCATGAAGTTTGTCCGAAAGCGACGGCAGATCAAGATGGGCATCGTAGAGGATGTTCACCGCATCGGCGATGCCGTAGCTGCGGCCGGCGCAGGCGCAGCCTGCAAGAGCCTGACGGAGAACGGCGGCATCGGCGCAGTCCTCGGCAAGTTTCTGCGCCAGCAGTCGCGCAAGCGCTGCGATGTCATACCTTCTCAGGCACTCCGGCACCGCCAGAATCTTCATGGACTGTCCCTTGAGCTGGCAGGAAAAGGCAAGTTCCCTGACAAGATCCGAATACCTGCTCACCGCTTCCTGCTGTTTTCGATCCTCCAGCTTGATCTGCTGCGGGATCATCAGCGTGGCAGGCATGGTATCCGGAGTGTAGACCGCATTCAGCAGGGCCTCGTCCAGATCGGCAAGACGCGCGGTATAAAGCTTCTTCTCAAAGCCGAAACATACGGTGCCATCCTCAAAGCCGTAAAGCGCTGGAAGAGGTCTTATGCCGTCATGAACCTCCCCGTTCCCGCTTTCGCGACCCGCCGTACCGGCGCCGGTAACGCCGCTCATCCAGCTTGTGTAGGCGGAGGCGGCCCGTTCGGATGCTCCGGCGGAACTTCCGCGAGGACCGGCGTAGCCTCCGCCGCCTGAAGCATAGCCTCCGCCGCCTGAAGCGTAGCCTCCAGCTCCTCCAGAATATGAGCCTCCAAATCTCCCGCTTCCGCCGCCGGAGGAAAATGAAGAACCGCCAGAGCCGAATCCTCCACCTGAGACAAAAGAGGAAGCGCCGGCCGGCCTACCGCCAGAATCGGAAGTCGCCGAATCCTCCGCCGCGACGTCACAACTCGGACTCTCATCGCCAAAGGCAAGCTCGCCATCGGCTCCAAAGTCTCCGGCGGCAGAAGACTCTCCGCCCGATACCTGGGACAGAGCCTGACGAACAGCCAGAACGAAGAAATCGTGAACAAGCCGCTGATCGGCGAATCTCACCTCATGCTTGGTAGGATGAACATTGACGTCCACATCGGCCGGGTTCATATCCAGAAACAGAATGTAGCTGGCTTTGGCATCTCTGCCGTAAACCTCGGAATAAGCCTGCCGGATGGCATGAAGAGTGTTCTTCTCTCTGATGGGACGTCCGTTGAGAAACAGGTACTGAGCCTCGGGCTCCGAGGATTCCTCGCTGGCGGCGGGAAGCACAAAACCGGTGAGTTTCAGTCCCGACCGGTCGAAGGAAACCGCGATCCTCTTCTGGGCGAAGGCGGAGCCAAGAAGAGCGGACAGACGCTGGGTCCGCTGATTCTCGTCCACGGCCGGAGGCAGATTGTACAGGGTCTTGCCGTTTGAAATCAGGATAAAGGACACCGCATAGTTGCCCAGGGCGAAGGTCTTGAACAGATTTGCCACATGTGCGCTTTCCGTCCGCTCCGACTTGAGAAAACGGCGTCTGGCCGGAACATTGAAGAAAAGATCCTTCACCATGATCATGGTTCCGTCCGGATGGGAGGCCGGCATGATCTGCGGCTGTTCAAAAATGCCCTCGGCGTGGATCTGCCAGGCCTCGCTCTGATCGCGAGGCTTGCTCACCAGCGTAAGTCTTGAAACCGCCGCCACCGAGGCCAGGGCCTCGCCTCTGAAGCCGAAGCTGGTGATGGAGCTGAGATCCTCCACATCAACGATTTTCGAGGTGGCGTGCCGGGTCAGAGCCAGAGCCAGCTCGTCCTTGGGTATTCCGCAGCCGTTGTCGCGGATCCTGATGAGAGAGCAGCCGCCCTGCGCTATTTCAATCTCAATCCGCGTGGCCCCGGCATCAAGAGAATTTTCGACCAGCTCCTTGATGACCGATGCGGGACGCTCCACCACCTCTCCGGCGGCAATCTGGTTGGTGACCAAGGGAGAAAGAACTTTAATCGACATCGGCTGCTACTTCCTGCACTTGTAACGTGGATCGGTATTATGTTCCAGAATGGCCTGATAGATGGCGTCGGCCACTTTGGTCTGATACGCGGCGCTGGTGAGCAGCTTTTCCTCGTCCGGATTCGAGATAAAGCCCGTTTCCACCAGAATGGAAGGAATATCGGGAGCCTTCAGCACGGCGAGGGATCTCTCATCCGGAGCATGCTTGTGCATTCTGGCGAACTTGGAAAGATTGGCGATGATCCTTTCGGCCAGATGATAGCTGTACTCGCGTGAATGATTGGATGTCATGTCGATGAAGGTCTTGAAAATGCTCTCCGTGCCCTCGCCGTTGGCGCTGGCCCGATCAATGACGGTGCCTGCGCCGCTGAGCAGTTTTTCCTGATCCTCCGATCCCACCATCTTCTGGTTTTCGCGGCTGGCGCGATTGTTGTTGAGCACCAGCACCGAAGCGCCCTTGGCGGTTTTGTTTTCAGCGGCATCGGCGTGAATCGAAATCAGAATTTCAGCCTTGGAACGCCGCGCCCTGCGGGACCTTTCATCAAGATCCACAAAGACGTCCGAATTGCGGATCATTACCGCTTTCATGCTCTTGGACGAGTTGATGAGTTTGGCCAGTCTCCGGCTGATAGCCAGGGTAACGCTCTTTTCGGTGTGGGACTTGGCTCCGATGGCGCCGGGATCCTTGCCGCCATGGCCGGCATCTATCGCGATAATGATTTTGCCCTTCTTGCATCCTGTGTCGGCGGCGATGCCTTCATCGCGGGCCCTGGCTGCATCCGCGGCTCGTTTGGCCTCCTGCTCGGCCTTCAGTTTCGCTTCCCGTTCAGCCTTCAGTTTTGCGTCCCGTTCCGCCTTCAGTTTCGCTTCCTGTTCGGCTTTCAGTTTGGCGTCCCGTTCCGCCTTCAGTTTCGCTTCCTGTTCGGCTTTCAGTTTGGCATCCCGCTCGGCTTTCAGTTTGGCTTCCTGCTCGGCCTTCAGTTTGGCGTCCCGCTCGGCTTTAAGCTTGGCATCCCGTTCCGCCTTCAGTTTCGCTTCCTGTTCGGCCTTCAGATTGGCGTCCCGCTCGGATTTAAGCTTGGCTTCCTGTTCAGCCTTCAGTTTGGCGTCCCGCTCGGCTTTAAGCTTGGCGTCCCGTTCCGCCTTCAGTTTTGCTTCCTGTTCGGCTTTCAGTTTGGCGTCCCGCTCGGCTTTAAGTTTAGCTTCCTGACGCGCTTTTTCCTGCTCCTCCAGGTGGCGGAGATTCTCCCGATGCATTTCCGCCTGTTTTTTTCTGGCCTCCTCCGGAGTGAGAACAGTAACTCCGGCGGCAGATCCGGCAGCGCCGGCGGAAGGGGAAGAAGCCTGCGACTGACCGCCGTCAGACCTTCCGGAGTTCCGATTCGAGTTCTCCCGCGCCGGTCCGTTGCCCCGGGGAGCGCCGGCGATTCTGCTGTTGAGAAAATCAAGGTAGATCCGGTGATGCCTGTAATTTGCCTGAGGAGCGAGTTTGTCATGAACAGGAGACACGTCCCACTTCAGGAGAAAGGAATACCTGGCGGTGCTGCCGGATGAGGTTACATCAACCCTCTCTATGATTTTGCCGAGATTTCTGCCGATTTTCGGGAGCTTTGCGGTATTCGAGACATTGCGAACCTCAAGGGCCACCGTATATGGTCCAAGCATTACAATGCTGTAGTCCGGCGTCTGGGTCAGATCAAAAACGATTCGGGTCTTGTCCGACTGCACGCCGGCGCGCACTCCCGCTATCTCGTTGGCCCAGGCCAGAGAACAGACGGCCATGCAAAAAAGAAACAGAAGAAATCGTTTCATTCAAGTGTCTCCACAATCCGCAGGCCTGCGTCCGTACAGGCGCTTATGGAAAACTGTCGCCTGTCGCCGGCGTAAGCGACGGATATCAGCAGATCAGGTTCGGGGAAAAATCCCTCTCCCATCTCCGGCCACTCCACCAGAGAAACCGATCGGCCGTCAAAATAATCGCGAATGCCCATGAATTCAAGCTCCTCGGGATCCTTGAGCCGGTACAGATCGAAGTGATACACCGTAAAAGGTTCAAGGTCGTAGCTTTCAACCAGGGTGTAGGTAGGGCTTTTCACCTTGCCGGCATGTCCCAGTCCAGCAAGAAAGCCCCGGGCGAAGGTGGTCTTGCCGGCGCCAAGCTCGCCGGAAAGATATATGCAGACTCCCGGCTGGCATGCTGCGGCCACGGCGGTCCCAAGGG
This sequence comes from Succinivibrionaceae bacterium, assembly GCA_017480795.1. Taxonomy (GTDB): domain Bacteria; phylum Pseudomonadota; class Gammaproteobacteria; order Enterobacterales; family Succinivibrionaceae; genus UBA2804. The sequence goes on from JAFURY010000118.1 coordinate 10,586, forward strand.
CCACCGTCTCTTCCTCATTGAGTGATTTCTTTAAACTGCAAGTCATGAATTTTCGCGTTTATCAGTTTTCTGATGTTACAGAGCAGATCGGTGGGGAGCGTGCCTATGCTGCCGTCAAGAGAAGCCAGCATGCCGGCTCTGCCGTGGATCGCCACCGCAACCCGCGCCGCATCCGAACAGCTCAGACCGAATGCCAGAAGCGCCCCGATGATCCCCGACAGCACATCGCCGGATCCGCCCACCGCCAGCGCGCTAGAGCCGTCTGCCGAAACATGGCAGGACGAGCCGTCGCATATCACCGTGCCCGGGCCCTTGAGCACCACCACCGCGCCGGTGAGTTCGTGAAGTCTGAAAACCACATTATATCTGTTTCGCCTTACATATTCGACATCGCAGCCCAACAGTCTGGCAGCCTCCATCTCATGAGGCGTGACAACAGCATGCTCCAGTCTTCTCATGTCCTGAGCCAGAAAATAAAGCGCATCGGCATCCACCACCATAGGTCTTGGAGCGTCGATGAAGCTCCGGTAAACCTCGCGGGAATGTTCGGTCCGTCCAAGTCCTGGTCCAATCACCAGTGCGTTGCTCCACATGATGGCCTGAAAAATCTCCTCCGGGGATTTTTCCTCAAGAGGCAGAAGCATAAGTTCCGGAGTTCCGGCAAAGATCAGCGGAAGAGACCGGGCGCTTGCGGCGACCCGAACCAGCCCGGCTCCCGATCTCAGCGCCGCCATGGCGGCCATTTTCAGAGCTCCCGGCATTCCCGGCGCTCCGCCGGCAAGAAGAAGCCGGCCGCTGTCGCTTTTGTTGCAGGAGTTTTTCCGCCGCGGCAGCAGCCGTCTGAGCTCAGGACTGTCGTAGGAGTAGCGGAAGTAGCAACCTGCATCGGCAGAATCGGCTTCAACGCCCAGATCGTTGAATTCGATCCGTCCTGCGTAGTCGCCGGCAAGGCCGGTGAAAAGGCCTGCCTTGGGTCTCAGGAGCGTCAGAGTGACATCCGCCCGAACCGCATCAGGACTGCAGTACCCGCTGTCGGCATCCAGCCCCGATGGCGTGTCCACCGCAAGAATGAAGCAACGGCCGCTGAACCGGTTGATGAAGGAGATCCAGGAAAGCATGGGTTGGCTCACCTCGCCTCTGACGCCGATGCCAAGAAGAGCGTCCACCAGAATGTCCCCTTCCGCGATATCCAGGGAGGAGAGGTCGGACACGGTGCGGATCCCGGCGTCAAGACACAGCGCATACGCTCTGGCCGCCTCGGTTCCGTCCTTCGGTTTTCGGTATTCGCAGACTATCGTCTCAACGCCGCGGCAGCGCAGAATGGCAGCCGCTTCGTAGCCGTCGCCGCCGTTGTTGCCGGCGCCGCAGAAAAACACGACTCTGCGTCCGCCGCCTGCAAGCTCCTGCCGGATGCGATCGGCAAGCGCCTGTCCCGCCTTCTGCATAAGTCCGTAGCAGGTGCCGCTGGCATCCCGGCACCTGCTTTCGATGGCTCTGACCGCTTCTGCGGTGTATACTTTATCCACAAAATCCATAAAACAGCCCCCGCTGATACGGAACAAGAGGTCACCCAGCCCCGTTTTCTGCCATAACTTTACCGATTATCCGGACCCGATGCTGTGATTTTTCCGATAAAATTGCGAGCGGACATGCGAAACGGCCGCTTTTAGCGCTGAAATCCGCGATATTGCCGACCACCGACACCAGCCACGCGAGCCAAACCCAATGAACGAAATTTCCGCAGGACCAAAGAACGACTCTCAGATGCAGTCTCAGCCGCAGCCAGAAGCGCGGCTGGATTCCCAAGCCGTGCTTGATCTTGCCATGGACTGCGGCTTCGATCTGGCCGGAATATCGGAAATCGAAATATCCGCGCATGAAAAAGAGAAATACCGCAGATGGCTTGATGCCGGAAACCACGGCGGCATGGAATATCTGAAAAACGGTCTTGAAATCAGAGAGAATCCACGCCTGCTGCTGGATACGGCGATGTCGGTGATATCCCTTGGGCTGCTGTACCGGACGCCCGAAACGGTCCCGTCCCGGCCGGACTGCGGAATCGTCAGCCGCTACGCCCTCGGCAGGGATTATCACAAGGTAATGAGAGGCAAGCTGAAGGATTTCTGCCAAAAACTTGAAAGAATGGCCGAGAAAAGCAGTCTCAGATGCTTTACCGACTCCGCTCCGGTTTTTGAAAAGCTTTACGCCGCCCAGGCGGGGCTTGGGGTCAGAGGGAAAAACTCGCTGGTGATAAGTCCGCATTTGGGATCCGAATTCTTCATCGGCGAGGTGCTGATCTCCCTCGGACTTGAGGCCTGCAAGCCCCTGAAATTCGAACCCTGCAAAAGCTGCGTCAGGTGCGTCGAGGCCTGTCCCGCCGGCGCGATTCTCGATGATCGGCAGATCAACGCCTCAAAATGCATCGCCTACCTTACCATCGAGCACAAGGACGCGATCCCGGAGGATCTGTGTCCGTCAGTCGGTCTGAGGATCTTCGGCTGCGACGAATGCCAGAGGTGCTGTCCCTGGAACAGGCGGCATATCTACACCCGGGAAAAGGATTTCGCATGCCGTCTGACCCCGGAGGATCTCAGGCTGGACCGCCTTCTTGAAATGACCGAGGAGGAATATCTGAAAAAATTCGAGGGCTCGGTCATCCGCCGCGCCGGCTGGATCCGTTTCATGCGCAATGTTATTGTGGCTGCCGGAAACAGCGGCAATCCCAACCTGATTGCGGCCGTGGACTCCTTCAGGCGCCACGACAGCCCGGTTTTAAGTCTCCAGGCGGAATACGCATCAAGGCGGCTTGAGGCGACGACATCGGGCGGATGAAAAATTCCGTGTCCGGGCATTATCGGCATCATCTCACACTATGAGTCAAACATTCTTTGTGTTGACGCCGATCTGTAATAAATTAGCGCTGTAGGCTCTGAAGCGCTGACGGCTTCAGGCGGTTTCAGATACGAGCAATTGGGAGACACAGATGCAGATTCTAGGCGTTGATATCGGCGGCACCGGCATAAAGGGAGCCATTATTGAAACAGAAACCGGAGAAATGCTGACGGAAAGGAAGAGAATCGAAACTCCGAAGCCAGCCACTCCCGAGGCTGTGGCCGCAACGCTGAAGGAACTGGTTCAGCAGTTTGAATACAACGGGCCCATCGGCTGCGGCTTTCCGGCCACCATTCATCACGGCGTAGCCTTCACCGCCGCCAATATCGACTCCACCTGGGTGAACACCGCGGTGGACCAGCTGTTTACAGAAACCACCGGCTGTCCGTGCTATGTGATAAACGACGCCGATGCCGCAGGCATCTGCGAAATGAAGTTCGGCGTGGGCAAGGATCGCAACGGCGTGGTCATGCTGCTGACCATCGGCACCGGCATCGGCTCGGCGGTATTCATCAACGGCCAGCTGCATCCGAACACCGAGCTGGGGCATCTGGTGCTGGACACCAAGCACGGTCCCCAAAAGGCCGAGCACTACTGCTCCGAACGGGTGAGAGTGGAAAAGGATCTGGGATGGAACAAATTCGGCCGTCGCTTCGGACGCTTCCTGAACCGTCTTGAATTCCTGTTCAACCCAGATCTGTTCATAATCGGCGGCGGCGTCTCGAAAAAGTTTGACCGCTTCAGCGAGAACTTCGAACTGAGAACCGAAATCAAGGTTGCCGAAACCCTCAATCAGGCGGGGATCATCGGCGCCGCCCTCAATGCCGCAAATCAGATAGCGTCTCAGCAGCAGTAAGCCGCCACTGTCCGGCAGTCCGGGCGGTCCGCAGGCCGTCCCAGGCGCCGGCTGCGAACCATGAAAATTCTAATCGTTGTCAGAAAACTCACCCAGGGCGGACTGCAGCAGCAGATCGTCACCTTTGCGCGGACCGCTCTGGCCAGAGGCATCGAAACCCACGTGCTGATCCTCAAAAGCTCCAAAAACGAGCTTGCGCTGCCGGAGGCGACAATCGTGCACCGCGCGCGTCTCCGCAGTCTCCAGTTTTCAAGCATCAGGGGCGTTGCCACCTACCTGGCAGGTCATCTGCTTCTGCCCCTGATCTGCCGCAAAACCAAGGACTTTCTGAGCGGACGCTTCATCGGCAGGTGGTTCAAGCAGGAGTTCCTGCCACAGCTGGAACAAAGGCACGGCCCCATGGATTACGTCTTCATCCGCGGCCAGGGCGCCTTTGATCTGCTTAACTCCTACCGCGCGCCGGGGAAGTCCTACCGCTACATCGACGGCAACCCGTATCCGTACTCTCCCCGTATCTTTCTCTTCAAGCCCGTGGCGGAGAAGATCAACCGTCTCACCTACGGCGATGCGGACTTCATCTGCGTCTCGGAAGACCTCGCCGCAAAGCTCAAAGCCATAACCGACAGCTGCGGAGCAAGAAACACCATCCGGGTCTTTCGCAACTTCATGGACATCCACCGGATCAGAAAGCTGGCCCAGGAGCGACCGAAACAGGATCTGCCGGCCAGATACATCGTATCGGTCGGAAGACTTGTAAGCGCCAAAAGGCAGGATCTTATAATCGACGCCATGGTCTATCTGCCGCGTGATCTGTCCCTGGTGCTGGTGGGCTCAGGCTCCCGGCAGAGCGATCTTGAGGCCCATGCAAGATCGGTTTTTCCATCCGAGGAGGATCGCAAGAGGATCATCTTTCTCGGCAACCAGGACAACCCGTACCCTTATATAAAAAACGCGCTGGCGCTGGCGCACGCCAGCGAAAAGGAAGGCTTCGGCCTGGTGTTCGTGGAGGCACTGATCCTTGACACTCCGGTGGTGGCAATGGAAAGCATCGGCGGCATGAGAGACGTTCTGCAAGGAGAGATCCTGTCAAAGCAGATCACAAGCCGCAGCACCGCCGAATTCGCATCCTGCATCGAACGCACCATCAGCAACCCGTATCACAGCACGGAGGATATGTACAGACGCTATGACGCAGCCTCCGCCCTTGACGAACTTCTGACAGCTCTTGGCAAATGAATCCCGAGTCCTATTACCATCTCAAACCGACATCGGCGGAGCAGGTCGCTCTGACCGGCGGCGGTTTTTCCTTCGCCTGTTCTCCCGCCGAATGCGCGCTGCTATGGATCCCGTTCAAGAAACAGATATGGTATCTGAAGGAGCCCTCTGTTGAAATCACGGCCAACGGACAGTCCTGCGGCCGACAGCACTTCGGCCAAAAACTGAAGGACTGGTGTCTGATAGATCTGTCCCATCTGGCAAAGAAGGAGATTCAAGCAGGATCCCAAAGCGCCGATGTATCCGTTCACCTGGATTTTTACGGCATGAAGGTTCCCGACAGCGGAACCCTTATGCTCTTTGAGGGACAAGCCCAGAATGACGGGATCACGCTGATCGTTGCCCCACATCCCGATGACGGAGAGCTGTGCTGCAGCAGTTTCTACGGCCCCAAAACCTTTCTTCTGACCCTGACGGCGGGAGACAAAATAACCGATCTTGAAAAACAGTATTACAAGAAAATGGATCCGACGCTCCGGGAGGCAGGCCTGCGCAAGGGGCTCCTCCGGGCCTGGAACGCGGTGACGGCGGGAATGCTGGGCGGCCTCAGCCAGGAAAACATGATCTGCCTCGGATACCGCGACGGCTGTCTTGAGGATCTGCTGCGGCAGAAGGAGACAACAGACGCGCCACCTCCAGCCACGTACCGACTCTTCAACAGCAAACAGACTTCAGAACGCCTGGGACTTCTGGATGATCCTGCCAATACCTTCATAGATCTGAAAACGGAGGTGGCAGCCGTCATCAGTCGCCTCAAGCCCAGAAGAATTGTCGTGACCAGTCCGTTTCTGGAATCCCACCGGGACCATCTGGCCGCAGGTCGTCTCCTGCTTGACATGAAAAATGAAGGTCTCATCGGAGATGCCGATCTGCTGTTCTACACGGTGCACACGAAAAGAGAGCGGGACATCTACTTCGGTCCCGCCGGCTCCAGAATTACCCTGCCCCGCTCGGAGAAATTCGAGGCACTGCCGAAAGGTCTCGCTTTCAGCTATGTTTCAAGGGAACTTGATGACGAGGCGATGAAGCGCAAGGCCATCATGATGAACTGCATGCATGACCTCTACAGCGTCAGGGATCACCGCTGGCAGCCAAGCGCCCACATGCCGTATCTGGATTCTCCGCGAATGGGAAAAGCCTACTACTTCAGAAGATTCGTCAAAAAAAACGAGGTTTTCCTCAAGTTGGAAAACTGAGAAGCGCCAACGGATCGAAAATTTCCGATGTCTGAACAGCGCCGCGACAGGGCTGAAAATGCCCGCAGCCGTCCCTCCCAATTCCGCCCCAAAAGTAAATCAAGTTGCGCCATTTGCATCTGTTGATTGATGCACTTTGTCCAAGTCAATTTGCAAGGCTTTTGTGACAAAATGGATCAACAACCATCATGGACAAATTAAACCTTTAGGCATAATACAATAATTGAGTCAAGTCATCCCAATTTCGCAAAGAAAGATTGCAATGAACTACCTATGACATGATAATAAACATTACATAAACATTTTGCTTGCAGAGCCGTCTAAAAGCGGGTCAACGAGACAGACAAACACGGAGATTAAGCAATGACATCAGTATCCGCCAGAGATTTTCCGGTAGGAATCGAGGATTTTAAAGAACTGGTTACCAAGGGCAAGAAATATGTGGACAAAACAGGAGCGCTGGAAGATCTGATGGAATCAGGCGATGCCGTCGCTTTGCTGTTAAGACCCCGCCGGTTCGGAAAGACTCTTTCCATGAGCATGCTTCAGCATTTCCTTGAACTCAACTATGCGGATCCGGAGGACAGAAGCGGGCACGTAAAGCTTTTCAAAAAATTGTTTGTGTACAAAAAGAAGAAAAAACTGTGCAGAGAGCATATGGGCCGCCATCCGGTCATCAGCATTTCCCTCAAAGACGTTGACGGCGCGAATTTTGTTAAAGCCATGTACTCCATGAAGGCGCTCCTCCTCAAATTTTTCAAGAAATACAGTTTCCTTCTGGAAAGCGACAAACAGGACGAGACAATCAGAAAATCGCTGAGAACAATGATTGACATCTGCTCCGATGTCAATCTGGATCTGTCCATGGATACAAACATGAACAGGTTTTCAGAAATCGCCCAAAACTCGCTGGCGTTCATGAGCGGAATGCTTTA
>JAFURY010000119.1 GCA_017480795.1 Succinivibrionaceae bacterium
AAATAGTATGAAGGTTTAGGGGGAACTAGCCAAGGGTGGCCGTATAGGAGGCAGTTTTAGGGTACGTCATTAAATGACGCTACAAGAAAAATATGAATTTCGAATTATGTGATAGCTATCACCAAAGATTTAGTAGTACATTCCGTATGTGCATATGCCTGAAGTAGGCGCCAGAATCAATGCGGACCGCGATGTTTTTTCAAAAGCCTCCGACATATTTTTTCATAACATATTTCCCGTAGCCTCATACTATCGTCCTGAAAAGACGCAACTTTTGGAAGGCGAAGAAATAGTGGATTTTAACAAACTAAGAAATGACCCTTATTTTCTGAAAGGAATAGAACGAACAGAAACAGCTTGCGAAAAGGAATTCACGCTTTGCCTTATGTGCTGCGAGAAGAATCCCGTAGATTGTCATAGATATTTTTTAATCGGCAAGACCTTGAATGAGAAATTTGGAGATTGGCTGGAAGTATTGCACATAATACGTGACAACAGCGGGATATCTGCAACATCAAACACAGAGTTAGACAATCGGCTTAGAGATTATATTTTAAACAAACAGGAAATTAGGAAACTGAAACTATATAATAATTCAATGGATCTGTTCGAATATACGGAAAATCCAATATCTTCAATCGACAACTATTGTGGTAACAATCTGTCCGAAAAAATAAATGATTTCTGTGACAGGTACTGGAACATAATGCACGGCTGGAAGAAAACCCGAAATTCGCGCTGATATGAGGTCTTGAACCGTTTCGCAACTTCCGGCGGATATTTCGGTAACCACCAGCCTGCTGGACCGAAACGCAAAAAAAAAGGATCCGCGGAAAGCGAATCCAAACAGAATTGCCAAAAATCAGACCGCTTCCTCAAAGGAAAGCGGCCTGATACTCGGCGGTTGGAAATCAGCAGGCCTGCCCGTTGGAGAGGTGCTTGATGCGGCGCTTCACCTCCTCCTGCTTGCCGGCGTTGAACGGACGGGCGTCAGGACTGCCCAGATATCCGCACACTCTTCTGATGACCGATACCCGGTCGGAGTCGTGACAGCCGCAGTTAGGACATACAAAACCCTTGGAGGTGCATTCGAACTCGCCGGCGTATCCGCAGTTGTAGCATTCGTCGATCGGGGTGTTGGTGCCGTAGTACGGAACCTTGTCGTAGGTGTAGTCCCACACATCCTCAAGGGCCTCCACGTTGTTCTGCATGTTCGGATATTCGCCGTAGCAGATGAAGCCGCCACTGGACAGCGCAGGATAATCCCGCTCGAAGTCGATCTTGGCGTAAGGGTCCACCTTCTTCTCCACGTCCAGGTGGAAACTGTTGGTGTAGTAGCCCTTGTCGGTGACTCCCGGAACTATGCCGAACTCCTTGGAATCCAGCATGCAGAAGCGCTTGCAGAGATTCTCGGCCGGAGTTCCGTAAAGGCTGAAGCCGTAGCCGGTCTCCTCCTTCCACTCGTCAACGGAGTCTCTGAGAGTCTTGACGATGTTCAGAGCCTTGCGGCGAAGCTCCTGGCTGTCGAACACGTGGACCTCGGTGCCGTACAGGGCGTTTACCGCCTCGTGAACGCCGATGTAGCCCAGGGAAATGGAGGCTCTGCCGTTCTTGAAAATGCCGGCTATGTTGTCATCCGCCTTGAGCCGGACGCCGCAGGCGCCCTCCATGTAAAGGATCGGAGCCACTCTGGCCTTGACGCCGTTGAGACGCTCGATACGGGTCATCAGAGCCTTCTTGCAGAGGTTCAGCCGCTCGCCGAGGATACGGTAGAACTTTGTCTCGTCATGATCGGCCTCAAGGGCGATGCGAGGCAGATTGAGGCTGACCACGCCAAGATTGTTGCGGCCGTCATGGATCAGGGTTCCGTTTTCCTCGTACGGCGCCAGGAAGGAGCGGCAGCCCATCGGATTCTTGAAGGAGCCGGTGATCTTCACCACCTGGTCGTAGTTGAGAATATCCGGATACATTCTCTTGGAGGCGCACTCCAGAGCCAGCTGCTTGATGTCGTAGTTCGGATCCCCCGGCTTGCGGTTGAGACCCTCGCGGATGGCGAAGGTGAGCTTAGGGAACACCGCGGTGCGGTGATTCTTGCCCAGGCCCGCGATACGGTTCTTCAGAATGGACTTCTGAATCAGACGGGACTCCCAGGTGGTGCCCAATCCGAAGCCCAGGGTCACAAACGGAGTCTGACCGTTGGAGGTGTGAAGAGTGTTGATTTCGTATTCAAGAGACTGGAAAGCGTCGTAGCACTCCTTCTCGGTGCGGGCGCGGGCGAATTCCTCGGGCTCCGGAACCTTCCACTCCTCGGCCACCTTCAGATTCTTCATGTAGCTCTTGGTCACGTATGGGGCAAGCACCTCGTCGCAACGGTTGATGGTGGTGCCGCCGTAGATGTGGCTGGCCACCTGGGCGATGATCTGGGCGGTCACAGCGGTGGCGGTGCTGATGGACTTCGGAGACTCGATCTCGGCGTTGCCCATGCGGAAGCCCCGCTCCAGCATGCCGCCGATGTCGATGAGCATGCAGTTGAACATCGGAAAGAACGGAGAATAGTCCAGATCATGAAAATGGATCTCGCCTCTTTCATGGGCGCGCACCACATCCCGGGGCAGAATGTCCTGCTTGGCGTAATGTCTTGCCACGATACCGGCCAGCAGATCGCGCTGGGTCGGAATCACCTTGCTGTCCTTGTTGGCGTTCTCGTTGAGGATTTCGGTGTTGGACTGGTTGATAAGTCCGCGGATCTCCTTGCTCAGACCGCCCTTGAGTTCCCGGAGACGATCCCGCTCGTGACGGTACTCGATATAAGCTCTGGCCAGAGTCTTGTACCGGCTGGACATGAGGATATCCTCCACATGCTTCTGAATTTCAGAAATGTCCACCTCGCGGCGGTTTTTGAGCAGAGCCTCCACATCGGAAGCAGCCTTTTTGCAGAAAGCCTCATCTCTGACACCGACGGCATCGGCCGCCTTGGCCACCGCGATTTCAATACGCTCTGGATTGAAAGGCGTCTTACCGCCGTCACGCTTGATTACAACAAGACTCACTTAACTTCTCCGTACAACTAAAACAAAGCGGACAGTTCTCCGCGCGAATATGGTCAAGGTCCGGCCGCAGCCCGGCGTCTTCCGCCTCTGGCGGAAAAGGAAACCGACATCCGGGCTGCGACACGGACAAACCCGTGGCGGCATACAAGCCGTGCCGCCGTCAAACTGTCCGCGCAACAGATGATTAAAAAAAATCAATCTTTCAGATATAACTTAAACTGAAGGATCGCGTTCCTGAAGCCGGGGGCTCAACTGCCGCAAGGCTTCGCGAACATCCTGCGCGCATGATGGTTGACATCTTTCATCGTTTTCTGCTAGGCACAATGTATAGATAACAAAACCATCACTACCACTAGATGTAGATCAGTATAAACAACTGAGGGGTATATGTAAACGATAAAATTTTCTGAAAATCTTCCGGTTTTGCTTTCTCAGTCACACACCTGCGCCAAGTCCGCACGGCGTCTGACCTCGCAGAAAGTCAAGCAAAAAAAGATTAATTTTTGACAGGAATTTTTGTTCCGAGACAGCTGTCTCAAAACGGGATCGGGAGAATTTCTCACATGGAATCGGGCGGTTTCTCAAGCGGATTCTGGAGCGTTTCTCACGCGTGTGCGGAGGGGAGACGGAGATTGGCAATTCCGGCAGACGAGCCGTCCGCTTGGGACCGCAGCCGGCAAAAGGTCTGACTCCGCTGAATGGAACCGGATAAAAGATAACCGGAGCGGGGAGCTCCCCCCGAAGCCGCGCCATGAACCTGTGGCGCAGTCATGGAGATCAGTCCTGAGGAGCTGACTCCTCCGCCTTGCGCTTCCACCAGGCGTTGCTCCGATCGAACTCGTGGATCACCTGGTTGCTGCTGCCCCTCCAGAGAAGAGTTTTGCTTTTGAGAGATTCCACAAATCTGCCGTCAATGAGCACGTCCACCAGATCCACCGCCCGCAGCTGACTGGCGTCAAGCTCCTGCAGACGGTAGCCGGTCCACATCCAGACGTCCTTTTCCGGCGGACATTCCTTTCTGACCCGCATAAGCAGCTGGATGACGGCGGGAACGTTGGCGGGATGCAGCGGGTCCCCGCCGGTCAGGGTCAGACCCCGGCGGCGGATGCGCCGATCGTTGAGATCCGCGATGATCCGATCCTCCTCCTGACTGGTGAAGGGAAGTCCGGCATCCAGCGGCCAGGTGGCCTGGTTGTAGCAGCCGCGACAGGCGTGCTCGCAGCCGCTGACGAAAAGTGTGCATCTGGTGCCCTTGCCGTTGACCACGTCAATCTCGAAATACTTGAAATAGTTCATACGCAAACTTCCGGAAAAACCATACCCGTTCAGGAAGAATTATACCCGCGAAATTCAGGACCTTGCGGTGAGCAGAAGGTCTCTGAGGGAGGCAAGTTCATCCCGAACCGCCGCCGCCTTTTCAAACTCCAGGTCGGATGCCAGCCGGCGCATGAGCAGCTCCTTCTCCCGGATGAGTTTCTCAAGAGCATCCGGATCGGAGGCGAGCGAGGCGGCGCTGGCGGCGGATGCTCCGTCAGAGGCCGGCGGAGCCGCGCGGCCGCCGCCCGCGGAGGAGGTGTCGTTGACGTTCATGATGTCCTCCACCGGCTTGACGATCTGTTTCGGCTCTATGCCGTGCTCCCTGTTGTAGGCTTCCTGCTTGGCCCGGCGTCTGGAGGTTTCATCCATGGCCTGACGCATGGCATCGGTGATCTCGTCGCCGTAGAGGATCGCCTTGCCGTTGACGTTGCGGGCGGCGCGGCCCACGGTCTGAATAAGGGATCGGGTGGATCTGAGGAAGCCCGGCTTGTCGGCATCCATCACCGCCACCACCGAGACCTCCGGTATGTCAAGGCCTTCCCGCAGAAGGTTGATGCCCACCAGCACGTCAAACTCCCCGAGTCTGAGATCGTTGATGATCTGCACCCGCTCCACGGTTTTGATCTCCGAGTGAAGATAACGGACCCTTACGCCGTTGCCCTTGAGAAATTCGGTAAGCTCCTCGGCCATGCGCTTGGTGAGAGTGGTGATGAGCATGCGCTCGTTTCTGGACACGACAAGCCTGATTTCGCTCATGACGTCGTCAACCTGGGTCGAGGCCGGCCGCACCTCGATGAGGGGATCCAGCAGACCGGTAGGACGCACCACCTGCTCCACCACGACGCCGTCGCTCCGCTCCAGCTCCCAGTCGGCGGGGGTAGCGGAAATATACACCGCCTGCGGCGCCACGTCGCAGAACTCCAGGAAATTCAGAGGCCGGTTGTCCAGCGCCGAAGGCAGCCGGAAGCCGTAATCCACCAGATTCGTCTTGCGGGAACGGTCGCCGGCGTACATGGCTCCGATCTGAGGGATGGTCACATGGGATTCGTCCACGAACATCAGACTTCCGGGAGGAAGATAGTCGAACAGACATGGCGGCGCGCTGCCGGGAGCCCGCCCCGAGAGATAACGGGAATAGTTTTCAATGCCGGAGCAGTAGCCCACCTCCTGCAGCATTTCAATGTCGTAGGTGGTGCGCTGGGCGATGCGCTGTTCCTCAAGAAGTTTGTTCTGGCTGATGAACTCCTGGCGGCGGACGGCCAGATCCTCCTTGATCTGCCGTATGGCCTCGTCAAGACGATCCTGCGGCGTCACGTAATGGGTCTTTGGGAACACCACGTAGTTTTTCGGACTGCCCTCCTTCTGGCCGGTAAGCGGGTCGAAGAGCGTGATTTTTTCGATTTCCTCGTCAAAGAGCTCCACCCTCACCGCCTGACGGTCGGAATTGGACGGAAAAATATCGATTACGTCGCCGTGCACTCTGAAGGTGCCACGGCTGAATTCGTAGTCGTTGCGGGTGTACTGCATGTTGGCCAGCTGTCTGATGACAAGGCGCTGAGGCATTTTCTCCCCCACCCCCAGAAACAGCATCATGCTCAGCTCCGCTTCGGGATCGCCCAGACCGTAGATGGCGGAAACCGTGGAAACGATGACCACGTCGTTTCTCAGAAGCAGGGATCTGGTGGCGGAAAGCCGCATCTGCTCGATGTGATCGTTGATGGCCGAATCCTTCTCGATGTACTGATCCGTGGCCGGTATGTAGGCCTCGGGCTGATAGTAGTCGTAAAAGGATACGAAGTATTCCACCGCGTTGTGGGGGAAAAAGGACTTCATTTCGCCGTACAGCTGGGCGGCGAGAGTCTTGTTGTGGGACAGAATGATGGCGGGTCTGCCCAGCTGGGCGATGACGTTGGCCATGGTGAAGGTTTTGCCGGAGCCGGTGACTCCCAGCAGAGTCTGATGCATGGTTCCGGATCTGATGTTGTCAACCAGCTCCCGGATGGCCGACGGCTGATCGCCGGAGGGCTGATAGGAGGAAACCAGCTGAAACCTGTTGTCGGAGGCGTAGTTGAAGCCCTCAAGGATCTTCGAAACGTTTTCGCGGCTGAACAGGGAGCCTCCCTTCGATCCGCTTCCGTCACGATTCAAACCGCCGCTTTCTGCCATGAAGATCCCCCCTGAAAATCATCGCTATCATAGAACACGGCGATACAAATTTCCACTGTCCGAAATTCGATCAGCATGTCGCAAACAGCGGGCCGGCAACGGCGTTGCAAAGGAAAAACGGCATGTCAAGGAGGCATGGACGAAAAAGAAAATATTTAGTTGTTGACAGGATTTTTGTTCACAAAATTTGTTTACAAAATTTTTGCTAACATGAGAGCCGTTGTTGAAAACCTTTTCGCAGATCCCCAGAAAATCCATGGCGCGCAAGGCGTTGCAAGAATCAGTCAACATGCGGCTTTCGCAGCAGCCAGCCCCTCATGCAAACAGTGCCCATAAAAAAAAACACCGCAGCCCTAAGAGCAGCAGCAGACATTTTTTAAGTTCAAGAAGAGCCGATAAAGAACGGAGATGAGAGAAAACGCGGACGACAGAAAGCAAGAAAACAGAAAGCGACCATTGCAGAAACGCCAGAGAAGCGGATCCGTATTACCAATCGAGCCCGCCTCACGGACCGTAACCAGACGGCAGACAAAAAGACAGCGCAACCGATTGCCGCTTTCCATGGGTCCGCCTGAGCTTAGATCGGGGCGCGACATTGCCTGAAAACTGAATAAGCCAGAGTGAAAAAGAACCGCGCAGCAGCATCTGAAAAAATGGTCTCAGGATAGGAACGGCGGGAAGCGGCCGATGCGCAACCTGAAAATTCTCATGTCCCGCAGCGGCATCAAGCCCTCAGCGGATTTATGGGATCAAATGACAAAACCTGTTGACAATTATGTTGACAACTTTACACAGAGGTCCGTAAATTCAGTTTCAAAGCCAACTCGAAGCGATGACTGCAGAAGCATTAAAACAATCATTCTCCATTGTAAATCAACGGGTTACATTCCGTTTCAAAGATAAGAAAGATTGCGCGAAGGGAAATGTGAGATTTGTCCCATGACCTGTGGATAAAATTTTGTCAACAGAAAAATTTCGAAAAAATCTGTTGACAGAGGAAAAGCGATATCCGTCATGGCTTTGCACGCCCCGGTCCGCTCCTTTCCCCTCTGCTATGCTCTTTTATTTTCATTTCTTTCTGTTTGCCATACGCGCTTCGGTGCGGCCCTTACCCCTTGTACTCGTTATCCTCCATCAGCAGATAAAATGTTTGCCATACGCGCTTCGGTGCGGCCCTTACCGGCGGTTCTGGGAGAACAGCCACCGTTGTGAGGCGCAAGAACAGCCTCTTGCTCTGTCGCATTACTGAGAGACAGCAAACCAGAAGTGAGGAGTCCATGCGCTGCAACATTCCGCGACTGCAGTTGCAGGCTTCTGGGATGGCAGGTTCGATAAGGCGACGGTTTCAAACCGGCTGTTCGCAGTGGCGGGTTTACTGCTGACTGAGGTTTGATCACCCGGGAAGCAATTTCAAAAATTGTGTTGACAGTCAAAATTCAAATAAGTAATATAGCACCCGTTGATTGTTCCTCCTTAGTTCAGTCGGTTAGAACAACGGACTGTTAATCCGTGTGTCGCAGGTTCGAGTCCCGCAGGAGGAGCCAACGCCCTAGTGTTCCTCCTTAGTTCAGTCGGTTAGAACAACGGACTGTTAATCCGTGTGTCGCAGGTTCGAGTCCCGCAGGAGGAGCCACTTTTCTTATCCTCATCTCTTCTTCTCACGTTGTCTCTTTTCTAGTCGCTTTTCAGTTTGCTGATTCGTCGCATCTTTCTTCTTACCATTTTATCTCTTTAGATTTGTACCGGTACCGTGCTTTTCCTGCCCCCAAACTTATTGCCTGAACGTTACCTCTTGCAGCATTTGGTAGCTCTTCCGTCTCGTTTTCTCTTCCCGTTCTTACATCCGACTAATTTTTCAGTTTCCGCAGCCGTCAGCCAGTCCCAATAATCCGCCAGCCTGGAGAAACCGGCAAAAAACGGGGTTCAGCCAGAATCCGGCGCGCGGCACAGCGGATTCAAACGTAACCAGCGCAGACAGCGAAAAGTCAGATTTGTTTCTGAATGGAACCACAGCAATTTTTTCAACAAACCTCTGATTTACCGCCAAAAAATACCAGGCTCGATCACAAAAACATGAACTGAAAACAAAACTAAAGTATAATCTAGGTAAAATGTACAGGTTAAAGTTCCGGGCGTTTTCCGTCGGGAATGCAACCCAACCAACAGGAAAATATATGAGTTTGATACGTGCACCAAAGCTATGGGCGGTAATTGTCTCCCTGGTTTTTCTTGTTTCCGCAAGCGTTGGCATGCTCTTTCTGATCAATCAGCATCTCGGCGATCGCAACAGCCTTGTTGTAAGAAATCTGGCGATCGATTTCTCCCAGAGCCAGACTCCAACCACCGCATACGTGAAATCCATTGCTGACAAGAACGCCCTCAGCTACCTCAAAATCACTGACGGAGGAAGTCTCAACGTCGTATCCGGCAACGACGGACGCGACTTCATCGGTTCACTCCTTCCCGCAACCTCAAAGGAAACCTACATCATAGAGGGAACGAACTATCAGGCCGCCTTCATCATGGATCCGAACAGCTACGCCGGACTTGCCATGGGGCTGTTCATCCTTCTGTGCGTTTCCATTCTTGCCGGCACGTACATTGTGGCGCTTATCGCCACCCGCAGCATGCAGACTGCCAGCACCGCAATGCGCAAGGCCGTAACCGAAAAGAAGTTTGACGACATCGACGATCCGAAACTGAAGGAGGACGTGCAGAACACCTTCACTCAGATCTCGTCCGAAATGTCCGAACTGAAAAAGGAGAACGAGCACCTCAAGGTGCTGGTGGATCAGGACTCCCTCACCGGCATTTCAAACCGCAAGAAGTTCAGATACGATCTGTCCACCATCCTTGGCAACACCGAGGATGTTTCAATTTCTCTCCTGGCAATCATCAGAGCCACCGAACTGACATCCATCAACCAGACCAGAGGTTTTGCCCGGGGCGACCAGTACCTGCAGGACATCGCCAGAATCGTCGCAGAGGTGGTGAAGAAGTTCTCCTCCACCATCACCGTGGGCTCCAAGAAGAAACCTGAGGTTTACCGTCTGTCCGGCAGCGACTTCGCAATCCTGGTGCCAAACGCCAACGACAGCATCGCCGCCCAGCTGGTGAAGGATTTCAAGGCCGCCTTTGACCAGTACACCATGGAGCGGGACATTGAAAGCGCCGCCTACACCGGCGTGACTCTGATCAGACCGGGCCAGTCGGAAGAGCACGTGCTGGCCAGAGCCGATCGCGCCCTTTCCGAGGCTCAGACCAGTTCCGTCAACAGCGGCTTCATCAAGAGCGACTCCGACGACGATTTCCTGCAGGGCGAGTCCCACTGGGCCGGCATCATCCAGAGCATCATCGACCACCGCTCCATTCTGCTGCAGCAGCAGCCTATCATCAGCCTGAGTTTCAACGCCCGCTGCTACAACGAGATCTTCACCCGTTTCGTCAATGAGGAAGGTCAGACCTACCCTACCGAAACCGTGTTCGCCATGGCGCAGCGCCACGATATGCTGTCGAAACTTGAGCAGACCGTCATTGAGTCCATTCTCCTCAGGTACAACCGCAACAATCTCACCAACCAGAGATGGGGTATCAATCTGTCCATCAACGCACTCCTGAACACCACCTTCGTGATCTGGCTGGAGCGCCAGATGCTCAAGCACAGCGACATCTGCCCTAACATCGTGTTCGAGATCTCCGAAAACATTCTGGAATGCAACGTGGCGGCTTCCATCAGACTCTTCGACATGCTCAGAAGAGTGAACGTGAAGTCCTGTATCTGCAAGTTCGGCAACGGACTTGGCTCCTTCCGTCTGTACCGCGAGCTGAAGCCTGACTACGTCAAGCTTGATCCTTCGCTGGTGGACAACCTGGAACGCGACCACACCTCACAGATTTTCGTCAGAACCATTATTGAGGTTTCACACCGTCTGGGCTGCACCGTCATCGCCGAGGGCGTCGAAGAGTACAGTCAGAAGCAGCTGCTTGAAAGCATGTACATCGACGCCGTTCAGGGATATCTGGTTGCAAAACCTGGTCCGCTCAATGACGGCGATGTGGGAACCGATCCTGTCAGCTCCAACAACAATCAGGGCGTAGGCAACGACAACTCAGACGCCATGTTCTAAGATTTGTGTTCATATGAAACTCCTGGCGGCCTCATGGGCCGCCTTTTTTATTCCCTGTTTTCTTCATCCCTCAGATCCTCATGCCGCGTTTAACGGGTTGAGGCGTTCCGATAAGTCATTGAACCCCAAAGCCTATGAAGATACTTGGATGCCGCAATGATAGCATTGAGTCAGAACAGTCCAATACCGGGTTCAGATGCCATATCTAAACATGTCATACAACGTCACTTCACCTGTTTGAATTTGTCAGTTTTGATATTTTTTGTGATATGTATCTGATATCTAAAACACATATATTGACATAACAGCCATGATTTAGTACAATTCAGACAATTTCAAACGAACACTAATTCAAATCACCAAAACAGCCGGAAACATGTCATAAATCACCAAACAAAGGAGGCAATCCAGAAAATCAGCAGCAACAGAAACCAGATACGCACATAACTGCGAAAGGATCAGAAACAGTGCAAAACAAATGGAGAAACCTATGAGAAATTTTGACCTAAAGCTTGTGGCGAACGAAAAGGACTTCCGCACCAAAACCGAAATGATGCTGGCAACGGAGACAGATCCGAAACTGGTAGAGCTGATAAGATGCGGCACCGCCTATATCGAACCGCTGTATAACAGCGATTTCGAGGATGTTTACCATTACCTGGCTTACGACACCTGGACCCAATGCCGGGACTGCTTTCGGGGTTTTGTCGTCAACAACTGCGACATTATATCCACGGTGTTCTGCCTGATGAATCTGGCAAGAAGGAACGGTTGTCCTAGGGATCTGATTATGGATATCGACACTATAGGCCTCGTCTGGGGATACCTTAAAGAGGAATACAACGATCTGGCCGATCTGACCTGCGATGAAATCGCCCCGCGCGTAAAATCCGCAATGCACGCATGCCAAATGGCTATCCATTTGGCATACGGAGGTCTGGTAGAACAATCCTTGGCAAGAAAAACCGACACAAACTGGGAAGAGTTCTTCAAAAATGATCCTAAAGAGAAAAAACGGATCTGCGATCTGCTGGGAAACCTTCTTGTTTACTCAAGCCTCAACTGCGTTCCAATGTACAACGAGGACTTCAAAAGAGGACTGAGAGAATTCGGCATAACGGACACGCTCTCCGAAAAGTCGCTGTCCGAACTCTGCGACTTTTTCAAAAGCAACCATCTTGAGGACTTTTACGGCGAAAGCCATGAATGGATAACCTTTGAAGAAAACGGCACCACCTTTACCCGTCCTACTAGACGCGGTCTGCCAAAAATTTGGGGTCCCACCTCCATCACCCAAATGAGATATCTGGACATCTGCTTCAGCCAGCTGGGGAAAAAGCTGGCTGCCGAGGAAAGCGCAAGCAAGTCCGGCGCTGACGAGTCGGCAAAGGAGTCCTCGGAGGCAACCGACAAGAAAGCCCCTGAAAATTCCGTCTGAGCGCCGCATAGTCGTGTCTGAAAAGCAAGGCCGGCAATATTGCCGGCTTCCCGCCGAAACCTGACGGTCGGAGCAAAAAATGGAGAAGAAATCAGCTCTGCCCGGGCGCGGCGCAGAGTTGCCAAAGGCGCCATGCGTAAGAACAAGCCATGAGCGCGGCTACCAAATCGCGACCATCGGCGGTTGGAACCCGGCAGATAGGTTGCCCCCGGCAAACCGACTTTGACATGACATACACTGGGTTCGCATAATTGCGGTCGTGTTTTTTTCTGCAATGATTTCAACAACGGATGAAGTCAGGAATCCGATATTCAAACCGGCCTGATACCGTGTCAACCGGATCGGGGTCCAACTTTTCCGCATCGGATTTACGGTCGGAACAATCAAACAAATATGATTTATGGAGGCTGTTATGAAATTTGGCGAAGCGCTTGAACAGATCCGTCTTGCCGATCCCAACGCATACAGCGAAATTCAGAAAATGCATGACAAGGCAAAGCACAAGACAGTGCGCAGCTGGATGAACGAAGAGGGAATCTCCCGCTTGCATGCCGAATATGGCGACTGCGAATACGGCATGATCACGGCCGCAAGAGGAGCTCTTTCCCATAGCGAGAATGAAACAAGAAACAAGGAATTGAAGGCTGCCCTGCTGGTCGATGGCTTTTCCGTAACGGCAATCAAAGGGGCGTATGTCGAAAAGCGCGATACACAGGATGCCGTGGAGGTTCATGAAACCCTGTTTCTGGTATTCGATTACCGGAAGAAAGGAAATCTATCGGACAGATTGAAATTATACGGGCGTTATTTTGAGCAGGACTCGATAGTTTTCTGCACTCCCGGCACTGAAGGACAGCTGTATCTGATTGGCGCAAACAGCTCCGGTTTAAACCAGACCATCAGACTGGGCAAATCCATGTTCGCGGAAGATGGCGCTTTTCTTTCGAAAATCAACGGATGTCCTTTTGTGTTCGAAAGCACGGTTCACGGATACAGCAATTTTGACAGCACAACCGCTGATTACAATATGAACGCAATACTGTTATTGCGCGAACTGGCGGAATCCGTCTCTGAAAATGCCGAGGACCTAGACCTGGACTGCGCCGAACAACGGCGGAAAACCAATCTCAATCTGGTCCTGCATTCCCCCGAGGACATCACCGACGATCTGATCCGGCGGATCATGGAAGGGGATCTTGACACATTGACCATCGACTACGAGTTCACCCGGGCGCCTGGAGACGACGAGCCTCTTGACGATTACTCCCGGGACCAGAATGCCACCAATCCATTCTGGCGCGCCAACGGAAAACAGAAACTGAGGAATCTTGCCTTTGAAATCATCCTTACAAAGAAGGTGACCTCCCTGGCCGGCGCCTTCATGGGCATGGACAAACTTAAAAGCGTGAACATCAGAGACACCTCCGGGATATCGGATATGAGTTTCATGTTCAGCGGAGCCGAACGCTTCAATCAGCCGGTGGAGCGCTGGAACACATCGAAGGTCACAAGCATGCGCCTCATGTTCCGGCGCGCCGTTAAATTCAACCAGCCGCTGGGCGGATGGGACACCTCTTCGGTGACGGACATGAGCGAAATGTTTTCGGAGTGTTCCAGTTTCGATCAGGATCTGGAAACCTGGGACACCTCAAAAGTGACAGATATGCATGCAATGTTCAGCAACGCCGCATGCTTCAACGGAAAGCTGGGAAAGTGGAACACTTCGTCGGCGCGAAACATGGCCGGAATGTTTTCATATGCCTCTTCCTTCAATCAGCCGATTGCCTCCTGGAACACCTCGGCGGTGACGAATATGAGCGGGATGTTTCATTGTTCCAAGGCATTCAACCAGGATCTTGACTCTTGGAACACCTCGGCGGTAACGGACATGTCAGAAATGTTCAGAGACGCCGTAATTTTCAATCAGCCGCTGGACTCATGGAACACATCGGCAGTAACGGACATGAGCGACATGTTTCGCAGCGCCGAACAATTCAACCATAATCTTGACTCCTGGGACACCTCCAGCGTCGCCGATATGCACGGCATGTTCATGTGTGCATATGCCTTCAACGGAAAAATTGGGAAATGGAACACAGCGAGAGTCCGGGATATGCACGAAATGTTCTGCTGCGCCTGGAGTTTCTGCCGAAGTATCGGCGACTGGAACACCTCAAACGTTGCCGACATGCATGGAATGTTTCTGCACGCGGCAGATTTCAATCAGCCGCTTGCGCTCTGGGACACCTCGAACGTGACCAACATGAGAGCAATGTTCAACTCCGCCTCTTCGTTCAACCAGTGTCTGGGTGGATGGAACACATCGAAAGTCACGGACATGTCGGAAATGTTCAAAGACGCGGCAAGTTTCAACCTGCCGCTGGGAGCCTGGAACACCGCCCGGGTCCTCAACATGAGTCGCATGTTTGAGGGAGCCTTAATTTTTGATCAGCCAGTCGGCAGCTGGAACACCTCTCACGTTACAGACATGAGCAAAATGTTCAAAGCTGCGGATTGTTTCAATCAGGACATCAGCGGCTGGAACACAGCCTACGTCACAGACATGAACGGGATGTTTTATCAGGCGGCAAGTTTCAATAAGCCTCTTGAGGGATGGAACGTGTCCAACGTGAAGAACATGGCCGGCATGTTCGGCCAGGCCAAAAGTTTCAACCAGCCGCTGGGAGCATGGAACACCGCCATGGTTCGGCGAATGGAGGGAATGTTTCAGAAGGCGAAGCGCTTCAACCAGAACATTGGAAACTGGAACACCTCCAGGGTCAGGAGCATGAACAGAATGTTCTCCGGCGCGCTGATGTTCGATCAGCCGCTAGATCAGTGGAACGTATCCCATGTGAAGGAAATGTCTTCAATGTTTGAGCAGGCGGCTAGATTCAATCAGAAACTTGATTCCTGGAACATGAAAAACGTCAGAAACCTGAAGAGGATGTTCAAGGATGCGGATGCTTTCGATCAGAGTCTTGACAGCTGGGACATATCAGGGACCACGAATCTGTCCCAGATGTTTCTTGGGGCGCTGTCCTTTTCCCGATCCGTCGCCCCGCTGCTGGCATCTGCCAGAAAAAACGCCAACATCAAGGATATGACCGTCGGCGCGATATGCTGCCCGGACAACAACGGCGCGTGAGATCGGAATTAATGTCCTAAGCCAAACCACAATAAACACTTTTTGAAATGATGGTATAATATGACTAAAGTAGATTGGAATATAAGTCTTGAAAAAATCAATTGGAAACTTTTGTGCGAAAAATACGGCAAGTATGAATCAGAATGCAATATTAGTAAAATGATACAAGAATATGGGGAATATTTATCAAAATGGAGAGCGTTGAAAAATAACTGGATAAATGCAAACTCAACTGACCGGTTGCGTTTATACAGTTCAGGTCAGGGATCCGCCAATGTTTCTATTACTTATTTTTTGGAATTCTTTAATCGAGATGGACTGTGCTTAGGATTCTGCAAGCCAGGTTTGGATTCGAGATTTTTGAAAATATACAGATTATCGGGCAAGAAAGAACTATATTACGTTGACGAAAAAACCGATCCTTGTGACGTAAAAACAGCATCTTCATCATTCAGTAAGTTGCTTGAGCCGAATCTTGATGCATTCATAACAAAAGAAATCAATACAGAGCAAGACATTAACGATTTGCTAAATAAAACCAATAGTTTTATAAAATACTATTCTCCGAGCCAGTTTTTATACAAGATTATCATATTAAACACGATTCCTGAAAATTTGAGCGATCCTATAAGTCATCCAATGTTGTTCGCAAATTCTCATGCCAAAATAAATATTCTTCTGTCAAAATTTGGAATTAAGCACAAATTCATTCAAAGGATAAACCCAGAAAGATTTGAGTTTACAAATGCCTTTGTCATGAAATATTGGAGCAAACTGCGCGAATTAGGTCATCAAAATATTAATACAGAAACTCCCAATATAGTTCAAACAGAATTTATGTCATGGGTATGTTCAAATATATATTCCGGTGATTTGAACCCTTAATTTCTTACCCCATAATTTCAATGCCGCACCGAAATCTCGTCAAAGAGCATGAAGTATTCAGGAAACGTCTTGCGGGTGCAGCCGGGATCGTTGATGGTCAGCTCCGTGCCGAAGGCCGCCAGGGAGAAGCACATGGCCATGCGGTGATCGTTGTAGGTGTCGATGACGGCCGGATGCAGCGGTCCTTTCGGCTCCACCCTCAGATAGTCGGCGCCTTCCTCCACCTCCGCCCCCAGTTTTCTCAGTTCCCTGGCCATGGCGGCGATGCGATCGGTCTCTTTCACCCTCCAGTTGCCAATGTTGCGGATGACGGTTGGCCCCTTGGCGAACAGCGCCAGGGTGGCCACGGTCATGGCGGCATCCGGAATACGATTGAGATCAAGATTCACTCCCTTCAGTTCTCCGGTAGAGGAGCAGGTGACAAAATCATCCCCCACCACAACCCTGGCTCCCATGGCTCGGAGAACCTCGGTGAACTTCAGATCCCCCTGAATGCTGGATCCACCCAGACCGGTAACCGTCACCGAACCTGCGATGGCCCCCGCCGCCAGGAAGTATGAGGCGCCTGAGGCATCTCCCTCCACCAGGAAGCTGCCTGGAGAACGGTACTTCTGCCCTCCGGCAATGAAGAAACTGCGGTATTCCCGGTTTTCCACCGAAACGCCAAAATCCGCCATCAGTTTCAGAGTGATGTCGATATACGGACGGGACACCAGTTCCCCTTCGATTTCAATGGTCAGTTCATGCCCCAGCAGCGGGGCGGCCATCAGCGCGGCGGTAAGGTACTGGCTTGAGACGGTGCCGTTGATCCGCATCCGCTCCCCCTCAAGCGGTCTGCCGGAGATCTCAAGGGGCGGATAGCCCTCGGCGCCAGGATACCGGATGTCGGCGCCGATCTGTCTCAGAGCGTCGACGAGATGAGCGATGGGACGCTCGTACATGCGGGGCTCGCCGGTGAGAACGAAGGAGCCTCTGGACATGCTCAAGACGGCTGCCAGAGGGCGCATGGCGGTGCCGGCGTTGCCCAGAAACAGTTCAAGACGGGAGTCTGCCCTGAAGGCTCCTGCAAGGCCCTGAATGCGACAGGTTCGCCGATCTTCCGACAGTCGGCAGTTCACTCCCAGCGCCGTCAGGGCCTCCAGCATCCGTCTGACATCGTCGCTGTCCAGCAGATTCGTCAGTTCCGTCCGGCCCTCGGCCACCGCCGCCAGCAGCAGAGCCCGGTTGGACAGGCTTTTGGAGCCGGGGAGATTTACCGAGCCGGATGCGCCATCGATTTTCTTTAGAAGCAGACTTTCCACGTTGACTCCGAATTTTCTATGGATTTACCGATGGCCTATTATACCCTATCCCGCAAGGGATCACCCCTGCCGCAACACCCTGGCGCCAGGAGGATTCAAACCTGCGCGGAAGGGCTGATACTTTCACTTTCCTGCGACAATTCAAACAAAACGGTCCGCCGTCCTGTTAAAATATCTCCTGCAACGACAAACAAACGCCACGAAGCCGTGGCGATCGCACGAACGACTACAGCACAGACGGGAACAACAATGGATATCTACAACTACAGCATTCTCAACCGCGACGGCAAGACCAGCACCAGCATGAACAGTTTCAAAGGCAAGGTTCTGCTGATTGTGAACACCGCCACCGGCTGCGGCTTCACTCCTCAGTATCAGGGACTTGAAGCCATGTACCAGAAATTCAGGGATCGGGGATTCGAGGTTCTTGATTTCCCGTGCAACCAGTTCGGTCATCAGGCGCCAGGCACAAACACCGAAATCAACGATTTCTGCACTCTGAACTACAGCACCACCTTCCCCCGCTTTGCCAAGGTGGACGTGAACGGAGCCAACGCCATTCCTCTGTTCAAGAAACTGGTGATGGAAAAGGGATTTGCCGGCTTTGACAAAACCACGGAAACCGGAGCCATGATGCACAAGCATCTGTCTTCCCTGAGCCCGGATTACGAATCCACTCCGGACATCAAGTGGAATTTCACCAAATTCCTCATCGGCAGAGACGGCAACGTCATCGCCCGCTTCGAACCGACGGATGACATGGCCAGGGTCGAAGAGGCCGTGGAAAAGGTCCTCTAGAGCCAACTCAAGTGCCGGGGCGGGTCGTCGCATCACGCGCAGCTCCGCCCCGGCATATTTGTTTTTCAATCGGGACGGCAGCTGCAGTCTGCCGCCGCATAAGACCGTATGAAAGAGAATATATATCTTCTGGATTTTTCCTTCTGGAAAAAGAAATTTCTGAGCTGCTTCTTTCCCGAGGGCAACTGCATTTTCATTTCCTCGGAAAAATTTCTGTCCCTGATCTCAAAGCACCGCATCAGCCGGGATGCTCCGGCCACCGTCGCCATCTGGGCCACCGCAAAGGACAGCAGATCGGCAAAGGCTATCCGAGGTCAGATCAGAACTCTGCCCCTGATGAAGCTCGTCTACCTTGAGGACGGCTTCATCCGCTCTCTTGGTCTGGGCAGCAACTTCTATTATCCCTACTCGCTGGTGGCGGACGATCTGGGCATCTATTTCGATCCTTCCGCACCGTCAAGACTTGAGAAGATCATGGAGGAGACTCTGACCCGGGAGGATCGCCGGGATCAGCTGGAAAGAGCCGAAAAACTCCGCAAATCCATCATCGATCACCGGCAGAGCAAATACTACCGCGCCAGCGAACGGCAGTTCCTCAAACGTGTGGCCGATCTCAAGGGACACATCCGCCACAACGAGGAGATCGGCAGAATATTCGAGAAGGTGATCTTCGTGCCCGGACAGGTCAGCGACGATGCGTCGGTTCTGGCCGGCGGCTGCGGATACGACATAATCTCGCTGCTGAAGGAGGTCCGAAGCAAATACCCCGACGGCTGCATCATCGTCAAGGTTCATCCCGACGCCTATAGCGGCAACCGCAACGGCGGCGCCACCGTCGATGAGCTCAACCGATACGCAGACATGGTGTTCACCAGCGAGTTCAACAGTCTTGAGTGCATCGAGGCTGCGGAGGAGGTCCATACCATCAGCAGTCTTACCGGATTCGAAGCGCTGCTGAGGGGGAAAAAGGTGATCTGCTACGGCATGCCGTTTTACGCCGGCTACGGTCTTACCGAGGATGTGGCGGTGGCAAGAAGGCATCCGGTGGCGCTGGCCGCCAGAGAAAGAAGATACAGGCAGGGATACACCCTGCAGGATCTGATTTATGCTGCTCTCATCAGCTATCCTCTCTACTACAACTGGGAAATAACCCACACCACAGACGCCGAAGGCATTGTCCAGCAGTTCGCCGGCATGAGCGAAAGCAGACGGAGTCTGTTCTGCTACGCGGTATTCTTCGGTCTGGTCAAACCATGGATGAGGCTGACGGGCAAGGCCTGAAGAGCGCCTGGCGGAATTCTCCCGCAAGAGACGCAAAAGAGGTTTCAGCGTCTCATGATCTGACGCCACTGTTTCCCAAGGTTCCTTATGTTCCATCCATTAATCCGCCATTCAGGGGATCGTTTCTGACAGAATCGCGGAAACAGTCCCCTGAGACGGCATATATCATCTGCCGGCTTCCACGCCTGAAGGGTCGTCAGCTGGTCCGGTTCGCCCACCGACTTCCATTCAGACGCGGACTCAAAGCCGGCAGGCGCTGAGTTTCAGGCGGCGTTATTCCTCTTTTGCCCCGGAATTTCTAGGTATCATCCACGCTCAGAGCACAGGCGTTTCAACGATAAACCGCGATTCAGGGGATCATTTCAGCCAAAATTTCAAAAACAGTACCCTGAATCGCATATTACTCCGCATTCAGATGCTATACTCGCTCCATGGAAACTTCAGCGCCTTCGAGAAAAACAATGTTCGGCAACGTGTATCCCCGTGAAAAATATCTGTCAAAGATCAGACCGTTTTACGATTCCGACATCATAAAGGTGATCACGGGAATGCGCCGCTGCGGCAAATCGTTCCTGCTCAAAGGGATCATCAACGAACTGCTTGACGCCGGACACCGGCAGGAGGAGATTGTCTTTCTTCCCCTGGATCAGCGCGGTTTCAAATCCATCAGTACCCCGGATCAGCTGGAAGCCAGAATAGAATCCATGGCCACCGGCGAACGGTTCCGCTACCTGATCATCGACGAGGTGCAGAATGTAAAAGGCTTTGAAAGCGTGGTTCTGGCCTATGCCGAAGAAGGGCTTTCGGTTTTCCTGACGGGCTCCAACTCGTATCTGCTCAGCGACGAAATTTCCACCAAGCTCACCGGACGATATCTTCCTTTCGAAGTCTACACCCTGGATTTCAGGGAATATCTGGAAATGAAGCGTTTTCGGGATCTGCAGATCAGTCAGGATCTGGCCTCCGAGTTTGACGAATACGTCGCAATCGGCGGTCTGCCCAAGGCTCTGGAATTTCCGGATCTGAATTCAAGACAGATCTACACCCGGGAGATCATCCGGCAGATTTTTCAGAAGGACATCAGAACCCGGAAACGGATCTCCAATCTGGCTGTATTTGAAAGGGTGCAGTCGTTCCTTCTGAACAACTACGCATCGCCGTTTTCGCTTTCGAATCTGCTTGAGGTTCTCAGAAAGGAAGGACTGTCAACCAAAGCCGCAACGGTCCGGGGTTACATAGAGGAGCTGAAAAAAGCCAAAATCGTCTACGAATGCAACCGCTTTGATCTGAAAAGCAAAAAAGCCGTAAGAAGGGAGCAGAAATACTATCTTGGCGATCTATCGATCTTTTTCGCCACCGGAACCGACAACCGTATCAGCTACGGACAAGCCCTTGAGAACATGGTATATCTCTACCTGGCAAGCCTCGGCTATCAGATCAGCGTTGGCAAAATCGGAGATCTGGAATGCGATTTCATCGTCAGAGATCCTCATCAGAATTACGCCTACATTCAGGTGACATATACCATGCAGGGAGAGGATCTCCAGGCGACTGAGAAGATCAGACAGCGGGAGTATCGTCCCTTCAGGCACATAAGGGACGGATATCCGCGCTATATCGTTTCTCTGGACCGGTTCAGAGATCAGCAGGAGGGAGTCCGACATATCAGCGCCATCGATCTTTTTCTGGGGAAGGAAACCATCGGCGAAATATAGGTTGCTCCAGCTTTGAATTTTCGGGCACAGTTTATAAGCACACAAAATTCCTGAAAATATTTCCTCCCTCCCGGCCTCGGTTTTTCCATTTCCGCCTAAGGTTTCCTCATGCCAGGCAAAACGGAATATTCCTCATAAATTTTTGCTTTGAGCTAGTGGCTGATCTTTGTGATCTACATCACATTTTTTAAATTTTATTATTGCGTCCTTTAATGTCCAATTTTGCATGAATCAACCCATTGGCAGTGGGCAGGATCTGATCCAACCGCTACATCAGGCGAAAATCTCCCGA
>JAFURY010000120.1 GCA_017480795.1 Succinivibrionaceae bacterium
AAATTATTTTTCAAATTTGATCCTTGTATCACATTTTTTGGGTATTTTAGGGTAGTAGACAGGGTTGTTGCGTGTGAGGTGTATTGGCTGGTGCTATGCCCATCCGGGGAGGCTGTCCCCGGGGGTGTGAATAGTAACTCAGCATTGTATGCGACACGACATTTGCAATTTGCAAATTGAGTGTTTTATCACTAGTTTCGGACGACAAAAATATGATAATGAGGCAGTTAGTAAGTCATGAACGTATCAGTCGTGTTTATCCGGACGTTTCATGAGGAATACTTGAATGAGGGTATCTACAGTGACGGGAATATATCTGTTTGAGGCCAAATCAATCCAGTCCTATCTGGGCAGATCAGGCAGACTGAAAAACGTGGTGGAGGCCAGCGATGCGCTGGCGAATCTGATAGACGACAGCCAGGACAGCGATTTGCGCAGGGTGCTTGATGCGGCCGATCTGCTGAACCAGTCCGATCTGGACGATAAGGAGCACAAAAAAGGCATTACAGGAAGAAACGGCATAAGTTTCTTCCGCGCCAAGGGCGGCGCCTTCTACTGCTGGAGCGACAAGCCTGAACTGCTCTACAGACTTCGCGCATTCTGGCTGCTGTACTTTCAGGAATCCTTTCCTGAAATGGCGTTCAATGATGCCCTGGTGGAGGGAGATCAAAAGTTCGGCGATCTGCTGAATGCTGCCTTCAAAAAACTGCGGACCGGAAACAACATTCTTCAGGTGGCGTTCCCTATGGCCGGCGCTATCGCCCAATCAACCCCGCGCACCGGCTCGCCTGCGGTTGCAAGCAGCGGCAAAGACTATCAGGATCTGTGCATGGTCCGCATGCGCGACATCGACAGCCAGGATCTCAAACGGAGTCTCTACAATAGGACCATCGACAACTCAGAGGAAGAAGTAGTTGCCGACCCGGAAACGTTGCGTGAAAACTTCGAAAGCATAAGCGACTCATCATACGACAATGACATTGCCCTCATCCATCTTGACGGCAACGGCATGGGTCAGACTCTGATGGCGCTGAAGGACGCCATGGGAGACAAAAGCGCGGAAGACTACACCAAGGAAATGCGAAATTTTTC
Organism: Succinivibrionaceae bacterium; assembly: GCA_017480795.1. GTDB lineage: Bacteria > Pseudomonadota > Gammaproteobacteria > Enterobacterales > Succinivibrionaceae > UBA2804. The sequence goes on from JAFURY010000120.1 coordinate 1,093, forward strand.
CGGAATGCTGGAACGAGTAACAGAAGAATCGGTAAAGTCGGCCCTGTACCCAATTCTGAAAGAATCAAACAAACGTGGCGTCAATCTCATCTATCGCCCGCTGGTTATCGGCGGCGACGACGTGACGCTGCTTCTTGAGCCATGCTACGCGTACAAATTCGCGGTCAATTTCTGCAGGGAGTTCAAAACCAAATCCGAAGAAGCAATCAAAAAAAATCAGACACTGAATGAAGCCATGGAAAAGGCGAAACTTCCTTTGTATCTCACCGCCAGCGGCGGCATTCTCTTCAACAAGAAGAGTCACCCGTTCTTCAACAGCATCAGACTGGTGGAGGGACTTGCCGAAATGGCCAAGGGTCTGACCAAACACAAACCTGACTACGAAACCTACAAGAAAAAGCCAGAGCAGGATCTGCTGGAGAAACTGTATGACAGGGACAGCGCCGGAAAGGCGGAAAACCGCAGACTGTATTCGGCCGTAGCGGTATTCAGAACCTCCTCGGCCGAGACCGGCAGCATCCGCAGCCTCCTCAAGGCCAGCCATGTCTGCGGCGATATCACAACCGGCGCAGGCGTGTATTTCGTCAATAACGACGAATTCGGCGAGGATCTTGAAAATAAGGTTCTGACGCTCAGCGACATTATGGATGCGGTTACCGAAACCGACGAACGGCACCTGTCCAAGCTCATGAGCAGAATGCGTCGCATTACCGGCCACATGATGAACGGCGACAGCGGCGAGTGGAGGCGGGAACTGACGCTGATGCGGAGTGGCTTTGAGAACGACCGCAGACAGAACGAGGATGCTGGGAATTTCATAGACAGAATCGGAAACCTCACCGACAAAATCGTCTACGCCTGGGATCGGCTGAATTATTCCAAGAAAGAATCCACCAACTACATCGAAAAGTTTGTCCGCAGCACCGGCATAGACGGCTCAGGCGGCGACGGGAATCGCTACTCGATCTTTGACGATCTCATCCTGGCGCACCACTACATCAACCGCAAATACGAACCAGACAGCAACGCAGAGCGGTACCCAACTGACAACTGCGAGGAGAACGAATAATGACCAGCAACTTGAAAACCTACGATCTGACGGTTAATTTCCTGGGCTACTGGTTCATCGGCACCGGCTCGGAGGTCGGAGCATACAGCGATCAGCTGACGCAGAGAGACGAGAAAGGCTTTCCTTACGTCCCCGGCAAATCCCTCAAAGGCGTGTTCCGGGAGGCATTCCGCACCGCGGCGAATTCAGGCTGGTTCGACAAATTCAACAGAAACGGACTGGAAAGCGCCGAGTTTGCAAACCAGTTGATTCAAACGATTTTCGGCCATGACGGCACCAAGGACGGCTTTTCCGATGACGAACTGCACGCCGAAGGCCTGATCCACTTCTCAAGCGCCGTCCTGCCGCAATCTCTGAAGGACAGAATTGACAAAGAGCAGCAGGAGTTTCTCTTCACCACCGTTCAGAGCACAAAAATCAACAGTGACAGGGGAGTCGCAGAGGAAAAGAGTCTGAGAACCGTGGAAGTGGCGGTTCCGATGCACCTTCATGCCGAGGTCACTCTAGATCCGCCATACGAAAAGACCGGAGATACCGGACTTGACCTCAGCGCAGAGGAGCTGAAGGAAATCGCCGGCATCTTTGCGGCGGTATCCTCTCTGGTTACAGAAATCGGCGGAAAGCGCCGCCGGGGCTTCGGTCGCTGCCTTTGGGAAATGAAGGAGGTTTAAATGTCACAGCGATACTATTATCTGGCAACACTTACCGACGCCGTATCATTAAGCGCCAGCCACAGCAGCGATTACAGCCAGGTCTGTTTGGATCACATCCCGGGCAGCGCCATCGCGGGAGCTCTGGCCTGCAGGCTTTATCGCAGAGGCAACATTGACGAGACTGCGCTTGACCGCGTTTTTCAGAACAACGAGGCGGTGTTTTCCAACGCGCTTCCGCTGAACCGGGAAAACGGACTTCATGTGGTTCTGCCGGCCCCAAGCTGCCTGCACTACGAAAAGGGCGCCGACGAGGAGAAATGCGGCTATATAAATCTGGTCGCCGGAGAGCCTGGCAAGAAGCAGCTGAAGCAGGTCAGATCAGGATATCTCATGGCCGACGGCAGAAAGTATTCGGTCACCCGTCACTCCTCCACCAAAACCGCAATTGACGCCAACACCCAAAGCGCAAAGGAAAACCAGCTTTTCACCATCAATCACATCGATGCCGGCACGGTTTTCTGGGGCAGCATCGATATCCCGGATGGAACCATCAGGGACGAGGAGATAAAGGATTTTCTGAATTCCGAAATCCGTCTGGGCAAATGCCGCTCCAGCGAGTTCGGACGGGCGCAGCTGAGCCTTCTGCCAGAAAGCGAGGCGAAAAAGCTGGAAAGCATACTGACCGGAAAATTTTCCTCGCCAAAGGACAACAAACTCTTTCTGTGGTGTCTCAGCGATGTCGAGTTCATCGATCTTGCCACCGCATCAGGAACCTTCACGCCTCAGGGGTCAAACCTGTGGATCAAGGGAAAATACGGCGCAGACATCACCTACAATCCTGAGCAGTCCTTCATCCGTACCGCCCGCGTTCGTCTCTTCAACCGCAAAAGAAACGGCTACGACAGCGAAAAATGCCTGATCAAGCGCGGAAGCGTCATCTGCTTTGATTTGATCCAGTCGCTGCCGGAGGAGGAGCTGAAGAGGATCGCCCGGGAAGGCGTCGGCCTTTCGCGCCATCAGGGACTTGGCAGAGTGATGGCGAATCCGTCCTGGCTGTCAAGACCGAATATCACAGAGCATCTGCATCTGTTTGAGGATCTGACCATTGAGGACTCCGTCTGCAAGACCCAAAACAACGACGAGCACGCCGAAGAATACGGCTATCTTGAGCACTACCTCAAGATCAGGTGCGGCAGGCGCAGCGAAAAGGAAAACTCGGATCGGAAGGCAGGCGACATGCTGCATCAAATCGTTGATCTGTATACCGCAGCCCGCGCATCCGCCTGCGCCCTTGACAAGGATCAGTATGGTCAGGAGATTAAAGGCGGACAGAACTACGGTCCGACCAACAGCCAGTGGGGCGAGCTTTGCAGCATAATAAGTTCAGGAGACCAGGTTCAGAGCAGAATCGCCCAGAAGTTGAAGGAGGAAAAGCAGCGCGATTCCAGCCGTTACACCTGGGACATCCATTTCGCCTACAAGGGCAATGTGAACACCAGCTTCGCCGAGGAGTTCGGCAAGCTTGTTGAAAACGCCGACAACGGAACTCTGGAGTCCCTCTTTGACGTGCTCAGACAGTACGATCTTTCCGATCTGGAAACACTCCAGAGCAAGGCTGACGAAATGATGAGCAGAATTGAAGCAACAGGAGAAAACAACAAATGAGCGTAATTGTACTTGCACGAATTGCCGTTGAAACAACTTCTCCTTTGGCAATCTATTCAGGCAGACGTGATCAGCTTTCCAACAACGCCCTGGCAAGAGACTGGAACGGACTTCCCTACCTGCCGGCGACCGCGGTGGCGGGAGTATGGCGAAATGCAGTGACGGATATCGATGCCACCGGCATAAACCCCATCAGACCAGACAGATGGTTCGGCTCCATAAGATCCGGCAACGCCAATGAGCGTATGGCCTCCAGGGTAATCGTATCCGACGGACTTCTGCTGAACAGCCATTCAAAACTTCCGGGAAGCGGCAAGGAGGACATTTCCTTCAGGGCGCTCTGCGACAAAGAGGATCCAGTCTACGATCTGGTTTCCGGCTCCGCGGATCGGGATTACGAACGCCCCGGCTGCCGCATCAATGCCAGAAAGGCGAACCACAACCGCGGTCTTTTCAAAAGCAAGACGCTGCCGAAGGGACTGAGGTTCGCCTTTGACGTCAAGTTCGAACTGGATGACCGGGATGATATCGAAACCTGCCGCTACATTCTGTCAAAGATCGCCTCCGACAGTTTTGTCATGGGCTCAAAAACCGCCAACGGACTAGGCGCATTCAAGGTCATCAGCTGCCGGCAGCAGGAATTTGATCTGAAGGATTATGCGAACAGGCCGAACGAACTGGCCCAGGCCATCCGCGGCTTTGTGCTGAAACGTCAGATCAGCATCGGTGAGGAAGCAAACCTGATCGCGGAAAACGAACCGGAGGCAGGAAGAACCTGGGAGTTCACACTGGCCTCGGAAGGGACCATGCGCCTTGGCACCGGACGGAACACCAGCGGTCTGACCATCGTTGGCAGCAACGGCGTCAAGGAAATAGAACTGCTGGAATACGAAAAGGGTCTCAAATTCGAGGATCGCAATATCCAGCGCTGCTTCACCGACACCAGACTTGAATGGAACGGCAATGATTTCACTCGCAAAGTCAGCGAGTTCATTGTGCCCGGCAGCACCATCAAGGGCATCATCGCCCATCGCACCATGTATCACTTCCTGCGGCGCAAAAAGTGGTTCGCAACGAACGTCATCACTCAAAATGGAGAAAGTCCGCAGGATCTTATTAACAGAATTCTGGAAAACAAAGAGCCGCCTGAGGAATTCGAACCCTTCTACGATCTGTTTGGACGAAATGATCCAACAAATCACGACCGGATGCAGGCAGGAGCGCTGAAGGTCAGCGATGCGGTGGTGGACTGCGCCAGCATTGTAAACAGAATGCACAACAAAATCGACAGATACACCGGAGGCGTCATGCCGTCTGCTCTGTTCGGCCAGGCGAGGCTGGTGGATCCGTCCTTCAGAGTGCGCATAGGACTCAGCCGGAAATGGCTGGAGCTGCGACAAGAAAACCTCCATGACGATTCTGAAATCATGAAGGCCTTGGACGACACCATCTATGATCTGAAGAACGGATTTCTCAACATCTGCGCAGGCTCGGGCCGCGACACTGCGGTTTTCTACGAAAGAAAGGAGGATAAACAGGCATGAGCGGATCTGCAAACAGCATAAACATGAAGGAACTGGTGGACGGGGTGAACACTCTGCTGCGTGGCTCTGCCAGGAAGTTTTCCCTGGGAAGCCTGAAAATTGCCGAAAACGGCATTGTGAATTCGGAAAAAGAACTTCAGGAAAAACTGATGCTGTTCCTGAAGGCCGATGATGCTCCTGTATCATGGATCATGTTCTCCGACCGCATTGTCAGAAACCAGGCGCCATCGGCGCTTGATGCGGCTTCGCTGCTGAAGCTGCAGGAGGCCGAATTCTATTCCGCAAAGAAACAGACCACCGTAAGAGTCAAAAGAACCGGCACCGGGCATTTCGCTCTTGCCGTATATGAAAACGACGGATCGGAAGGCGGACAGAAGCTTCCTTGCAGAACCCAGAGCATCTGCGTAAGACAGGACATCGCATCCCGGGACAGACTGTCGCGCAGAATAGTCTACACGCTGTGGTACCGGCCCAGCGACACCGAGCGCGGACGGATCGTTCCGTATGTGCAGCAGTTTACCGGATTTGAAGAGGAGGAATGAACATGAACAACAACGGCAAAAAGCAGAGTGCGGCCGCCACCGCGAACTCAGTACCGCAAATAACGGTTCCGTACACTTTCATCCCGCTCTCCTCCTGGGTCTTTCATCCGTCCTGGGCCGAAGACACCTCCCACGATGTTCCGTTTCAGGACGGTCTGTCGGGACGGATAAATTTTGAAATCACCAACAATTCTCCGATATGCGTGGGTCACGCCTCCGTTACAGGAGAAAAAGGAGCCAAGCACCTGATCTGGGAAAAGGATGCCGCCGGTCATCTGGTGATCCCCGGCAGTAGCATCAAGGGCATGCTCCGCACCGCGCTAGAAATCGTTTCCTTCGGCAGACTGCAGTTTTTCCACGATCGCAAGCACGCCTTCAGACTGGAAATCGGCGAGGTCAAGGGAGAGAGCAGCAATTACGATCTGCTGCCGGTCTTCATCCGTCCGAAAGCCTCATCAGAAGGACTCTGGGAGTATTTCAGAACCAGCACCAGAATCGGCGACAAACCGTCATGTGCCTCGGTGAACGAGGCGGATCTGATGGGGATTCTTGGAAGCAACGTTTCGAAAGCCTCGGCCAGCGAAAAATTTAAGCTGCTTTACACAAAATACTGCCCTGCATTCAACGAAAACAGTCCCGTGCCATTGCCGATGCCGTTGCTGTATGCCGAGCTGAAACAGGAAAGCGGATACAGCGCCCAGCAGATGAAAAAGCCGGAGTCGGAAAGAGTAGCCACCACCTGGATGGAGGTGAAAAGCGTAAGCCTCAAACCGGATGAGAAACACCGCTATCCTGGCATGTTCATGTTCATGAACGAGAACATCTCCAATAAGGGCAGTGGCAAAGCCAACAAATTCACAGACTACTTCATGTATGTGAATGACGAGGAGCAACTGAAAAACCAACAGAACTGGCAACCGCTTGAAAATACGGAACTCATACGCGATCTCAACGATTCTCTTCCTCCTATCAAGGCGGACAGCGACGGAGGCAAAGAGGACAATCTGTACAATTTCTATCACAGCCACATGCATCAGAATTACGGATTTCCGATATGGTATCTGAAGGATCAGAGAGGAAACAGCGATGCGCTTGGTTTCTGCCAGATAATGCGTAAGGTTCACTCCAAATCCATCGGCGACATGATAAAAGACAGCAGCAGAGACCTTGCGCCGGAAGCGCCGGATCTGCCTGACCTCATGTTTGGTCACATCAGCGGAAACGATGAAAGCAACGCCGCCGGCAGCCGGATTGGCTTTTCCGATGTCCGCTCCGTCGGCATTCCGAAAATAGAGACCAGGCAGTATGTGCTGGGTGAACCGAAGCCAACCTTCTATCCGGAATACCTGGGCATGTTTGACTTCAAAAAGCCTTACGAGGAAAACAGCATCATCGCCGGTCGCAAGATGTACAAGATCAGACAGAACTTTGAGCTGGCCGATCCGAAATTCCCGAACGATAATGAAAAAGTCAGAACAGCCATCGACTTTGCGCAGAAGGACTCCACCTTCAGAGGAACCGTGGTTTTTCACAATCTGAAGCCTGAGGAGCTTGGGGCGCTATTGTGGGTCATGACCTTCGGCGAAGGCGAGGCTTCCGCAAGCGGCAAGCACTTCCACAGTCTCGGTCACGCAAGACCGATGGGAGCCGGTGCCGTCCGGTTCAGGATAAGACCTGATGACATAGTGCTGCCGCCATATCTGCAGGATGGAGGAAAGGTTGAAGCGCTGGGCTGCTCTCCGGATGAGATTATGCCGGTATGCCTCAGGAAGTTTGAGGAGCTCATGAACTTCAACTATCCGTTTGCCAAACCAGAGGAGTACACAATCCAGAACGGAAAATGGCTAAAATCCAGAATAATGACCACGTTTCTCAGGAACGCAACGGAGGATACTGCCACTCTGAAGGAGAAAGTATACAACGAATTCCCTGACGAATTTACAAGTATCAAACGGGACTACACCAACAAGTCAACCGCTTCCCAAAATCCTGGACACCATGATGACGGCAAAAAGACCGGCAATGCGGCAGCAAGTTTCTCAGCGGAAAAAGAGAACGCCAAAAATATTGAAACCGTAATGGCGGAAAGACAGAAAATCATGGAAAAGGAAAAGCAAAAGGAGCAGGCGAAAATCGCAGAGCAGAAAAAGGCCGAGGAGCAGAAGCAGGCGGCAGCCAGCGGCTATCAGACCTACCTTGCGGACGGAGACATGATAAGGCTTCACACCTTTGTTTTGTGCCATCCGGATGCGCAGACACAGCTCGAGCAGGATAAAACTGCAGGGAAACTGAGCAAAAACTGGAAGTGCGGCAATATAAACCAGTTGCTGAAGGATCTCTGCAACGACGAAAGCATTACCGATTCCGTGTCGGCAGCCAAGGCCATGGCAGAAATTTTAAGTTCAAACGAAAGCGTGAAAGCTGAAGCGAAAAAGGTGCTCAAGAAGTTGGGCGGCAAGAAGGATCTGAAGAACAACCTGGCCAAAGATCTCAACAGCCTGCTTTAGGCAGAACCGGAAACGCAAGCTTCGCAGCAACACAAACTGCCCAGGAGAACAGTTCAAACTGTTCTCCTGGTTTTCTTTATAGCATCCGGAATTTCAGCCGGCCGGTGTCAGCATACGCAGTTCCTCGGCTCATCCAGGACCAGTTCTTCAGACATTCAGACACAGCAAAAGCATGAATATCAAATCGTGTGACAACTATCACTGAAGATGTTACCAATATGTGAGGTTTTACACACAAAAAAAAACGATTAGTAACAAAATGGAGGACAGGTTCAATTTAGGAGATATTTTATGCCATTTCAGAGAATTAAAGAAAATGCAGAATACCTTTATAACTTGAGTCATACATACCCATACCCATACCCACCTCCTAGTCCTACTCCAACTGCTTCGGCTGCTGCACCTACTGCACTAACCTCAGACCGTAAAATCTACTCAGCAGTACCAAAATCATTTAGCACGTCCGTAACACCTGGTAATGTCTACCATAGATTTTTATCGTGGGATCACTGCTATGATGCCTTTGGCAATGTTTTTGCTCCAACAGCAACAGCAACAGCAACAGCAACCGTTACCCTGCAGCTTAAAGACTATCTGGCATTGCACCTTGCATATTTTCTTGCCAGTTGGGGAATGTATAGAGGATCTTCATTTCTATTGCAGGTTGATTATAAGGCTCTCATACCGATTGTTGATAAAATATTGTGCATCGACCCTAGTTCTGGTACGTTTGTATACCAATCTTTATTTGGCATTGATTGGTCAACACTAAACGCCGTTCAAAAGCAAACAAATATAGATCTACTCTTTGATAAAACGAATGGTTTAGTAAACTTCATTTCAAATCACTTCAATAATATTCGAAATTATGTAGTTTTTATTACAGGCAGTAGTCTAACCTTTCCACCAACTCCTGTAACAAGTAATAACCCTGTCAGTCCTATTTTAGTATCAAAGGTTCTTTTGGGAACATTAGGTTGTGTGCCTGCCTATGATGATTTCTTCACTCAGGGTATACGAAAGATTAGTCCCCCAACAACTACCACGATACGAATAACCAGAACATTTGGCTCAGCTTCTATAAATGACTTAATATCGCTTTATAGCGCCCCCACAAACACACCATATGATTTCAATCCACCTCGCAGAAATATGATAACTCCAGGCGGAAGGGTATATCCAGAGATGAAATTTTTGGATATGGGAATTTGGATATATTGAAGTTCCTCTAGTTCTCCCGGCATCCTGCAAACCCGTTCTGCCGCCATGCCTCGTAAAGCATGATGGCCACCGAATTGGCCAGATTGTAGCAGCGGCTCCCCGGAACCATGGGTATTCTGATCCGGCACTCCTCGGGAAGCGAGGCCACAAAGTCATCTGGCAGTCCGGTGGTTTCCCGGCCGAACACCAGCACGTCGTCCGGTCCGAACCGGGCGGCCTCGGGATAGGCATGACCCTTGGAGGTGGCTGCGTACACCCGCGCGCCCGAAGGCATCGCCTCAAGGCACTCCTTCAGACTGTCATAGGCTCTGATGTTCACGAATTCGTGATAGTCAAGCCCGGCTCTCAGAAGTCTCCGATCGTCCAGCACAAAGCCCAGAGGACTGATCAGAGAGAGGGTGGATCCGGTATTGGCGCAGAGCCGGATGATATTGCCGGTATTGGCGGGGATCTCCGGCTGGAACAGCACCACGTTCATAAAATCGTTCTCCTGTCGTTATCAATCGGAAAAGCAGGATATCGCAAAGAAAGCGCCGAGCGCCGCGCCGCTAGGATCCTCAGCACCGGCAGAATCCTGCGAGAGTTAAAGCGCCGCCGGCATGACCATGCCTGAAAGTTGAAACCGTCCTGCCGGCTGGACTCTACCTGCGATCCTGCAACTGAGAGTTAAAACCACTCCCGCAAAACACACCTGCTGCTGCTGCTGCCGCCACCGCCGCTCACCGCCAGACGCCACGCCCGCAGTGGCAGGTTATTCAAGTCGCCGCCCGCACAGCGCAGCGTCCGCCGGGATCACCCGCATGGCTGCCGCCGGGATCGTCCGCGCGGCAACCACGAATTCAATACCTCGGAATGTCACTTGCGCACCACGAACACATAGGGCGCGGCGTCAGCATCGCCTCCGCTCACCAAAGTGTATCCCAGATGCTGGCAGAGATTCGGCACATCCCGGAGCGTCGCCGGATCGTCGGCCACGATCTCAAGCTCCGATCCGATTTCAATCTCCCGCATTTTCTTGCGGATCAGCATAAGAGGCTCGGGACAGCGCAACCCCAGCACATCAAGCTTCTCCCGTCCGGACCCGCCTGCAGCGCGTTCGGCATCAAGGTTTTCAGACAAGTCCTCGACCTCCCGCCGATTCATCATTCCGCCGAATCGCCATCCTGCCACTCTCCTGTCGAATCGTCATCGCTGCAGCCACGCGCCGACCTGACATCCCGACATCATCCCGTCGACCAATCATCGCGGCATTCTCCGGCCGATCCGCAATCTCGGCAGCCACCTGCCGACTCGCCATCCACGCCATCTCCAGCAGCCTTGTCAAGCCGTCCGCGAACATTCCGGCGCTCATGCGTTCCCCGCCCGGTCCCGGCCGTCAAGGATTTCGTCGATGCGGGCTCTTATCATGTCAAAGGCGATCTTCTCCATGGCGCCGGGGATCCTGACCCGGGTACGCCACGGCAACTGGGAAGGATCCCTGCCGTATTCCTGCCGCGCCAGCTCCTCGTAGACGCTGACGCAGAATCTCTGATCAAGATACGGTCCCACACGGGCCGGATCGTGTGTGGCGTACAGTCCTATCACCGGCACCTCCATGGCCGAGGCCATATGCGCCGCCGCGGTGTCCGCCGAGATCACAAGATCAGCCAGCCTTACGCAGGCCATGCACTGAGCCAGGGAGGTGCGACCGGCAAGAGACACCGCCCCTGGAACCTTCTCAAGCAGCAATCCGGCATAACGGCCTTCCTCGTGGGATTTCCCGCCGATCATCACCGGGGTGATGCCATGCTCCGTCAGATAGGCCGCGGTTTCAAGAAAGGTGTCCAGAGGCCAGTTTTTGGCAAGCTTGCTGGTGCAGGGCGCCAGCACCGCAAAACCGCCGCGGCAGCCGTTCCCGCTCAGCAAAGCTCTTGCGCTTTCAAGGAGGCTGTCGGCAAGATGAAAATTCCAGATTGGTCTGATTTCCTCTCCGCACACCGCCGAGGCGAAGGCGGCAAAGCCGTCGGCCACGTGCCGCCCCCGGGGCGGCTCAATCCGGCGATCAACGAACAGCCGCTGCATTTCAAGGCTGCGCTCCCGATCAAAACCGATTTTCACATCGGCTTTCACGGCAAGAGATGCGATGGAGGCGCTCAGGGCGTACTGCATGGACAGCAGATAGTCAAAGCGCCGGCCCTTCAGCAGTCTTTTCAGCTCGAAAAAGCCCTTTGCGCCCTTGCCGTGGCAGATCACATACTCCACATCCGGCAGGATCTCCTGAAGAAGCGAGGCCGAGGCCGGCGAAACAATCCAGGAAATCTCGGCATCGGGAAGATGCCGCTTCAGGGCGCACACAGCCCCGGCCGCATTGATGCAGTCGCCGATGGCGGAAAGTCTGAGAATGCAGATACGCACGATATGCTGGCTCTTGTGATCCGGCAAAAGGCGGAGGCTCTACTGGAAAATGAAATTGGTGAACAGCACCTCGCGGATCAGCCTCCGCCCCTCCCGATCCTGGAAAAAGGCGTCCATGCGGCTTTTGCACTCGTTGACGATGCTGTCCCGGCCCACCGGGGAGGAAATGACGGAAAGATCCTTGCTGTAAATGGACGTGATGACGATGTCCCGCAGCACCGCCGCGTTGTACTGCACCACCTCGAGATCCGCCGGGCTGTCCACCATGATCTGAACCTTCACCCGCACGTAGCCGATGCGGTTGCCGGGAGTGGCGTAGTTGGTGATGATTTCGGGAGCAAGCTCGAAATAGCTGATGTTGCTCGGAGGCGGAGCCTCGTCCTCGGCCTTGTGTCCCGAGGCCCAGGCGGTTCCGGCGACGGCCCAGATCAGAGCCAGCGGCAGCAGTTTTTTCAGCATGGGGTCATCTCCCGTTCGTCAGTTGATACCAGTTCGAAAAAGCAGAAAACATTATAGCCCCATTGGCGGAATTTATGAAACCGGCGGCGGGAAAAAGCCGCGGGGTGCTTGCGGGACGACGTCTATTCCAGCTCCACGTCCATGTCGAAATACTGGGTGGGGATCTTGGTTCTGATGTCCGCGGTGCAGATGGCGATGACCAGTTCGCTGATGGGGGTCATGGCCTGAATGTCGAAGCTGATAGGCCCGTCCAGCTCCATCTGCCGGGCCAGCCCCTTCTCCTCCATGCAGGCGATGAGCCACTTCAGGGTTTCAGGGTTGCTGAACTCCGGCGCCAGGATCATGTGGGAGTCGAAGCAGATCCGGGAAAGGGACTTTTTCCACATTTCCTCCAGATCGTCGTAGGCGATGATGCTGTTGGCGTTGACGATGGTGAAGAACACGCCGTAGCGCAGCAAAGTCTCGTTGGCGATGGCGCTCATGATCTTGATCTCCTCGGCCATGTCGCGCTTGATCTCGTAGCAGTTGTTGATGTTGGAGATCAGCTGCAGGCGGACGAAGGCCCTGAGAACGCGCTTCACGTACGGCTCCAGGTTCTCCCGTCTCACCGGCAGGTATATTTCGCTGTCCAGGAGATCGAACACCGTCTCCACGTAGCGCAGCAGCTCGTCGTAGGCCAGCCTTGAGGAAAGCTTGATGATCTTGAGGATGAAGGACTGCAGCACGAACAGGTGCAGAATGTTGTTGCGGTAGTAGGTCAGCTGGAGATACTGCCGGTGCAGCAGGGAGATGGTTTCCTCTCCCCGCTCCTCCACCACCGAGAATTTTCTCAGGGAAAGGGCCTGGCGCAGCAGCTCCTCCGGCGTGTCGTAGGGCACCTGGGCGTACTTGTTGGCCGGGGAGAGCTTCAGCGTGTCGGTGATGAGGCCGATGACGGAGCACAGCCGGGAGGTTTCCACGGTGTAGCCCTTGCAGGACAGCAGCACCAGGGCGCAGAGATTCACGCCGTTGAGGGCCGCCGAATCGTTCATGTTCAGCATGATGCGCCGGGCCATGTCGGAGACGGCGCCGTAAAGCCAGGCGGGCCGGGCCGAGCCGGTGGGATCCAGGGAGGATCGCCAGTCCGGCGCCGCAGCGTCAAGGAACTTCGGAATGCTCACCGGCTCCCCGAAGCCCACGTAGCCGCGCCCGTAGTTCCTGAGCTTCTTGAAAATGCTCAGGATCTGCCACACGTTTTCCGCCTGCTTCTTCACTCCCCGCATTTCCTTGGTGTAGGAGCCCACCTCCATGACATGCTCGTAGGAAAGATAGACCGGCACGATGGTGACGGGCCGGCTCAGATCCCGCAGCTGGGTCTGCACCAGCATGGAGAGCATGCCGGTGCGGGGATGAAGCATGCGCCCCGAACGGGAGCGGGTGCCCTCGATGAAGAATTCGATGGAGTAGCCGTGGGAGCAGAGATAGGCCACGTACTCCCTGAAAACCGCCGTGTAGACCCGATCCCCCTTGAAGCGCCGGCGCAGAAAGAAGGCGCCGCAGCGGCGGATGAAGGGGCCGAAGGGGAAGAAGTTCAGATTGATGCCCGATGCCACATGAGGGGGCATTAGACCGGAATTGAAGATCACGTACTGCAGCAGCAGATAGTCCATGTGGCTGCGGTGGCAGGGGATATAGACGATTTCGTGGCCGCTGTTGGCCATCTGCCGCACCACCTCGTCTCCGGCCTGGGTGATGCCCCTGTAGAGACGGTCCCAGATGATCTTCATGAAGCCGTTGACCCGGGTCAGCAGATCATAGGATATGTCGGCGGCGATCTCGTCGATGATCTTGCGCACCTCCTGCCGGCAGGCCTCCGGATCCTCGGCCTCGGCGATAAGCTTCCGCAGGCTGGCGCTTGCCAGCATTTCCCGCACCAGATCGGCGCGCTGAGGGAGCTTGGGACCGTGGGAGGAGTTCACCGTGCGGTAGAAATGAAGCCGCGCCAGCTTCTCAAGGACTCTGGCGGCCCGCTCCTCGTCGGAGAAATCCACCCGGGTGCACAGATCGGCGAGCAGCACCGGCTGGGATATGAAAAGGGTGTGGTAGCGTCCCCGGGTGATGATGTTCTTCATCCGGTTCCATGCGCTGGTGATTTTAAGCTGCCCCTTCACCACCCGGTCGCCGCTGTCGCCCTTCACTCCGGGACTGCGGTTCCACACCGACGGCACGGCGATGAGCTGGATGGCCAGATTCGGATGCTCGAACTGCACGCTGAGCCACATTCTGAAAACGCGGTAGCAGTTGGGGCGCTTCACCGCCCCGCGGTTTGAGAACCAGGGGGTCTTGTAGAGAAACAGATAGCGGGGAACCGATCTGCCGTTGAGCGCCAGAGGCTTGAAGGGGGACGGCAGAGAAAGGGCGCGGCTGTGGAAATGCAGCGCCAGAAGATCGCTGATGGAATTGGTTTTGAGAATGTAGACCACCGGCTTGCCGGGGTCGATCTTCAGATCGTAAATCGGATCCGCAGGTATGGATCTGGACCTAACCAGCAGTCTGACAGGCAGATAAAAAACGTATTTCAGCAGCCATGTAAACAAAGTGACGAACTCCGCCTGATCAGCTTCCGCTTTCCGCCGCGAACATGTCGCCGTCAGGCGGCACGACCCCATTATCACTGGCATCATTGTTTCACACCCGGCTTCAAAAAAACAAAGATGGGATCAACAAAATGAAAGCAGAAACGGACACAGATCCGAATTTGAAAAACTGACGCGACGACATGCGGATCGCCTGTGGTTCAAACAGGCATTCCTCCTCAAACGGTCGTGCCTTCTGCAATAAGACGTATCAGATTTACGGCGCCCGTCTGAATCAAATCATCAAGTCTCAAGCGTGACAACTTATTTTACAACTTAATAATATTTATTATTAATATAATAATAATATCAACCAACAACCAGATGCACAAGTAAGTTTACGGTCCTACAAAAGGAATTTTCGAAATATCTACAATTTGGCACGAATATTGATATATACAAAACAACAAAGCTAATTCGGAGCGTGCTATAAAATGGGGGACAGGAAAATGAGCCAGATGATAATGAACAGATCGAAGCCAATGAACCGCATTGTCTACTCCCACTACCGCCGTGAGGAAGTAACCGAATATCTGCGAGCCTCCGGCAAAGAGCGCATTGACATCCTTTTCATCGGCGCCACCGGAGCCGGCAAATCCTCCACTGTGAATTCCCTCATCACAGCTCGCGTCTCAGGCATCGGCAACGGTGCAGATCCGGAAACGGCTACCATCAGAAGGTACAATCTGAGCTCCGACATCAAGCTATGGGACACTCCAGGCCTTGGCGACAGCATTGAGAAGGACGAGAGGTACGAAATTGAAATTCTGAAGCTGCTTGCAGTCAAGAAAAGCAATGCAAACGGCAATGCTTCACCACTGATCGATCTGGTGGTTCTAATTGTGGACGGTTCTTCCCGGGAAATGGGCACCTCCTTCAAGCTTCTCAACGGAAAACTGAAGAAGCAGATTGGTTCCAGAAAGCTTCTGGTCTTCGTGAACCAGGCCGACTGCGCCATGCATACCCACGAGCATGTGTTCAACAAGCGCAGAAACAAAGCCTCTCCCGCTCTGCAGGAGTTTCTGGAAGAGAAGTCGTTATCGGTAATGAACAGGCTCAACGAGTCCACAGGCCTTGAGATCAACAGACCTTTGTGCTACTCGGCGAAGTACGGCTTCAATGTAAAGAAAATCTTTGACCGGATGCTTGACACCGTCATGGACAAGCCGCTGGCCGCCAGGTGACAGAATTTCGAATCTTTGGAAATGACAAAACACTACCAGAAGGAGGAAACGATAATGCTTACCGCAATTATTATCGCAATCTTAAGAAAAAGGTAAAAACACAGGCAACCGGAAAAGGAGACAGGCACGTTGCCTGCCTGCTGACAAACCAGGGAAAAATTAAGGATAAGGAGAAGAAAATGAACGGAAAAGCGACATTCAGAAAAAACGGAGGCTCGGCCATGAAAAACACCTATGAACGCCTCAATAACGGCAAATCAACATTCCTTCCTCTTCCGGATCTGCCGAAGATCCCGCTGCCCCTG
>JAFURY010000174.1 GCA_017480795.1 Succinivibrionaceae bacterium
AAAGCAAAGAAAAGCAAAGCAAAGCAAGGCTAGGCAAGGCAAGGCAAGGACAATGCATCACCGGCTAATGCCGCCTGCGCCGAAAGAAGCCGACAACAAGCGAGCCGGCGGGTTAAGAACCGTCGCTGGCGCTTATGGCTGCACGTTAACCTGCGACAGCGGATGCGTCCGCACCTGCTCCAGCGCCTGCGTTATCACTCCCGTCGCCGTCGTCAGAAACTTGAGCAGATGGTTATTCCGTGCCCGAAATTAGAGCACAGGATCTGCGCCGGCAGGTTAAGGTTGAGATTCGAGTTGTCAATGGCTCTGGCATGCTCCTCGGCCGCTTTGACTCTCTTTCCGGAAGAGGCCGCCTCGGATCCCTTTGCCTTGATCAGTCTCTGCTGAATCTCCGGATCAAGTCCCGCCCTGCGATCTCCTTCGATTTTCTGTTCAAGCTGGGCAGCGCGATCTCTGAACCGCAGATCATAGGTGCAGATCTGATAGTAGAGATCTGGAAGAATTTCGTCTGTGGAATTTCTGGCGCATGCACTCTGGGCGTAGGTTTCGTAGAGCCGCTTGGCCTTCTGGACGTAGGTCATGGCATCGACGAGGCGCTGCGGAATAAGGTTCAGCGTCATGTTCATGTCGTAGAAGTAGCTGTCAGGAACCGACACCTTCTCGCTGCCGCC
This sequence comes from Succinivibrionaceae bacterium, assembly GCA_017480795.1. Taxonomy (GTDB): domain Bacteria; phylum Pseudomonadota; class Gammaproteobacteria; order Enterobacterales; family Succinivibrionaceae; genus UBA2804. Next base: position 672 of record JAFURY010000174.1, read on the forward strand.
GGCAAGGCGTGCATCATGGCTTCCGTCCTTGTACCATACCCCGACGGCGCCCAGTTCCTGGCCGGTTTTGAAATTGGTGGCGGACAGGGTATACGCCACCGGATCCGAAGGATCGGCGCTGACGGCTTTTTTGTAGCTGTACTTCGGATTCGAAAACATTTCAGTTGTGCGTTCGCCTTTGACCAGATCCTTGAAATTGCCAATGCCGTAGTCGCCCTCGGCGGCGGTGGAGCTCAGCACCGAAGATATGTTCAGGGGCGCGGTTTCGATACGCTCCTTGAACACCTTTGATTCCCCGGAGGCGTAGTCAATGCCGTACTCCGTATGATTGCCCATGTAATCTCTCAGCCAGTACAGATAGTCTCCGGGAATGCTGCCCTGGGGCAGATCCAGGATGATTTCCACGTGATCCGCGACGCTTCTTGCAATCAGCCTACCAAGTCCGGTGGCGAAGCCTCCCCTGCATGCTCCGTCCCAGAAGTAGGCATGGTCCGAATCCGTGAAGCCCGGATATCTCAGTACAGGCGCCTTGCATGGCTCTGTTTTGTTTCGAGGCTGGACATAGCCGTATTCGGTCCTGATGATTTTGTAGAAGCGCTTGAGTTTCTCTGACTGCGAATGAGCGGCCCACTGGCTGACAAGCTGATTCTTCTCGTCATCAATGTTTCCCAGATCGGCCTTTGGCGTGGAGGAACAGCTGGCAATGCAACAGGAAAGCAGCAAAATTGGGTATAAATGCTTTTTCATGTGTGGTTTACCTTCATTCCAACCTTGATCGTTATTACGCATTCAATGATGTGGCGTGCTAAGATTTAACTAATTATTTATTAGGGTCTGAGCAAAATCTTGTTGGAAAAAAAAATCTGTTCAGATCTTGTACAGCCAGATTTTGGAGGCTGAGTCCGATATTGGAAAACGAGATCTGAACAATTAAAATGAATGGTGATTTAAACAAACTTCTATGAAAAAAG
>JAFURY010000121.1 GCA_017480795.1 Succinivibrionaceae bacterium
AAATTATTTTTCAAATTTGATCCTTGTATCACATTTTTTGGGTATTTTAGGGTAGTAGACAGGGTTGTTGCGTGTGAGGTGTATTGGCTGGTGCTATGCCCATCCGGGGAGGCTGTCCCCGGGGGTGTGAATAGTAACGGCGTGCCTTGACGCCGCGGTTCAGTAGAGGCGGATATTCAATCATGCGGGCACGGCCAATTATGCCCGTTTTAATGTATAATTGACATATCGGTTTGTTAAACTGCTAAGATACGTATCCTGCTGTTCTGTCCGGTGGGTTTTGAGCAGATTTTTTTGGTCTTTTTATGTTTTTAGAATCTTGCTGCAGATCTGTCAGAGGTATAACTCTGGCGATGCTGCTGGCTTCAGTTGAGCCCTCATGGGCGTTTAATCAGCAGTACAGTCACTACTCGGAAAACGAGGAACTGAGTTCTGTTCTTTTTGATTTTGCCCGCAGTCAGGGATACAACGCCAAGGTGTCTCCGGTTATACACGGAAACATGAGCGGAAGATTTGACAATATGAAACCCAAGGATTTTCTTGAGGTGCTCAATTCCGCTTTCGGCGTGAAGTATTACGTGGTGGGAAACATAATCAATTTCTACCATGACAGCGAGTGGTCCCAGTCCATTTACAAGCCGTCGGCCATCGACTGCTCTTCGCTTGTCAGATCCCTGCGCAACGCTCATGTTCTGTCCGAGGATCTGCCGCTTACGGTCGATCCCAACGGCATGCTTATCATTCAGGGACCGGAATCCTACGTGAACGACGTGGTGACGGTAGCCCGCAGTTTCGATCAGGGACAGGAAAACGATCTGATCATGCAGGTTTTCAAACTGAAGCATGCCAAGGTCAACGACACCACCATCTCCACCAATTCCAAAACCATCGTCATTCCTGGAGTCGCATCGCTGCTGCAGAGAATGGTTTCAGGAAGCGAGCCTGCGGCCAGAAGCATGACCGTTTCAACTAAAAGTCAGGTGATGACCGGGCTTCGCGGAACCGGTCTTTCGGCATCCCAATCCTCCGGCGGATCGTCCCCTCCGGCCTCCTCGGCCAGCGGCTCGGTGTCCGAAACCCAGTCCAGCGGATTTACCGCCAACATCATTGCCGACGAGAGACTCAACGCGCTTCTGATTTATGACTACAAGTACAGAATGCCTTTTTATCAGAATGTCATTGACGAGATCGATGTGCCGGTGAGGATGGTTGAACTGCATGCGGCGGTCATAGACGTGGATGTTGATGCCACCGAATCCCTGGGAGTAAGTCTGCAGGGCGGACAGAATCGTGGCAACTGGACTGTGGACGGCAGCAGCGGCATTATCAATCTGGATACCTCGGGAGGTTTTGTCAGAACCAACGGAGGCGTGTTCTCCACGGTTTTCAATACCAAGCATTCCAATTTCATGCTGCAGATCAACGCTCTGGAAAGCGCCGGCAAGGCCAAGACCCTGGGCAAACCGTCGATTCTTACCGTGGAAAACATCGAGGCGACGCTGGAAAACACCACCACCAACTATGTTCCGGTCAGCGGCAACGAGTCCTCCGATCTTTTTTCGGTTACCGCCGGCACCGTGCTGCAGGTCAATTCCCACATCATCGACAGCTCCGACGGGGGCGAACCGGTCATTCAGATGATCATCACGCTTAAAACCAATCAGAACAGTTCGGGCGCCGATATCGCCAATGTCGGAACCTCCTCCACCTACGTGCCTTCGGTGAAGGAAACCACCATCAACACTCAGGCGATGGTCAAGCAGGGTCAGACGCTGCTGATCGGAGGATATTACATCGAGACGATTTCCGAAAAGGAGGACGGCGTGCCTCTGCTCAAGGACATCCCTCTTCTCGGACGACTCTTCAGCACCAGCAGCGACGTCCGTCAGAAGCGCGAAAGGATTCTGATGATCACTCCGAAAATTGTGAATCTCGAAGATTTGAACCGCGTGCCGGCGGGTATGGATGAGGATTTCTATCACACTGCTTCTCAGACTGATTATCAGGAGAAAGGCCCGGAGACCGAAAGTAGCGTGGCGGTTATCCCGGCTCGTGAGGAGAACACTCCTGGCTGCGCCTCGACCAGATCGGCCTCGGCTCCGGCAGAGAAGAAAACCGTCCAGGAATCTTCGGCGATTGAACACCCGGTTGTGCTGGCGGAGTAGAGTATGGAAACGGATCAGCCGATGGTTCAGATGGAAAACGGTAATCTTGCGGATCGGAACGCCGACGACAGCTTTTCGTTTCGCCGGTATGTGGAATTCAGATTCGTATCCGGACAGAACGTGGGGGCTGCGCTCAGACTTGCGCCAGGAAGCTACGCCATAGGCAACGGCTCTGACTGCGATGTGGTGTTGGCCTGCGTTTCAAAGGAGCCGGTGTCGTTCAGAGTTGAAATATCAGACGAACTGACTGTGCGCGCCTGTGCTCAGGAAGGGAAGTCTGCACTTAATGACGGACACGGGGAGCGGGCGCTTGCCGAAGAGCCCGCAGATGTCGCCGAGGGCGCCAGAATTGGCGCCCAGGGTGAATATATGGTATGGTACGCCAATTGGTCGGATCATAAAGACGAGTTCATGTTCGTTTCCCGTAGCGAAATCGAGATGCTGAAGCAGAATGCGGTGGCCGAGGACAGACAAAATGCTGAACGACCGGATGCCCAAGAGTCGAAGCAAAGTTCGGCCGATGACGGAGATCAGGATCAGCCCAAGTCTCAGATGCGGACAGATGAAGTCGGCGAGCCTGGCGAACAGGCGTTAGAGGATCAGAAGGAAATCGAGCCTGAAAAGAAAAAGTCTGGACACGGTCGTCTGATCCTGACGGTTGCGGGACTGGCGGTGTTGCTTGCTTTGCTTATCGCCCAAAATTACGGCTATCTCAAGAATTTGTTTTTTCAGAATGAAAATTCGGAGATCGCTCTGCTGGAAAATTACGTCAAACAGGCTAAAAACGGCAAATTGTTCTTTCGCGATCGGGGCAGAATCTACAACATAAGAGGCGTTTTCAAAAATCAGAATGATTATCAGGCGTTCCTTGACGGCCTTCCGGCGAGCCGGAAACCCATCGAGCTGAACGTCAGACTTCTGTCAGACGTGCTGGACACCATCAGAAGAACCTTCAAGATGTACGGTCTCACCGTGACTCCGGTGGCGCGGGAGGAGCATTTTGACGTGTACGGCTACGTGATCGATGAATTCGCCCTGACCGAGATCGTGCAGAAGCTAAAGAAGGATCTTCCGGCCTTCGATTTCCTCGATATGAAATTCAAATATCGAAGCGAGCTTGAGACGTTCATCGCCAGGGAATGCGCGGATGCCGGCATTGACGTGCAGCTGCTGTTTGCGCGAGGCTTCCTTGCATACCGCGGAATTTTTTCGCTGAATGATCTGAGCAGATTCGATGAGATCCGCAAAAAGACCGAAACCTTGGTGGGGGGAAGCGTTGATTTCAGAAACGCCGCTAATCTGAGTGCAGAGGATCTGGCTGAAATCGACAGACTTAACAAGAATACCGAAGCGGCGGCCGTTGCTCAGACTGCAACGGCTTCAAATCCCGTTGGAGCTCCGGTCAGGGTTGAGGCTGCAAAGCCGAACGTGGCGTCGGATGGCGGCAACAAGTCGGATGAAAGGAAAAGTCAGAAAACGGATAGTCGCAGGGATTTTTCCATAAAGAATATAGTGGGCGTGACACGCGGACCGATGAATTTCATCACCACCAAGGACGGGAACAAGTACTTTGCCGGCGCAAAACTTCCGGGCGGATACACCATCGTCAGGATAGAGCAGAATTATATTGAACTCGAAAAGGATGGCAAAAAAGAGGTTTTCAAACTGCAGTAGAGGTTATTGCAGGTAGTCTTTCTTTATGTGAGTCCTATCGCAAATTTTGTCGTTTTTTTGCCTTGGGCTGTAACTTTTACACATGTTCAACCGTTAGAATATACGAAAGGCAGGTATTGCGTGGAGTTTATTATGGATGCGGATATTTATGCAGCATTAAGCGACGGTAACTCTTACCAGTTCAAGCAGTGCAGCGAAGAGCTTTTTGCCATCAGACAGAAACTCAAATCTGTTTTGGACGCCGGCGTTTCGCAGGAGGATTTTCAGAAGTGTCAGGCTTTGTATGAAGCGGCTGAGACTGCATCTGAAATTGTTGATCAACTAGCAGAGAGGAGCAACTAAGATGATCGGTGGAATTGGTGCAAACGACACAATGGGTTCAATCGTCAATGACAGCATTTCCAATATGCAGACCAGAACCCAGGATCTGGCGAGCAAAATGGCTGAAATCAGGAGCGGAAAGGCCGAGGATCAGACCACTGCGCTGATTGAGGTTCAGTTTCAGCTTGGTCAGTACAACGCCATGGTTGAGATGACTTCGAACATCAGCAAGAGCATTACTGATACCGCCAAGTCGCTTACTCAGAAGGTTGGTTAAAAAATGTATGAGAAGTTTCTGAACAGCCGCGAACTTCAAGTTCTTGTGGACGCAGCTTTTGCGGGCTGCTCTCGCGGTCTGGTGGCCAATGCCAGAAAAATTTTTGACACGATCTGCGAGATTTATCCTGATTACGTCGCCGCATCGGTGGGCAAGGCTTTCAGTCATATCGTGGTGGATGATTTTTCTGTTGCCGAAGAGATTCTTGACGGGCTTCTTGAAAAAGATCCATCCAATGACGACGCCAGAGGTTTTCTTGCACTGTCCAAATTTCTGCAGAAGGATCAGAATGCTCTGGACGAGATCATGCGGCAGTTTGCTGATACCTCGTCCAACGGCTACAGACTGGCGCAGAACCTCGTCAGCGCAGGGTAGCAGATGCGCCTGTACGGAATATTCGCTCTGGTTCTTGCTCTGACGGCTCTGTCCGGCTGCCGCGAGACACTTTATACGGGGATGACCGAGGCGGATGCCAACGAGATGGTGTACGTCCTTTTGAACCGTGGCGTCGATGCCAAAAAAGAGTCTCTTGGCAAAACCGGATTTGCGGTTACGGTTGATCAGGAGAGTTTCACTCGCTCTCTTGAAATCATCAAGGAACATTCTCTTCCTCGGGAAAAGTTTCAGTCGTTGGGATCGGTGTTCTCCGGTCAGGGCATGATCTCCTCCCAGCTTGAGGAGCAGTCAAGGCTTGCTTTTGCCATTTCTCAGGAACTCAGCAACACCTTCAGCAAGATTGACGGCGTTCTTGATGCCAGAGTTCATGTGGTGCTCATGCACAACGAACAGGGAACCGGCATTGTGTCTCCTCCTTCCGCATCGGTTTTTGTCCGTCATGTCAAGGATTCCCCTGTGGTTGATATGGTCGGCGGAATACGGGAAACCACAGCGAGAGCAGTGCCAGGCCTTGACATTGCCAATGTGTCGGTGGTGCTGGAGAACTTCAAGGAATCTGTGGTGATAACCGCTCCGGTGAGACCCGAATCTGCCGTATCTCCTTTGGTTTACGCTTTGATCGGCCTGATTGGCGCTTTTCTTGGTGCCGGGCTGCTGGCGGTCTTTCTGAAGATCAAAAGGAAGAAACCGGCTGCGGAAGCTTCACCTTCAAATTCTCAGTCCCAGTCAGGCTAGGGCTGATGGCCGATGTTTATGGATCGAACAGAAGCTCTCAGGCTTGTCGAGGATCGAAAGCGACTTTGCGATCTTGTCCGTCTCAATGCGGCCAGAAGCGATCTGAGCGAGGAGTTCAGGCGTTGCGTTGCGTTGTTTCCTTCCTTGGCAGAACCGGAATTTTCCTCCACTTTCCTTTTGCTGAACAGGCTGCGTCCTGACGGTTTCATTTCCCTCAAATCGGAGCAGGAGCGATTGCTGCTGGTTGAGCCCGCGGTGGTCTTCGATCTGATTTTTTTTCTTGGCGCCTGCATTGTGGGCGCAAGGGTGAGGCACGTGACATCTCAGACAGAACTGTCGGCGTGCCGCCGGATCATGGGCTATGACATTTTCAGCTTCGTTTATTTTTATGCCGTATACGCGCTATACGCCGAAGATCTCGGCATCCAGGAAACGGTAAAAAGCTGCGCCGCGGACGAGAATTCCATTCGCGACATGCTGCTGAAAGCCGGCTGTCTGGCTGTTCATGAAATCGCCCGAGGATTTTCCTCCGAACAGATCCGCCAGGCCTTCTTCAAAAGAGTCGAAATTGACGACTACGACTCTCTTTGCTCCTATTTCCGCATCTCTCCCGTCAGACCGGTTGTCTCTACCGGCAGACTTTATCATCTGGCGGTGATTTTTCTCCACAGCAGAGGAATCGATTAGCGATGAATGTTTACCGGATCAGCGACAAAGCCATCCAGCCGGCCCCCGGAACAAGAATAATCAGAAGAGCCGAACTGAAAAACCTGTTCGAGGCTTGCGATCTCATCAGTGAGGCCGAGGCCGCGGCGGAGCGGATCCGTCAGAAGGCGGAAGAGGACTACCAGAAAAGATATGACGAGGGGTTTGAAAAAGGGCAGAACGAAGGCAAAATGGAATATGCCGACAAGCTCATCGATCTCATTATGTCGCAGGTGGACAGTCTGGCGGCGCTGGAAAACGACATGGGGCAGGTCGTCGTGGATTCGGTTAAAAAGATCATAGGCGAGCTTCCAGACGACGAGCAGATAGTGAGGGTGGTCAGGAAAGCCATAAATTCAGTCCGCGGCATGAAGCATCTTTTGGTCAAAGTGTCACAGGCGGACGAGCCGGCCGTGCGGGAGGATCTGAAGATGCTGCTGGTTTCTCCAGACGGCAGTTCAGGTTATATCGAGATCGTCGCGGATGCCTCGCTGCACCATGGCGACTGCATTCTGGAAACCAGCATGGGCATTGTCAACGCCAGTCTTGATTTTCAGATTGATATGCTGAAAAAATCCATCAACAACAGAATACACCAGAATTCGTCGGAATAACAATCAATGGCATTAGAATATATCGGTCAGATGCTCCGCAGCGCCGTTAGCGAAGTCAATACCATTGAGGTCAGGGGCAGAGTCGATCAGGTTGTAGGCACCATAATTCACGCCACGGTTCCCGAGGTGAAGGTTGGCGAACTGTGTATCCTTAAAAATCCTGGTTCCGACTGGCAGCTCAAGGCGGAGGTGGTGGGATTTTCCAAGAATGTCGCTCTTCTGACGCCTCTTGGCGATATTGAGGGCATCTCTTATCATACCGAGGTTGTGCCAACCGGGCATGTGCTTTCCGTGCCGGTGGGCCCGGAGTTACTGGGACGGGTTCTCAACGGCGTGGGAGAGGTAATAGATTCAAAACCGCCCATATTTCCCCAGAAATTCTATCCGGTATATGCCGATCCTCCCTCTCCCATGAAGAGGCAGCTGATCACCAAACCCATAAGTCTTGGACTTCGCGTTCTTGACGGAGTCATCACCTGCGGACAGGGACAGCGTCTTGGCATTTTCGCCGCCGCCGGCGGCGGCAAATCAACACTGCTTTCCTCCATTATCAAGGGCACCAGCGCTGACATCTCGGTGCTGGCTCTCATCGGCGAACGCGGCAGAGAGGTGAGAGAATTCATTGAAAGAGATCTGGGCCCGGAGGGACTTGCCCGCACGGTGCTGGTGGTGTCGACTTCCGATCGCTCGTCCATGGAGCGTCTGAAGGCTGCCTACACCGCAACGGCTATCGCCGAATACTTCAGGGATCAGGGGCGCAGCGTTCTCCTGATGATGGATTCGGTTACCCGTTTCGGCAGAGCCCAGCGCGAAATCGGTCTGGCCGCCGGCGAGCCGCCCACCCGACGCGGTTTCCCGCCTTCGGTGTTTTCGACTCTGCCGAAACTGATGGAGAGAGCAGGCAACTCGGACAAGGGATCCATCACTGCGCTTTACACCGTGCTGGTCGAGGGCGACGACATGACAGAGCCTATAGCGGACGAAACCCGTTCCATTCTAGACGGACACATAATTCTTTCAAGAAAACTGGCGGCCCAGAACCACTATCCGGCCATTGACGTGCTTGCCAGCGTCTCCCGCGTCATGAACAGCATTGTCACTCCTGAACATCGCAAGGCGGCGCAGAGACTGAGGCAGATCCTGGCCAAATACCAGGAAATAGAACTTCTGATCCAGCTGGGGGAATATCACAAGGGCGCCGATGCGGAGGCTGATTTCGCCATTGGCCATATTGAGGCGGTAAATTCGTTTTTGAAGCAGGGACTGGGCGAAACCTGCACCTTTGAAGAATGCGTCAACGGACTTATGAAGGCGGTGTCGTAGACAGACACACCTTTGCGTACAGGAGACATTTGATTTGATCAGAGCTGTTTTATTCATGTTTCTGATGCTGGCATCAGGCATGGGTTGTTCATGGGCTGATGACGATGCCAATGTCTCGCCTCGCGAAAAATATCAGAAGGTGGTGATCAGTTCCAGTCTTCAGGATGTCATAGCTCCAGCGGATCAGCAGATCTTCAACCGTCTTGACTCAGGTTGCAGCCGGCAGGTCAGGGTTGTCGTGGCGCAGAAAGGACCGTACAAAAAATTCAAGGATCTGATGCGCGCTTTTTTTCTGAAACTGAATCATGACGGGTTGCTTGATCTTCCCATATCTGACGCTGTTTCCACCAGCTTTGAGTATGACGATCCTGCCGTATGGGAGCAGCTTGCCGCCGCCAGCGCCGAATCGTGCGTGACACTGCTCAGGGATGGTCTGTACAATGCCGAATGGGACAGCCTGAGATGGGAGCCAATGGCTGAAAGTCTCCAGAAGAGACTGCTTGAGAAAAAGGATGTTGACGTTGTGATCGGCATCGGAGTTGCAGCAGGTCTGAAGTTTGCCGATTCAAAGTACGGGATTCCGGTGATGATCATCGACGCATCAAGTCCTGAAGAGGCGAATATCATCGGTCCGGGCGAATTTTCTGACAAGCCGAATGTTCATGTGCAGAAATATCCGAAGCGGATACCGATGTCCATAAAAACCTATTACGACATCTTCAAATTCAAGAACCTTGGTATGATCGCCGACACAAACATCGACTTCAGAAACATGCAGTCGTTCAATGCGGTTCTGAACACCGCCAAGGAAGTCGGCTTCAATCTTCATTACTGTCTTGGCGATCTGAACAATACCGATGTGAATATCGGAATTTCAGAGTTCGTAAGGTGCCGCGATGAAATTATCGACAAAGTTGACGCCGTTTTCATCGCCACGTTCACGCCAGTTGGCACCCATCGCTTTTTTCATTATATTCGTCCTTTTCTTGATAAAGATCTTGTTGTCATAAGCGAAGGGAAACTGTACGAGGTGAACAAGGGCGCTCTGATTTCGCTGATCGAAGAGGATTTTGATGATTGCGGCCGTTTTGAGGCGGATGTGTTCGAGAAGATCTACTACGGCGCCAAGCCTGAGGAGATCAGTCAGTACTATCACACGAACCTGGTGTTCGCTCTTAATCTTCAGACTGCCAAAATGGTGAATTGGAAGCCGTCATTTGAACTTCTGATGTCGGTTGGATATCTTTTTGATACCATTGACTACAAATAGTTGTAAGTTCCCCGCTAGCCTAGTGTTTCTGTATTGCCATTTTTTGTGAAAGAACCTGACTGATAAAATGAAATCCGTTAGAGTGTGTTTTGCGCTTACTTTTCTTTCGTTTTTCTTGTCTTTGGACACCTATGCCGATGGCAAGTCATTCCGTTCCTCACATGGTTATGAGTATGTTCTGGTAGAACCTGACGTCAGAGCGCTGCCTGGAGATTCGGAAGTCGAAATCCATGCTGCGCGGAAATGCGAAAAACAAATGCGTCTGGCTGTTGTTCAAAAAGGATCCTACGGCGAGTTTGAGGAGATTGTTCGCGCAATGCTGAAAAAACTGGCGCGCGACGGTTTTCTCAACCTGCCATCAAATCTGCCTGCCGATTTCAAATATGACGATCCGAAAGTGTGGCAGGCACTGTCAGAGGCCAGTCGGAATTCGTGCATTGCGATTATTGGCGACGGACTCTACAGCAGCGGCTGGGATCATGAAAACTGGAAGTGGGATGCGGCAAGGCTGAAGAACCGGATCCTGATGGATAGGGATATCGATCTGCTGCTGGGAATGGGCCTTGCCACCGGAATGGAGTTTGCGGATCCAAAACTGGGTATTGCGGTAATGATAGCCGATGCCGCCAGTCCTGAAACTGCCGGCATTATTGGTCGGGGAGAGTTTTCCGACAAGCCAAATGTTCATGTCCAGAAATATCCCAAGAGAATTTCGATGGCTATCAGAAACTATCACAATATTTTCAAGTTCAAGAATCTTGGAATGATTGTAGACAGAAACGAGGCCGTCAGGAAAATGCAGTCGGTTGACGTGGTTGCCAAGGTGGCCAACGAGGAGAATTTCAATTTTCATTACTGCATTGGGGATATCTTTGATGCCGCCAATCCTCTCAGCCGGAAGGAATTCATTCGTTGCCGCAACGAACTGAAGGACAAGATCGATGCGCTTTTTCTTCCGATTTTCAATGGCGTTCCGAGAAACGGATTTTTCGATTACATAGCGCCGCTGCTTGAGAAGAACGTCATTGTCATCAGCGAAGGCGATATTGAAGAGGTGAGAAAGGGAGCACTTGTATCGCTAGTCGAGGCAGATCATCACGATAGCGGATTTTTCGAGGCCGATGTGATGGAAAGAATCATCCTAGGTGCAAGGCCAGAAGCCATAAGTCAGTATTACAACACCAATCTCGCCTTCTGTCTGAATCTGAAAACCGCTAAACTGCTGAGATGGAAGCCTTCTTTCGAATTGCTGATGTCGGTGGAATATCTGTTCGACACTATTGATTTCTACTAGCGCAGGCTAGCGGTCGCTGATGCTGACATGGTCCGCCGCTAGAAGTCGCGGGAGCGAGGGATGAAATCCTCCAACTCCTGATCCGCCTGCATTTCCTCGTATTTTCTTTCCGCGGTTTCCCAGATTTCCTGGTGCGTTTCCAGTTTCTGCAGCTTTTTGCGGTTGAGCATTTCAGCCTGCACCGCCTTCTTGTAGATCTCATGAGCCTTGACGGCGCTGTTTTCGGCTTTTTTGATCTCCTCCTCCAGTTCAAACTCCTTCATGTGCAACTGCTTGATTCCGGAATTGAATTTCTGAATCTGATCCAGACTGTGGGTGGTATTCATCAGCGAGCTGTATCTTTTTTCAACCTCTTCGGTTTTCCAGAGCTTGTAGTCCTCGTACTCCTTTCTTCTGGCCTGAGACTCTTTTTGCGCCTGCTCGTACAGTTTGTATTTGCTGATCCTCTCGTTCATGCTGTCCTGGAGCCTGCGGTCGCGGATGGTTTTCAGACCAAGCAGAGGATATTTTTTGATCATGATCTTCCAGAGTCCAGCGTCCGAACGAATTTAAGCACCTCGGCTACCTGGAGCAATAGATCATCAGGAACAAAGGCATCCTCCTCGCTCTGAGCGAACAGTGCTCTGGCAAGAGGCGGTTCCCGCATGATGGGTATATTCTCTTCCTTGGCCGCCTCGATCATTCTCAGGGCGAGATCTCCCTCACCCTTGGCCACCACCACGGGCAGAGGAGTTTTTTTCTTGTCGTAGTCTATGGCTACGGCGTAATGGGTAGGGTTCACGATAAGCACCTTGGACTTTCTGGTTTTTGCGATGGTATTCTGATTGAGCATTTCCCGATGCAACTGCTTGCGTTTGGACTTGATCATAGGATCGCCTTCCATTTCCTTGTATTCCCTTTTCACCTCGTCCTTGCTCATCATGTGATCTTTGGTGTATTTGAACCTGGTGTAGAGAAAATCGATGGCGGCTATGGCTGAAAATGTGAGGATGGTGTACATCAGCAGAGTTTTCAGCAGATGCCCGGCCGCCACCAGCATCATTTCGTCATCAGCCTGGGGCAGGGTGAAAATTGTTCTGCCGTTGTTTTTGATGGCAAGATATACCGAGGCGCTGAGCACTGTCACCTTAAGCAGATTCTTTACAAATTCAAACGCGTTCTTCATGCTGAACACTTTTTTGAACCATTTTGACGGGCTCAGGTTTGACAGTTTGGGCATGGCCGCCTTGGGCGCCACAAGAAATCCGATCTGGGCCATAAGCGCGATCAGAGTGCATGACATGACGATGGCCACCATGGGCAGAACAAGGCTGATTGCTATATTGAGAAAAAGCCCTCCAATCTGATGGAAGGCCTCGTCAAACTCCATCACGGCGGCCTTCTGAAATGTGAAGTCCATGCCCTGGGAAATACGCGTGTAGATGCTGTCGCCAAAGGAGATGAAATAAACCAGCGCTCCTGCAACGCCGGCTGCAGAAACAATTTCCGTGCTTTTGGGAACGTCGCCCTTTTCCCGGGATTCCCTCAGGCGTTTGTCGGTAGGCTGTTCTGTTTTCTCTCCGCTCATGTCTCGTTTCTCATTTGGTTTGGCGGAATGTTTCGGCAGATTCTGACGCGCGGAGGTTGCGGAACCGATTCCGGATATCGGAAAACTTCAAAGAAACAGGCCGCGCGGCATTGAAGCATTATAACAAAAAACTCCGGCGATAAACCGGAGTCTTTGGGGAGTCTGGACGGACGAACTGCCGGAAGACTATCTTACGATGGCGGTTAGAGTGTCGCCTGCCTTGTTGATGGCGCCGATGGCGCCCTGGCTGTAGGAGGAAACCTTGCTCATCAGATCCTGGATAAGCAGCATTTCCTGCTGGGTGTCGGAGCCGATTTGTTCCTGCTGACTCTGCAGACTTTGAATTGCTTTGTTGACATCCACAGCCTTCGAACCGAAGTCAACCTTGGTAAGCATGTCCGGATGTTTTGATATGAAATCATTGATTTCGTTCTTCAGCTTG
>JAFURY010000018.1 GCA_017480795.1 Succinivibrionaceae bacterium
AAAGAGTACGAAACCGGGATTAAAGTTACTGATGAAGAACTCAGTATGGTGAATTTATTCAAAAATGAGTTCCATGGCGAGTGGAACTACAGAATCCTCCCGAAGGGTTGAATTTTCGGAAGTTATTTTCTTACAGTTCCTTAACATTGCACCTTCCCCTGTTTTGCCGCGCGCCTCGGACGGTCTGTGTTGGTTGATGGGTCGTAGGTAAACAAGCCTTTGGTCTTGTTCCGGTATATGCCTTTCTGCCTGTCGACAACTCTGCCCAAATAGGTGTATTCCACAGTAGTCTTGCTTCCATGTCGGATTGAGGTAGCCGCAGAGGCGTACTGCGATTCGTCGCCCGAGTAAGAAATATACATTAATATTACAGCCAAATAATAGGTTTATCCGTGTGCATATATTTTCATATAATATATGCACAGTAAAGACAATTTGATTATTTCCTGGAATATTTAATTTTGCGGAGTATGCGGGAACGCTTGGCAGGAAAAGAAAAACGCAAATTTGCGAGAGGGGAATATTTTTAAGAATTATGCATGCTTATAAGCTGCACCCGGGAATTTAAGATAACACGGCGTTTCAAAAGAGCTTGAACGAATTTTTTATTTGCAGCAAAAGCCGCCGACGATGTAGTTCCAATCGTCCATTTCGTTCATTTGCTCGATATCGACGTGGCTGCAATCTTCACAAGAAACCTTTGATCCGGTTTCATGATCGCGATTGTCAGCTGCGGACATCGCCGTCGGACCATTGGCTGTCGTCTCAGATCCAATCACACTAACCACCGTATTTACATCGATGAAAGGTTCGCCAGCAAGCGGTTTGGCTGCGCAGCAGAAAAGCCGGTGCCCGGTTCTGCTCCATTTCCAGGTTCCGGAAGAAATGCGAGACACATGGATTTTCAGTCCGGCGCTTTCGGCCAGGTTTGCCAGTTTGAGTTTCCAGAGACGAAGCGACGAAGCCTCCATTCCGCCTCCGTCCCACACGATGTAAAGCTTTTTGGCATTGGGATAGACGGCCTTCCCGATATGGCGCCACCACTGACAGACGCAGCTGCCGGCGAATTCCGCCGCATCTGAGCAGGCTTCAAGATAAACGGTGCCGAGATTTTCCGAAACCTCGCACATTCCGCAAGGATCCGCCGATGCGGATTCATTGACGGGAAAATCATGATCAGGCCTCCGGCAAGGATCGCCACTCTTTATGCATTTCCGGACGCCGTTGCATATCGTTCCCAGGTTTTCCTTTTTCCCGCAATCGATGAAAATTACCGGCTCGCCCGCATCGATAAAGACCCTGGAAGCACGGGATATATGCTCGAACTGCGCCGCCGGATCCGGACGACGCTCTCCCTTCAGGGACTTTTTTGAATTCCGCCGCTTGCTGTATCCCAGCGCATCCAACTCCTTTGATACGACAGTATGGTTGATCTTTATCCCGTAATCGGTTTCAAGAATGTCTCTGATCCCGAAGAGGCTCAGGTTGGTCCAGCGAATTGTCCTTTCGTCATTGACAGAGGCGCCTCCGTCAATGATTTCTTCAATGAACTTGCGAAGGTTGGGATAACGCCGGGCAGCCGGTTTTCTTCCGCCTCCCTTCCTGCGGATCCTTTCGTCGCCTTCCGTTTCAGAGCCGTTTTCCGGGTTTTGGTTTGTCTGAGGCTCTCCGGCTTCCTCCATGCCCCGTTTGACGGTGTTGACCGACGAGCCCGACAGCCGGCTGATCAGGGTTCTTCCGCCCCGACCCAGGCTTAGGGCCAGCCGACCCAGATAAATTCGGTAAGAGCGCTCGTCAAGGGAGCTTTTCATGGCTGAAATCCGCTCTTTAAGACTGTCTTGATCCATACCTGTCTCTTCCATGACAGAAGCATCATCCATGTTTTCACCCTGAAAAAAATCATCGGCGCCGTCATTGACGGACAGATCCGAAGGACAGGCCGCTGCAGTTTCTTTCGGCCATATTGAGGCCGATCCATGGTCCATGCCTGCATTCCACCTGCCGCCTTGCGGCGGTTCCGACAGATTGGAGTTTATCCGGTTATCAGGAGTTCTTCATCTGCCGCCGCCAGAAATCTACGGCATGGTCCAGCCAGTTCTCGGCTACGGTTCCGCGGCCCAGCCCGAAACCGTGAGAGAGGCCTTCGAAAATCTCGATTTCGGCCGGCACTCCCCGGACTTTGAGCCTTTCGGTTCTTCTGGCCATAACCGCAGGACTTGAAATCCCGTCCAGACTCCCCACGCAGCTGTAGGTAGGCGGCTCGCGTCCGGTGACCTCGGAATATCCGTTGTACTGGAGAATGACGGCGGCAGGCCGGGGCAGTCCGCTCTCCTCCCCCCAGGTTCCCACCATGGCGGCAATTCGGGCGCCGGCGGATCCTCCCCAGAGGGAGTAGTCGCTGTCGTCCACCCCAAGCTCCTCTGCATGACGGATGATATGATCCACCGCCCGCAGAAGATCGTAGGGACCGCTCTGCCAGCCTGGGCGGTAAACCAGCGCGAAGGCGTTGCAGCCCCGCTTTGAAAGCTCCAGCGCCTGGGGAAAACTGTCATGGATTGAGCCGGTATAGACCATGCCGCCGCCGGGGCTTACCACGGCAAACTTTCCGCCCTTGTTGCCCCGGAAGAAGAACAGTCCGGTGTCAGCCTTGGTCGGATCGGTCTTTTTCTCCTCCGGGGAGTAGAAATCAATGAAAATCCGCTCGCCCTGATCGGCATGGGTTTTGAGGTAGTTGGCAACCTCCATCGTGGTCTCGGCTCTGATGTTGGAATACCATGCAAGAGACAGATCGCCAAGAGTGTTTCCCCGAAAATAGTCCCGATCAAGGGGCAGCAGCAGCCTGCCGAAGGGCCTGAAGCCGGGATATTCCGTCAGCTGTGAAAGCGTGGTTTCAGAAGTGAAAGCTCCGTTCATGAGATGGAATCCCTCTTTGGTCTCTTCATGGCAAAAGACAGCCGCCGCCAGAAGAGAAAATGAAAACGAAAGAACGCATCGTCCGACGACACAGGCGGAGCGCTTGCGATGCGGGCCGAAAGATGGTTTGTGAAACCGCGTCATAATTCCTGAAGGGAAAAGATGAAAGGCCCGTTTCGGCAGGCGCGTTGCAGCGCTGACGGGTCAGTCTTCCGCGTCGCGGTTTTGACCGTCGCGCCTCAAGGCGCCATCGGTCATAAGGCCTTCTGCGCGACGCTACCGGATATTTTCCCGGGAAAATTCTGTCAGCCGTTCGCTGTTCAGATCCGACCTGATCACGCCAGGAGTTTTCCGGCATGCCGCAGGCGGTTATTGAGCGGCGTCTTTGTTCACCTCCTCCAGGTCGATGTCCGCATCCCCCGCAGGATGACCGGAA
This sequence comes from Succinivibrionaceae bacterium, assembly GCA_017480795.1. Classification (GTDB taxonomy): domain Bacteria; phylum Pseudomonadota; class Gammaproteobacteria; order Enterobacterales; family Succinivibrionaceae; genus UBA2804. Next base: position 3,350 of record JAFURY010000018.1, read on the forward strand.
TCGGTATCGTTCCCCGCTTTTTTCGCGCCGAGCGCCGGCTTTTGTCTGCCGAAATACTCCTGGTGAAGTTTCAGCAGATCGTCGATAAGCGGCTGCATGCCTCTGATCTCGCTGGCCTTTCTGGTGTCGATGGCCACTCTGCGATCGTTGGCGAACTTCATATGAAGCATCAGGGAAAGATCTTTGGCATCCGTCTCGGTGGCCATGGCCTCGCTTCTGAGCTTGGGGCCGCTGCCGTACCATCCCTTGGAATGATAGGGATAGCTGAAATCGTATTTCACGGTGAGGCGGTGCCTTGCGACGATGTCGCCTATGGCGGCGAAATAGTCTTCCGGCACCGGGATGGCGGTTTTCTCCTCGGTCCGATCCTCAGTGGCGTCGTAAACCACCTTGGTGAGACGGGCGATGCCGTCCGGATCCTTCGGCATAAGGTACATCACCGTTTTCCCGCCCTTTGTCACCGCCATCCGGAAACGGACCACCGGAGCGGTCTCCGCCGGCGGATAGAAGGCGTCGCTGCCGCAGGCAAGGGCGTAGTCCGCCATGATCTGATACACGTCCTCGGCCCAGGCGGCCACAGGATCGTTGTCGGTCACGAAAAAGATCTTTTCGCCGGATGCGTACCCGGCCAGAAACCGGTTGGGCTGAAACTCGGGAGGAAGACCGGCGGTATAGCGGTTGACTCCGTTTTTCTCCGCCAGTTTCCGTCTGGTTATGACCTTCTGCAGTTTCTCCAGGAGTTTTCCGTCCGCCGCCATGCTGAAGCCGGAAATTTTTTCCGTCAGCATAAGCTGTCCGCTCCCGTCAGGCTCCACGGCAAAATCGAAATTGTGCTGATCGCCGGCGGTCCAGCGATCCCGCAGATAAAAGGTTGCCTGAAACCGTACCAGTTCCCCCGATTCGATGACGACGGGAGCGGAGGGGTCGCTGTTGTCCACAATGCCTCCCTCGCATTCGCCGGCGCAGGCGCCGGCGCTGGTCCCGGCAAGGCCCAGCATGGAAAAAAGTCCCATAATGGCGGCAACTCTCCTGTATTTGAATCCCATAACGGCGTATCTCCTCAATTCTGCCGAAAGTCCGGTTTTCATCCTTCGGACGTTTTCATTTCCCGGCCGAAGGCAGAGCCGGATCGTTTTCACCGTTGTCAGACAGCGGACTCGGATCGGTCCCGTCCTCGGAACGCTCAGAAGCGAAGATCTGCGCGTCATGCTCCAGAAGCTGGTTTATCATGCCCTCAAGAGCGGCCACGGCGGAGGGTTTTCTGGTCTTTATGCTGATGACGGCGCCGTTATCCTGAACCAGATACATGGAAAAGAACACATCATCAGAATCCTTTTCGCCCGCGTCAGGCTCCGCTCCCATGCCGTAATATCCCCGGCCGTGCTGATCTCTGCTGAAAGCGTACTCCATGGCCAGATGATGGCTTTCGACGATGCGGGACACCCGGTCGAAATAATCGTCGGAAACGGGGACGGATTTCGGCTTTGCTCGCTCCTTCGCTACGGTTCGGGGTTTTGCGGCGGTCACCGATCTTATAATCATCGGGCCCTCTTCCGCAATCGCCTGCATGACCCGGAACCTCTCTCCGTTCCGGACCAGCTCATAGTCTAGCCGCGTCGCCTTCGAATCGACGACCGATCTGGGATAAAGCGCCTCTGAGCCGCGACTTAGCGCGTACATGGCGAAGATCCTGTAAAGATCCTGGGCCCAGGCGGCGGAAGGCGAATTGTTGACGACGAAGGTTATGCTTTCGCCTGAGACGTATCTGGCGCTGAGACCGCAGGGGGCGAACTGATACGGAAGGCCGGAGGTGATCCGATACCGGCCGTTCATGGATGCGAGCCCGCGTTTTGCGATGATCTTCTGGACATCGGAGACGAGGGCTCTGTCCGCAGGCAGAGCCAATCCGGTTCCACGCTCCCGCAGTTCAAGGACGCCCTGGTCGTTTTTGGCAAGTTCGAAGTCGAATTTTTTAAATCCCATGCCGGCCCAGGACATGTCAAGGGCGAAGTAGGCGCGTAAGCCGTCAAGCTCCCGGGAGACGATCTTCTTTGGAGCATCCGGATCGGTGCGATCGGTGACGCCTCCGCCGCATGCCTTGCAGCCTCCCCAAGCATGGCCGCCAAATCCCAGCAATCCGATCATGAAAAAAAGCGCGCTCCTGACAACAACATTCATCTCCGACCTCGGTTAGAAAGCCATGACCGCCGCAGGATGCCTAATGCATAAAGCGCGACCGGCAGAAGCATCAAAACAAAACCCGCCAAGAAAAAAAATCATCACGGCCTTAAAATTTGAGCTCGGTCTTGAATATTGCCCAAATCTGCGAGCCTCAGGCGGCAAAGGCAGACGGGAAGGACCGAGGGATAGCGGATCCGTTGCCTGTCAGGCGCGACTGAAGACGAACCGCTCCTGCTCATGGAGTCTTGCCAAGAAAGTTTGCATTTTACTGTTACAGAAAGGACAATAAATGCAGCGACATGTTTGACAAACAGTCCTTTCAATCAATGAAAAGCGGACATGCGGGAGGCCAGGCAATGGCATTATCAGCGAGTGATTTTCCCATCGGAGTAGACGATTTTGAAAAACTCATGGAATGGGGAAAGGTCTTTGTTGACAAAACGGGAGAGCTGAAAAATCTGATGGAATCCGGCGCCGACGTGACTCTTCTGCTGAGACCAAGCCAGTTCGGAACAACTCTTGCCATGAGCATGCTTCAGAATTTCGTCGAGCTCAACTATTCGGATCCTGATGATCGAAGCCGCCAGGAAAGACTCTTCAGGAATCTGAACGTGTATGGCAACCGCAAGTTCTGCGACAGCCACATGGGCCGCTATCCGGTCGTCAGAATTTCTCTCAGGGACGTGGACGGCCTCGATTTTGAAGAAGCAATGGGCTCGATGCAGATTCTTCTCAGCAATTTGTTTGACAAATACCGTTTTCTGCTGGACAGCGACAAGCAGGACGAGGCGACCAAAAAATCGCTGAGAGAAAAAATCGAGATCTGCTCCGATGACGATCTGAATTTGTCGAATAGAGAAAATATGAGCATGCTCAAGGAAATAGTCAAAGACTCGCTGGCGTTCATGAGCGGAATGCTTTACCACGAGTACGGCGCAGAGACGGTGTTCATCGTCGAAGACTACGACGCGCCCCTAAGAAACGCCAGGGAGAAGTCAAAGAAAAAGGCAGATCCGGAAGATGCGGACTTTTACGACCGGATGCTTGAGGTTGTCACCGCCATGCTGAGCCTGGCGCTAAAAACCAACAGATTCATGAAGAAAGGCTTTGTCACCGGATGCCTGAGAATAGATCACCAGAGCGAAACCACCGGATTCAACAATTTCGATGATTGCGGGATCAGAGACGCTCACTACTCCAGATTGGCGGGCTTCACCAGGACTGAAACCGAAGATCTTCTGAAACGGTGCGGCATGGAAAACCGTCTTCATGACGTGCTGACCTGGTATGGAGGCCACAACATCGGAGGACGCGAAATGATCTGTCCGTGGAGCCTCATGAAATTCCTGTCGGAGGCTCTTTATCCGGCCCGGAATCCGGCTCTCTTCCCACCTGCGACCTACTGGGTCGGTTCATGGGGCGACAACCTCGTGGAAACCTTCATGAAAGGCCCCGGCTACGGCGAATCCCAGAGACTGCAGAATCTCATTGACGGCAAAACCGAGGTGATCGATCCCGCCATATTTACCGCTTATCCGAAGGTAAACTCCGATACCGATTTTGACACCTTCGCCACTGCGCTGCTGCACGGCGGCTGCTTCGCCTACGAGGGAGACGCCAACACGCAGTCGCGCGAACATCTGACGATAAAAATACCCAACAAGGAAATACGAAACTTGCTGCTAGGCGTGGCAAGACGCCTGTTCGGCAGACAAAATCCCGAATGGGCGCAAAACGCCCGCTCTCTGAGAGACGCGCTGTTTTCAGGCGAAGCCGTGAAGGTTCGGAAGATCATCAACGATATGCTGGCAATTTTCATCAGCGCGTCCGACTCGTCCCGCGAGGACTTCTATCATGTCTTTATGACCGTGGCGCTTTCGGCGGCGGGAGCAAAAGATATGGTAATGAAGGCCTGCCGGGAAAGCGGCGACGACCGCTCCAATCTGATCCTCATGAGAAACAGCGACCGAAGCGCGGTTGTCATGAGGCTCAAAAAAGTCAAGGAAGCAAGCTATGCAGCTCAGGATAAAGCGTGCGAATCGGCTATCGAAGAGATAAGCCTCAACAGATACGACTCCAATCTCAAACAGGACGGCTGCGAGAGAATTCTGAAATACGGCATAGCGTTCCGCGAAAGAAGCTGCGCGGTTAAAGCGTCTGAAGATTAACCGCATCGTCAGACGCCGACGCCATCGCGGGAAATGCGCCAAAGTCCCCGACCGCCGCCCGACCGCGCGGGCGACTTCTTGTCCTTGCAGTCCCGATGGGAAAGACCGCTACCTAATGGCTGAAAGAAAGGAAGGCATACCATGACTCCTAAAGAGGAAGTCGTGCTGAAAACCAGCCGGGGCGCTCTCTGAAAAAGACGCCCCGGAACGTCCGCAGCAAGGGAAACCCGAAACCGTTCAGGATCGGAAATCGCGGACGTCGTCAAGCCACAGAGGACCGGCCGGAAGGGACGGAATGCCGAAGGAATCGGGATAGAACACCTTCACCAGATAAAGACCTCCCGGCAAGGCGGTGGCTCCTGCCTTGGTGCGATCCTTAGCCTCCATCAGCTCCCGGATCCAGGAAACCGGCCGATCTCCGTAGCCTATTCTGATAAGAGAGCCGGCGATGTTGCGCACCATGTGATGCAGAAAGGCGTTGGCGGTGATCTCAAGGATCACGTAGTCCCCAAGACGCCTTACCGACACTTCGTGAACATTGCGGAAGGGGGAAAGAGACTGACATTCGGAGGCCCGGAAGGAGGTGAAATCCTGCTCCCCCAAAAGGGACTGGGCCGCCTGGTGCATCGCCTCGTGATCAAGGCTTTTGCCAGAGTAGTCGCTGAGCCCCCGGGACATGATCCCCGGTCTCAGACGGCCGTTCCAGATGATGTAGCGGTAAGTTCTGGCATAGGCGGAAAAGCGGGCGTGAAAGGAATCGGGCACGTGAACCGCCCAGCGCACGGCGATGTCAGGAGGAAGAAACACGCTGACGCCTCTGCTCCAGGCATAGTCGGTCCGGGGCTTCTTCGCCGGCTGGTAGTCGAAATGAACCACCTGGCCGGTGGCGTGAACTCCCGCATCCGTTCTGCCGGCGCAGAAAATTCTGACGGGAGCGGCGGCGATCTGCGACACCGCCCGCTCCAGCTCTTCCTGAACGCTTCTTACTCCCGACTGCAGCTGAAAGCCCTGATAGGCGCTGCCGTCGTATTCGACACCAAGGGCTACTCTCATTTACAGTTTGCTCAGCATTTTCTCCGCCTCTTCCCGGTACTCTCTGGAGGCGTTTTTGATGATTTCCTCCAGCGCGCCCCGGGCGGCGTCCTTGTCGTCAATGCTTAAAAAAGCCTTCGCCAGGGAAATGTTGTCCTTGGCCTCCTCATCGTTCATCAGAGGCGCCGGCTCGTCGACGGCGGAAGCCTCCAAAAGCGCGTCTATGTCGTCCGCATCCATTTTCTGACTGGCGGCCTCCGGAGCATCCTGCTCGCTTACCGCCAGCGGAGAGACCGGATCGGATTCCGATGACGAGGTGGCGATGGAGTTCAGTATGTCGTCGATATCGTCGTTGGCCACCTTTCTGTCGGGCTCAGGCTTGACCGCCGGCTCGCCGAAGGAGGCCAGAATATCGTCGATGTCGTCCGAAGAAGCAGTCTCCGGCTTCTCTTCCTTCTTAGGAGCCGAGGCCTCGGCCAGAATGGCGTCGATGTCGTCCAGAGCCGGCTTTTCTTCCTTCTTAGGCGCTGCGGCCTCGGCCAGAATGGCGTCGATGTCGTCCGCGGCCGGCTTCTCTTCCTTCTTAGGCGCGGCGGCCTCGGCCAGAATGGCGTCGATGTCGTCCGCGTCCGGCTTCTCTTCCTTCTTAGGCGCGGCGGCTTCGGCCAGAATGGCGTCGATATCGTCCATGGCCGGCTTCTCTTCCTTCTTAGGCGCTGCGGCTTCGGCCAGAATGGCGTCGATATCGTCCATGGCCGGCTTCTCTTCCTTCTTAGGCGCTGCGGCTTCGGCCAGAATGGCGTCGATGTCGTCCGCGGCCGGCTTCTCTTCCTTCTTAGGCGCGGCGGCTTCGGCCAGAATGGCGTCGATGTCGTCCATTGCAGGCTTCTCTTCCTTCTTAGGAGCCGGATCCGCGCTTTCTCCCATGGAGGCAAGAATGGCGTCAATGTCATCGTCGGCCGGCCTGGCCTCAGGCTTTGCCGGCTCGGCAGGACCGTCGCCGATGGAGGCCAGAATGGCATCGATGTCGTCATCGGCAGGACGGGCGGACTCGGCCTTAGGCTGTCCCCTGGTGCCGCTTGCCATGGCCAGCGGGCTGTCAGGCTCGATACTCTTGCCGCCGTCGGCTTCCTTGATGATACGATCGATGTCGCTGTTGGTGATGTCGCCGGAGAGATCAAGACTGCCCTTGCCGGAATCGGCGCTGAGGAAGTCGCTTTCGTCAAGCTCGGAGGAAACAGGATTCAGATCGTTGGGAACCAGATCGTCGCTGGTTTCTAGAACCACCTTCTCCCGCTTGGAAGGATCCTCGCTCACTACCACGCTGCTGCCGATATCGGCCGGCTGCATGGTGCTTTCGTCAAGCTCGGGAGCCGGCTCGGAAGAGTCGTCGGCGATAATGAAGGAGCTGGATGTCTTCTGCTTCGGCTTCTCGTCGCTGGCGGCATTGAGATCGATGCCTCCGACGGCGCCAGGGGCGCCTGCGGCGGCAAGAGAGTCGATGGCGGCGGCATCCTCGGCTCCGGTAGGAACCATGGCGATAGGATCAAGACTCATGAGATGGTCGAAATCTCCGGTCTCGCCAAGATCATCGTCGGCTTCGGCCTCCATTTCCCGACGGAACTTGGAGCGCATTCTGAAGCTCATGTAGGTGATGATCAGAAGCAGCAGGAAGATGATGCCGCTGACTCCGGCCACCAGAGCCGTCGGGATCTCAGCCTCCCCGGAGGCGACCGCGGTCTCCTTCTTTTCCTCCTGCTGCTTCTGCAGCAGTTCGGTAAGCTTGTTGAGGCTGCTGTTCTGCTGCTCCAGCTGCTTTCTGAGATCGCTCACCTCCTGGGTGATATGGGTTATGTCGGAATTGGAGGTTCTGATCTGGCTGCTGATCTCGTCGAACTTGCCGTCGTACTTCTTGGAAACCTCGTCGATGATTTCGCCCTTGGCGTTGAGAGCGCTGGCGGAATCGCCGCTGAAGCTAAGAGCCGAGCCGGAAACGGAGGTCTTGCCGCCGGACGGCTTGGGCTTCTGCTGCTCGAGGAATTCATCCATGGTGGTAGGCTTGCCGTTGGGATCCTGCAGCACCAGCACGGACTCCGACACCGGTGCCACCTCCTTGCCCTTGGGCTTCTGTTCATCCGTCTTTTTGTCGCCCTGATAATAGGTGACGCCCTCGTCCCGATTGTCCTTCAGCGTGATGGCGGCCGGTTCGTTTTTCTGTTCCCTGGCGGCGGCGTCAGGCTGGCTCGGCTTCGGCGCCTCGTCGGTGGACGGCATGCCGCACACTCCGCTGCGGCAGTGCTCAAGAGCGTAGAGATATTCGCTTCTGCTGACGCCGTGATTGGCTATGAGTTCCCGGGCCAGTTTGGCGTCCTCGGCGGCCGCCTGCTGGGCGGTCGGAATTTTCAGCACCACTCCCGGTTTGATTTTGTCCAGGTTGCCGTCGGTGAACAGCGCGAAATTCTTGCGGTAGATGGCGGCGATCTGCTGGTTCACGCTGACCTTGGCATCCTTGGTGTTCATCGCCAGCTGATGAAGAGTCATGCCGGTTTCGAGGGGCATGGTTTTAACGGTTTTGTTGACGTTGTAGTCGGCAGGAAATCCATTGTAGGTAAAAAAGCCCAGATCCCGCTTCTGGGCCCCGGCGCTCTGCGCGTTCTGCCTGCCGGCGCGCTTGGAAGGATCCAGCCGTCCGCTGGGAATGGTCTGACGCTTCGGGGTTTCGGTCTCCGGCTGCATCCGCACGCCGCCAGGGGCGCGGATCTCCACGCTGAACACTTCGAGATTGCTGCCCCGTTCCCGGGAGTTGATTTCGATATCGTCGCTGGTGATGGCGGAAACGTAAGGACCGGCCGCCACCAGGAGAGCCAGAAGGGCAGGCTTGAAGATTCCTGATTTCATAAAGATGGATCCGTTAAAAGCATGACATGCTATTTTACAATGCAAAAATCATGCAAACACTGAATTAATGCGGACAAAAACCGGATTGACCGCCTATTATCCGATCTGCGTCAAATTTTCTGCAATCCTTTTCACCATGCCCACGCAGTTGAGGGCGCCGCCTGCGGTGGTGTTGTCCAGCACCGCATAAAGATTGAAGTCTCCTTCCGTTCCGGTTCCCGGACGCAGCCTGGTAAGTGCCTGGCGGGCGCGATCCACGCCATGGGTCACCGGAGTCACGTGCTCGGAGGTCAGATATTCGTTGAGGGAGCTGGACTCCAGAAGGTTCGTCAGCTCCTGGCAGGAGGCAGGCATGGAGGTTCTGAAGGTCATGTGGGCGCAGTAGCCGTAGAACACCGGCATGGTGAAGCTGCTGAATGTGACCCTGCCGGTAAGGGCCGGCATGAAGTTCTCGATCTCCCCAACCACGTTCAGCTCATGGGCGGAATACTGCTGATCCCGAGGGTTTTCGATGGCCGAAGGAATGATGTTGAAGGCCACCTGGGCCGGAAACTTTCTCGGAGTGGCAGGACGGCCGTTGAGCAGCGACACCGCCTGGCCGGCCAGCTCCTTCACCGCCTCGTGGCCGCTGTTGGAAACGGACTCGAAGGCGGTGATGTTCAGGCTTTCGATGCCGTAGGCGTCTGAGATCTCTTTCAGGGCCAGCACGGCGGAAACCACGGCGGCCGCCGGAGAGACGTAGAGGCGGGTGGAAACATCGGCCATGTCGGCGCCGTTGACCTCGGAGATCACCATCAGGGAGTCGGCAAGCGGAGTTCCGTCGGTGGCGTCGATGACATGGCATCCGGCCTCCAGGGCGGCAAGCATGGGCACCCGGGAGTTGGCGGGACTTGAAAAGAAGATGGCGGCCTGAACCTGGGAAAAGTCGAAATCGTCCAGCTTCTGCTTGAGATGGTTCCTGCCGCGGAACCGCACGGCATCGTACTCGTCGGGAACCTTTTCAAGAGGATAGAGTTCCGTGATCTCAAGGTCTTCGGCCGCGGCCAGTTTTTCAAGAAAAAGTTTGCCCTGCTCGGTGTCGGTGCCGGCCACTGCCAGTGTTATGCTTGTCATAAAATACCTTTGTTCAGAATGAATTCAGTTTGAAACGATCGTCCCGGAAGCACGGATGCTCCGCCGTCCGTCGGGACTTTCGGAGATCTTCGCATCATGCCCGAGGCTTATTCATGCCGTTTTGGCCCGTCGACGACGAAGCCGGCGGCGGCAAGAAGCCTGGCCGTCGGGCCGTCTTCGGCGGAAACCGCCACCGACGACCACTCGGATCTGCCGGGATAGGTCTTGCGGATCAGATCGAAGGAGGCCTCGTCCCGGTAGCGGCTTCTGAAGATGTCGCTGTCTCTCTCGGGCGTATAGACCGCAAGGGCAAGACGCATGAAAACTTCCTTCGCGTCTCTGCCCTGAGGCAGGCACATGCGCTTAGGCGCGATGAGATCGCTTTCCCTGGGAAGATTGACGCTGATTCCGAAGTGGCGGCAGAAGGCGGATGCGATCATGGAGGTTCCCCTGAGCTTGCCCTCGTTGCTGTAGCCTGCGATATGCGCCGTGGAGATGAGAGTATGAGGGATCAGAGGCTCCAGCACCTTGGGCTCATGCTCCCAGACGTCCATCACCAGTCTGAAGGGATCCGCGGAGACGGCGTTCGGATCGCCGCGCCGGCCAGTCTCGGCAAGCAGGGCCTGGTTGTCCCACACGTCCCCGCGGGAGGCGTTGACGAGGATGGCGCCGGATCTGACGGATTCCATTTCCTCCCGGCCGAACATATGATAGGTGGGATAAGGCCCGTCGCGCGTAAGGGGCACATGGAATGTGACGATATCCGACGCCAGCGCCTTCCGATAGGATACGAAACGGCCGTTTCCGCATGCGCCAGCCTGCGACAGAAACGGGTCGCAAATTCTGATGTCCATGTCAAAGAGAGCGGCATAGGCGGCGACGGCGGAACCCGTGTTGCCGCCGCCGATGATGCCGATGCTGCGCCCGGTCAGCTTTGACGGATCGCAGTCCGTCACCTGAAACAGGGACGAAAAGACATACTGCCCCACGCTCAGACGGTTGCAGCCGGGAGCGCTGGAAAAGGCGATGCCGCGATCCTCAAGCAGCGTCTGATCCACATGGTCGGTTCCGATGGTGCAGGTGCCCACAAAGGAAAGCTTCGGCGCGCGATCAAGAAGTTCCCTGTTCACTTTGGTCACCGAGCGGATGATCAGAGCGTCGGCGTCTTCAAGCGCCTCCTCTGGAATGTGTCTGCTGGGGACTTTTGCGATCTCCCCCAGCTGTCCGAAATACTCGGCCGCATAGGGAATGTTTTCATCGATTACCAGTTTCATGCGCGTTATAGTCCCTCTTATGCGATTTGGGTGATATACAGATCTGCCGGTGAAAGTGGCCGCCTGGGACTTTCGGGCTCATGAAGACAGACGTTGGAAACGGGATGATTGAGCGTCCGGACAGGTGTGATCTTATCACAGATGCTTGCGGCGGCACTATCCGAGGGGACAAGAGAGAGATTGAGGGCAAGAGAAAAGCCGAAAAAGAGTTACGAAGAGAGACGGACAGCAAAAAAAACGGAGGCAGGAGCGAACCGCTACACCTCCAACCGGTTTATTCCGAACCTCCCGCCGGTTTTTCCGATCCTCCCGCTTATTGATTCCGCTCCTCCGGGCTGTTATTCCGCTCCTCCGGCGGTTTGTTCCGCTCCTCAGGGCGGTTATTCCGATCATCCGGCGGTTTGTTCCGCTCCTCAGGGCGGTTTTTCCGATCCTCTCAGGATCTTTGCGAAACAGCGATCGGGACAGCACCGTTGGTGGGAAGACCGTAATTGGCCGGATAATCAGGCCATAAAGGTTTTCGATACAGGCTGACGCGAAAAAGGGTGGGGGCTTCTTCAAACTGCGGCGCAGGCAGCCCGAAGTTCTTCGCCAGAAACCTGATGCGGCGCAGTCCTGTTCCCCAGGCCTCGCTAAGCCCCATCTTGCAGAACACATTGGCAATCGCGGGGTTTCTAAACCGTGAAATCCCCTTCATAACTTCTTCCATGGTAAGTTTGTTGTACAAACCGCCTGGAGAGATGACCTCCACCCTATCGTCGTATACGGTCACCTGAACGCTGGAGTTGTCGGCGAAGTCGCGATGACAGTGGGCGTTTACAATCATCTCTCTGATGGCATCGACAGGAAGCTCGAAGGATTCAACCCGGCGAAGGCCAACGATTTCAGCGCTAGGGCAGTATCACCGAGTGATCTGCATCACACTTTTGTTTAAGTTATTAATTGTCGTGTAAACAACACCCCATTATAATCTACACCAAAATATATAAATTTTCAAATTTGAGAGGTATTACGCAACATGACACCGGT
>JAFURY010000122.1 GCA_017480795.1 Succinivibrionaceae bacterium
ACACTCTAATCTTGGCCCTCGTCTCATATTTTCAGATAAAAAATCCCCGTTCTTGATGCCTATACCCCTTTTTACCTGCTAAGATCGGCCGGGAACACCGCAAAATCGGTTATGTATTTATTACGGTGATCTCGCCCTAATGAGCGTATCGATCAGCTCTAGCCAAGAACGCTAAATTTGGCTAACATGTGATTCTCGGGTATAAGTAGCCCGGAAGATCAGGGTATATGTATATGTATATGTATATCGTTGATATTATTGTTGTCAAGTCGCTTATCTGCGTTTTTGTGGCATTTGGCGGGTTAGTTGAATATTAACGCTTTGTTTGTCGCGTTTGTGAGATGCAATACGTTTCGGAGGATTCGTTGTTGACCGGTATTCAGCTTCTTTCTATTATCCATTTAGTAGGAAAATAGCAATTGCGGAGTTTGTCGTAGCCGTCTATTTTTTTGATTTCTGATTGGTCTGTACAGTTTTCAGAGCCCTTTTCCTGTTGAAGTTTCCCAAAGAGGTGGAACCTGTCTGTTCTGGTGCTTCCGAACGACATGCGTGATTTTTGTTTTAAAGGGGGATTGTCAGTGTCTTTTCTGGCCAATATCAAGGTTTCTCACAAACTTGCATTTCTGGTGATTTGTGTTTTTGTTGTGCTTGCGTTAATTTCAGCTCTGTCCATATCAAAGCTTAACCAGGCCTCCGCTCAGACTTCGGTGCTTGCCGATGAAAAAACCGGTCTGATCGGGCTGGTGGACAACGGAAGGCATCTGCAGGCTCTGTTCAAGGAACTGAGGATCTGCGCCATCAAATATCCGATGACGGTAACCGTCGATGAAAGAGCCGCTCAGAAAACGGCGTTTGCCCGCAACAAGCAGAATTTTCTGAACGTTCTCATCGCCGCAGGCGAACGCTGCAACGGGAACAAGGAATGCGAAACTATCGCTTCCCGCATGTCCGACGATCTGGACAGCTACGAGAAGGCCACCTTCAACGAGGTCATCCGGCTTGCTGAAGAGGGACAGAACCGCGAGGCGTATCTTGCCATCCAGAAATATCTGGTTCCGATTGGAAACGATATCGATGCCGGGGTGGACAAACTCATCAGCATCGCGGCCGATGAAACCAAGTCCGTTCTTACCGAAATGGAGAATGTCACCAATTACGTGTCCTTTCTCTGCATCGCTGTGGCCGGAGGCCTTCTGGCGGTCTTTCTCACCAACGCCATCGGCGTATCCATCATGAGACCGATCCGCCGACTTTCCAAAGATGCCGACGAGGTGGCGGCAGGCAATCTCGCCCTGAAAATCGACACCTCCTCCCGGGACGAAATCGGCGCTCTCAGTCGTTCCTTCAGCTCCATGGTGGAGCATCTGAGGGGCATCATTCATGACATCAACACCGACTCCGCTCGGTTGAGTCAGAAATCGCAGCTGCTGATCTCCTCCAGCAACTCGGTGTCGGACAGCTCCGAGCAGATCCTGCAGCAGTCCATGGCCGTGGCGGCCGCCAGCGAGGAAATGGCCAACACCGCCAAGGAGGTGTCGCAGAACTGCTCCGAGGCCTCCAGCTATTCCGCCGAGGTTCAGAACATCGTCAAAACCGGTGTGGACCAGGTCAGAGCAACAGTTGAGAAGATCCGCGATCATTCCGTTCAGACCAACGAAAGCGCGGAGCTCATCAACCGGCTTGGTCAGCAGACCCAGCAGATCAGCGGCATTATCAGCACAATTCAGGATATCGCCGAGCAGACCAATCTGCTTGCCCTCAATGCCGCCATCGAGGCCGCCCGCGCCGGCGAGCACGGCAGAGGCTTTGCGGTGGTGGCGGACGAGGTCAGATCCCTGGCGGCCAGAACCTCGGGCTCCACCAAGGAGATCAGCGCCATGATCAATTCGGTTCAGGACATGGTCTCGCAGGCTACCACCACCATGCAGGTCAACGTCAGAAAGATGAGCGAGATCGCCGACGACACCAACGCCATCGAGGACAGCCTCAACAGCATCAACACCTCCGTGGAGACCGTTCACGAACAGCTGATTCATATCGCCGCCGCTACCGAGGAGCAGACTGCCACCAGCCAGGAAATGTCTTCCAACATGCAGATCATTTCCGATGCCACCAGCAGGACCGTCAACGATACCCGCAGCTCGCTGGATATGAGCCGCGAAATCGAGCAGATATCCGGCTCCATGAGCGAAAAGGTCAACATGTTCTCTCTCTGATTTGACGTTCATTTTTAACTCCTCATAGTGAACTTCGGGCTGCCTTACGGCGGCTTTTTTCTTTTGTGTTCGCGACTTTTTGCCTGGCGTCGGGAAATCCTGCCGATCCTCTTAATTGTCATGAGATCTGATATAATTGACAGGCCGGCGATCTGTCGCCGGGCAGGTTGAGTATTGCCAGCGAGATTTCCATGACTGACGTGAACAGCAAAAGCGAAAACAGAGCGGAAAAGAATCCTCGGGAAAATCCGTCCGCGGAAAACCAAACCACCGACAACAGGGCATCCGGCGATGATGCCGCAAGACGCGACTCCTCCGCCGAAAAGCCGGAAAGCCTGGAAGAAAAGGAACGCAAGGTGGAAAAGGAAACTCAGAAAAACTCCCGCGATGTCAGCAAGGTAAGGGACGAACTCAAGCGCGAAAAGCTGTTCAACAGCTACAACAGCTGGCTGAGCGTCATCAATTTCGCCCTGCTGGTCATGCTGATCTTCGGTCTTTACATCTACGAAAGCTCCAACAACGCAAAGACCAAAACCAGAATTTACGATACCCGAGCCCAGGTTCTGAGGGTGGAGGAGCGGGTGCAGAGCCTCAGCGAGGCCGACAAGGTCGCCGCCATCAGCATTCAGAATCTCGCCACCGAAAGCCAGGATCTGGACGAGAGAGTCAGCACGCTTGATCGTCAGCTGCTGAGAGTTCAGGGCAAGGTGGACGAGGCGGCGAAAAGACTGGAAAACGCCACCCCGGGTGAGCAGAAAAAGGAGATCAGGCTGACCGATCCGGAGACCCTTATGCTCAACGAGGCCCGCTATCTCATCAAACTGGCCTATCGCAAAATGTATCTTGAGCACGACACCACCGTGGCGGTGACGCTGCTGAGGGATGCGGACTCCATTCTGGCGGAGGTTGACGATCCCGGCATCATTCCTGTGCGTCGGGGCATAGCAAGCGACATCACCAAGCTCTCGGGCCTGGAGCAGGTCGACACCGAAACCCTAGTGATCCGTCTGTCCGCCCTGGAGGAGAATGTGAAGAACCTTCCGGTTCTGAACTACAAGGTCAATTTTGACATGAAGAGCCGCCAGGAGGAGAGCGCCGCGCCGCAGGAGGTGTCCGAGGACATTTCCGACTGGCGGGACAACCTGGCCGGCTCCATGAACCGGTTCTTCGGCAGTCTGATGGTCATCAGAAAGAACGATACCGGCAATCATCATTTCCTCAGCGCCGACGAGGTGGCCATCCTTCACGACAAAATCGCCCTGATCCTGATGCAGGCCCAGCTTGCGGTGTATTCCCAGCAGCAGACCGCCTACGAGCAGAATCTGGCCAAGGCCGCCTCTCTCATAGAGGAATACTACGACCGGGATGATGCCGGAACCATTCAGATGTTGAACGAACTGGGATCGCTGCAGTCTCAAAGCGTGATTTTCATTGGCGTGCAGCAGTTCGACAGTCTCAACAAACTGCGCGAGTTCTACAAGAAGAGCGGTAGGATGTAGGAGCTGCAATGAAAAAAATACTTCTCTGCCTCCTGTTCTGCGCCGCGGTCATCATGGCGCCGCAGGTGGTTGACAATCATGGCTATGTTTTTATCAGCGTGGCCGGGTACACCATCGAGACCTCGCTGCTGGTGGCTCTCATCATCGTGCTGGCGGCTTATGTTCTGCTGGCGGTGATCTTCAGGATCCTGGCCCGGATTTTCAGCGCCCACACCTCCATCAGCGCCTTTTTCGGCCGCCGGCGCGAGGAGTCGGCCCGGGAAAATCTGTATTTCGGACTAATCGCCCTGCTGGAGCACCGTTACGAGGAGGCGCAGCATCTTCTGATCTCCTGCACCCACAGCAGACACCGCTCGGTGGCCAGCTACATCATAGCCGCCGAGGCCGCGGCCAAGAACGGCGACGAGGAGGCGTGTCTGAAGAATCTGGCCATGGCCCGGGAGCTTGAGCCGCGTTCCGATCTGGCCTGCTCCCTGCTGGAGTCCGGCATGTACGCCCGATTCGGCCGCTACGAGAAGGCGGTGGCCGTGCTGGAGGGCGCGGCCGAGGTTTATCCTTACCATCCTGCGGTCTACCGCAGCCTGGCGGATCTGTATCTGGTCCGGGGGGATTACGACGAACTTCGTGACATTCTGCCCAAGATCAGGAACATCAGAGCATTCCATTACGACGACTTCCTCAAAATTCAGCTCACTCTCTACCGTCACGATCTTGAAGCCATGGACAGCGGCGAGAAGGTGCTGGAGCTCTGGAGCCAGGTTCACCGTTCCTTCAGGAAGGAGCCCGGGATCCGCGGAGCCTTTGCCCGCCGGCTGGCCGTTCTGGGCAAGATCCGGGAGGCCGAGGATCTGCTGCAGGAGGGCTTTCGCAAGGCCGACACCGACAGCATGCTGGACGAGGTTTCCGCCTGCGAGGTGTCGCTGCCCGCCATCCGCAACTACCTGGTGCTGATGGAGGGCAACGCCACCAAGAAAAGCTGCCGTCCGGAAAAGCTCTATCGCGCCCTTGCCAATCAGTTCCTGGCCGCCAGCGACTACGCCGCCTCCATCGAACGTTTCCGCAAGGCTATCGCCATCGCCCCTGAGAACGACGACTACATCAAGATTTCGCGGTGCTACGAGGCCGAACGGCTGTTTGAGAAGGCCAGCCTCAATCTGAAGAAGGCCGCAGGCTAAGATGCAGGAACCTGGTCCTCTTGAAAACATAATCCAACGCTACGACCGCACCACGGAGGCTCGCGCCCGGCGGGCCGTGGCCGGCATGACTCCCGGGGCCAGACATTTTTTCTCCATCATTCCGGTGCTGCTGGAATACAACCATCCGATTCTGCCGGGCTTCATTCCCGGCAACACGCCTCACGGCATCTGCAACTTCACGCTTTCCGCCTATCAGCAGGAATACCTGGACGGCATGTGCAACGTGGCCAACTGCTACATCCGCAGCCATATCGAGAATCCCGCCATCATTTCTCTTTACTGCATGGGCAGCACCTCCTCGGTGGGCCAGAGCGCCGAGTCCGACATCGACATCTGGGTCTGCCATTCCCATCTGATGGAGCGCCAGGACGTGAAAAAACTGGAGCAGAAGTGCGGCGTGCTGTCCAACGTGGCCCAGAGCCAGGGCGTGGAGGTCAATTTCTTCCTGGTCCCGGACAACAAGTTCCGCTGCGGCAACACCGCCAGCGTGGACAAGGACAACTGCGGCAGCGCCCTTCATCTGCTGCTTCTGGAGGAATTCTACCGATCCTCGCTGTGGATGGCCGGCAAGCGTCTGGTTTGGTACCTGGTGACCGACGAGCACGATCGGAACAGCCGTGACTACGACGCATATGTCAGCTCCCTGTTTGCAAGCGGTCTCATCAGTCACGAGAGGTGGTTCGACCTGGGACCCATCAACGACATTCCGGTGCAGGAGTTTTTCGGCTCCGCCATGTGGCTGCTGTACAAGGGAGTGGACTCTCCCTTCAAGGCGGTGCTGAAGATCATGCTGATGGAGGTCTACGCTTCCGAATATCCCGACGTGCGTCTCATTGCCAACCGCATACGCCGGAGGATGCAGCAGGATGACGAGTACTCCCTGGCCATGGATTCCTATTTCACGGTCTACGAGCTCATTACGGAATATCTGAAGAAGATCAAGGATCCCGATCGTCTGAGAGTGGTGCAGGCCTGCTTTCTGACGAAGATCACCAAGGGCGTTGACGAAAACGACAAGTCTGCCTTCATGCAGTGGCGACTCAATCTGATGCGGGATCTCGTGAGCAGATGCAATCTCGGTCGCAGAACCGTGGAGCATCTGCGCGCCAACAGCCTCTGGCGCATAGACGATGTCCGTCGGGCATATCATGAAGTCACAAAGGTGATGCTTCTCTCCAGCAACCGGCTGAGAAGCTTTTCCAACCGGGTGCAGAAGCTGGGCTCTCCCATTGACATCACCGATTTTCAGATCCTGACTCAGAAACTCAGTTCCGCCTTTGAGCGCAAGCTGGACAAGGTGATGAAGGTCAATCTGAACATCGCCCCCAATCTGATGGAGCATGACATCAGCCTGGTGTATGTCGCGCCGGGCAAACTCAACCGCAGCGGCTGGTATCTTTACCCCGCCCGGCTTGAACCGGTGGAGCTGGTGAAAAACCATTGCGTGTATTTTCACAAAAACGTGGTGAACGTGCTGACCTGGTCGATTCTCAACGGAGTTCTCACCTCCTCCACCTCCATTCACATATCGCGCAACGCCCCGCAGGATCTGAAGGAAAGCATTCCTCTTGTGGCCAGGGATCTGCTGGAGCAGTGCCGTCTGCTTTCCGATCTGAAAACCGCCAACCGCGATCTCATTGGTCCCATGTACTTCAGGCGTCTGCTGCTTCTGGTCAACGTTTCGGCCGATCGCTCCCAGGATTCGGACAAGAACGAACTCAATCTCAGCAATATCGACGTCATGAGCTTCGGCGGGGAAAAGAAGAGCCTGTTCAATTCCCTTGATCTGCTTTTTGCCAATTCGTGGGGCGAAATCTACGTCAAGCACTACGATCAGGACGAAATCGTATCGGGCCTTGCAGAAATGCTCAACATCCGCCGTCCAGGAACCTCCGTATCCCGCCGGCCGGATTTCGGCGTGTTCTGCTACAGCCGCTACCTCAGCGGCATTATCCGCCAGCAGGTAAGCGATCTGGTGGGGGAACTGCTGCTGCTTGCTCACAGCACCGGAGAGGAAAACTCGTCCCTGGTGTTCATGATGGGACAGATCAGCTATTCGGCGCTGCGCAGCAACCGCAGCGTCACCATCACTCCGCTGCATGATTCCCTTGAATTCGTGCGCTCCATCAATGCCATGCAGCAGCAGATGGAGAACGAGCGGCAGAGCAGCCCGTCGGTGGAAAAGATATACCAGTACGCCTGCCGCGGGGTGGTGCAGTTTTTCTTCCAGGAAAGCGACGGCGCCTGTCTGGTCTATGTTCTGGACGAGAACAACCATCTCAACAGCTTCCGCAACAGTCAGCAGACCAGCGCCGAATTGGTGGACAGCATCAGCCGCCGCTATACCCAGAGCGTGATGCCGGAAGCCGGCGCCAGGACGGTGAGATTCGCAGCTCCCCAGTTCTACCGCATTACCGGCAGCGAGGATCAGATCCTCATCGAGAACTATTCGGTCCGCAAATTGTGATTTATGCGCCGGCGGGTGTAATGTTATAATCCCGATAGTTTTTTTGCGTCGCCGGAGGCGTTCCGCCGCCTGCGACTTTCAGTCGCCGCATTTTGGGAAAACCTGTCTTATGCGTATGCCGCTTCTCTCATGTCTTGCTGCCGCGCTGCTTTTGAGCGCATGCGGTCTGAAGGGACCTTTGTACATGCCGGACGATCCTAGCCGCGGCCGCAAGCCTGTAAGTTCGGAGCGGCTTGATGCCGACTCGCGTCAGGCCGCCGCGGAAGCCGGGCTTGAGGGCGGACAGACGGCAGAAGGCGCCGGCCCCGTTGCGGCTCATGACTCCGAACCTTGAGGATTTGTTTATGGAATACAGCGAGCACTTCGCCTATCGGGACGGGCGTCTCTACTGCGAGGATCTGCCGGTAAGCAAGCTGGCGGATGATTACGGCACTCCGCTTTACATCTATTCAAGAGCCGCCTTCGAGCAGGCCTACCGCGACTATGACGACAACCTCCGTCTGGATCACATGATCTGCTACTCCGTCAAGACCAACAGCAACCTGGCGGTGCTGCAGCTGATGGCCTCTCTGGGCTCCGGCTTCGACATCGTCTCGGGCGGCGAGCTGGCCCGGGTGGTGGAGGCCGGCGGCGATGCCGGCAGAGTGGTTTATTCTGGCGTGGGCAAGCGGGACGACGAAATCGCCTATGCCCTTGATTTGGGCATCTACTGCTTCAATGTGGAGTCCGAGGCGGAGCTGGAGGCCATTTCAAGGGTCGCCGCCGCCAAGGGCAAGGCGGCGCCGGTGGCTTTCAGAGTCAATCCCGACGTGGATCCACACACTCATCATCATATCGCCACCGGTCTGAAGACCAGCAAATTCGGCGTTCCGGTGGACGAGGCTCTCCGTCTTTACGAGAAGGCCGCGCATCTTGAAGGGATCAGAGTCCGCGGGCTTGACTGTCATATCGGCTCTCAGCTGACGACGCTGGCTCCGTTCGAGGAAATGGCTGAAAAGATCATCCCGCTGGCCCAGGAACTCAAAAGCCGGTACGGCATCGAATTCGTGGATGTGGGCGGAGGTCTTGGCATCAACTACGCAAACGACGGAGCTCCGAACGCCGGCGAGTATGCGAAGCTTCTGAACCGGCGCTTTGCGGATCTCGGTCTGAAGCTGGTGCTGGAGCCGGGAAGATCCATTGCCGGAAATTCAGGAGTTCTGGCCGCCCGGGTCACCTATCTCAAGCGCACCGCCAGGGATTTCGCGGTGGTGGATGCCGGTATGAACGACATGATAAGGCCAGCTCTCTATTCGGCATGGATGAATATTGACGTGGCCGAGCGCCGTCCAGCGGACGAGAAGAAGCTGTTTTCCGTGGTGGGGCCAATCTGCGAATCCGGCGACAAGCTGGGCGAGGATCGGGAGCTTGCGGTGAAGGCCGGTGACGTTCTGGTGCAGTTCTCCGCCGGAGCCTACGGTTTTTCCATGTCCTCCAACTACAACTCAAGACCACGCGCCGCCGAGATCATGGTGGACAAAGATCGCGCCTTTGTGATCCGTCAGCGCGAGACCGTCTCCGATCTCTGGCGCGGCGAGCGGCTGCTGGAACTGTAGCAGGAAGTTTTATCCTCCCCGAAGTGTTCCCATGAAGGCACGTTTCTCCAAGATTTGCTGCCACGGCTGCGATTACGCCGTGGTTGACGCCGTCACCCAGCGCGTATTCCTCAGTCAGAGTCTCATCGGGCATCTGGCGGATCGGCGGGAGGGGATCGGCTTTGAGCGGATAGCGGTGGTGGAGCCTCCGTATGATCCGGATCTTGATTTCTACATCCGGGTTTACAACGCTTCCGGACAGGAGGTGAAGGACTGCGTGGGAGGCATCGGCTGCGGCGCCATGTTCGCCGATCGCCGGGATCTCACGGTTACCCGCAGACCCATGGAGATCGGCTCCCTCTGCGGTCATGTCACCGTCAGACTGGAGCAGGACGGAGTTCATCTGTCGGTGCCGGATCCCGTCTTCCAGCCCTCGGGCGTGCCCTTCCGGGCTCAGAGCGAGGAGAAAACCTACATTCTGCAGGTGCTGGGGCGCAATGTGTTCTGTAGCGTTCTTGCAGTGGGCTCTCCATACTGCATCGTCGAGCAGAAGTCTGAATTCATCCCTCAACTGCCGGAGCTGGCCGGCGCGGTTTCCTCCCACGAGCGTTTTCCCGAGGGCTGCTCGGTGGGCTTCTGCCGTTATCTGAGCCGGGCGGAGATCAGCATATCCCCGGTTCCCGGAGTGGATTCGGCCTCCACGGCCCTGGCCGCCGCGCTGGCGGGCATTAGATCCGGAACCCTGGACGAGAGCGTGAGCTCCCGCGTTGAGGACGGCTGCGTGAGAGTCGGCTGGCATGCCCAGCGCCCGGATCCGGCGCTGTGCATTCTTGCGCCCCGGGCGGTCTACGACGGCGAAATCGAGATATAGATTTGAGATACGGACGGCTTCAGCCCGAAGCCGCGGATTGCCTGTTATTCTGTTCGCTCCTGCGGAATCTGTCCTGTGAGAAACGGCACCGCGGCGGCTTTGACGATATCAAGTCCTCTGGTAAAGCACATGTGTCCCTGGCCGGGAACCAGCAGCAGCTGCGCGTTTTTCATGGCCGAACGCGCCCTGAGCATGGTCTCAGGCGGCGCGTGATCGTCCCGATCCCCCGCCACCAGCAGCACCGGCGCCGCTATTTTTCCCAGCATCTCCTCGTTTACCGACATCCGGTTCCAGAAGGCCATGTAGCTGTTCAGAAATTCCTCCATTCTGCTCGGCTCTGGTCTTATCCTTTCCTGAAGCTCGAAGAACTCGGGATCCATTTTCTTCAGCGCAGCCAGATCCAGTTTCGGAGGGAAGAAGCCCGCTTCCAGAGTGCCGGCTCCGATGGCCACGATGCGCTCCACCAGCTCGGGATAATATATGGCAAGGGCGTAGGCGCTGTAGGCGCCGTCGCTGAATCCCAGGATCCTCACCTTTCCCCCGGTGACGCTTCTTGCCACGGCCGCAGCGTCATCGGCCTTCTGTCTGAAAGTCATCTGCGTCGCGCCGATTTCAGAGCGGCCGTGTCCCCGGGTGTTCATGAGAACGATATTGAACCGGGGCCGGAGGGCATCGGCAAGTCCTCCCAGCTCGTAGGCGCTGCCTACGCCGCCGCCGTGAAGCATAAGCAGCCATGGCGCCTTTTCATCGCTGTGCCGGTACACTTCGTAATAGATCCTGGCATCGGCGGTTTTCGCGTAGAACCCGTTTTCCGCCGAGCTGCCGTATGGAGTGGGGCTGGCGTATTCGCTCTCCGATTGCATGAAATACCGCATCTCTTCGGCCTGTCCGGGCGCGGACAGGCCCATACCGGCCAGACATGCCAGCAGGCACAGCAGGCACAGCAGGCGATATGACTTCTTCATGGCTGCATGACTCCCTAAGGTTTCGATTCGAGCATAATTTTCGTCAGGATCGGATATGGGCATTGTACCATTTTGACAACGGTTGACGCTATTGCGGGATCGGATCAGGCGGCAAGCGCGTTCCGTTTGTCGGTTTCGGCTTTCTTGCGGCGTGCAGGCGGAGGAGATGTCCCGAAACTCCAGCGGACGGCAGTCTTTCGATGCGATTCCGGCGGCGCAGGCGCGTCTGAATTGTTCCTGGCGCGGCTTCAGCCGTCTTCAGGGGAGGCGCCATGTTCATTCATGGAAAATATCACAAAAGAAACGGCGATTTTGTGCGATAATCGGCATATTGTTTCCGCAATGCCAAGAGCCGCCATGGAAGAGCAAAAGCCCATCAGACCGCAGAAAAAACTGAAACTTTCCCAAGAAGACGAGATTGCCCGCTATCTGATTGAAAATCCCGCCTTTTTCATCCGCCACCCCGAGGTGCTTGATCAGGTGCAGCTGCCTCATCCGGAAAAGGGCTCCATTTCCCTGCTGGAGGCTCAGCAGAAGCGGCTCAAGGATCAGGTGCGCCAGCTGACCATGCGCATGCATGACGTCAACAGTATCGCCAGCTACAACGCCAACATCTTCCGAACCTTTTTCGGCCTTTACAACGATCTGTACCAGTGCGGCTCGGTGAGGGAGCTGGTGGATCTGCTCAACGAATCCTGCCGGGCCTCGCTGTTCATCCCGGTGACCCATCTCTGGATCAACGCCCAGAAGGTGGTGGACTGCAATTCTCCCGCCGACAGCCAGTATCTGATGCCCATCGAGGATTTTTCCTCGGTGTGCGTGGACATCATGAAGCGGCAGAAGGTGAGCATGGGACGCCTGGCAGAGCACGAGCGGCGGCTGATCTTTACCGACGACGACATGATTTATTCCAGAGCCCTGGTGCGGATGGGGGAGTACGGGGAGCTTGGCATTCTGGCCTTCGGCCACACCGATGCCAATCACTACCGGGACAGTCTGGATTCCTTTTTCATCGAGCAGCTGGCGGACTACATTGCTCTGCTGCTGCATCGCTTCATCAGATTCGCGCAGTAGGAGGAAACGTGCCGGCCCTTGCTGAATGCTGCGAAAGATTTCTCGCCTACCTGGAAAACGAAAGGAGACTGAGTCCCAGAACAGTGGACACCTACCGTTCCGGGCTGAAGTGCTTTGCGGATTTTCTGAAGGAGCGCCACGGCATCGCCGATGCCGAGAGCATCACCAACCGTCATATCAGACTGTTTGTGGCCGAGCAGAACACTCTGGGCAAAAAGCCATCGAGCATTGACACCTGGCTGAGCTCCGTCAAGAGCCTGTTCAGGTTTCTGGTGATCAAAAAGCTGGTGACGGACAATCCGGCGCTGGCGGTGGGCGGTCTGAAAATTCCGAAGCGGGTGCCTTCCTTCTTCAGGGAGGATCAGATGAACTTTCTTCTGGATCAGCCCGCAGACGAGGGCACGGCGCTGACCCCGGAGGACGATGCTTTTGTTTCCGCCCGGGACAAGGCCATGCTGGAGCTGCTGTACTCCTCGGGGCTGCGGGTATCGGAGCTGACGGGGCTGGATCTGGATCGATACTATCCGGATGATCTTACGGTCCGGGTGCTGGGCAAGGGCGGCAAGGAGAGGATCGTGCCGGTGGGGGAGGCGGCCGCCTGCGCCATCGCCGAATATCTGCCCCTTCGCTCAGGCTACGCCTCTTCGGGCGAGAACGCGCTGTTCGTCAGCCGTCAGGGGGGACGCATCACCAGGCGCAACGTGGCCATGCGTCTGAAAAACTACGCATCGACCCACAGCTTCGGCGAAAAGATCCACCCCCACAAACTGCGCCACAGCTTCGCCACCGCCATGGTTAGCAACTCCCACGACGTCAGAGCGGTGCAGGAAATGCTGGGCCACGGCAAGCTTTCCACCACCCAGCACTACACTCATATGGACATGAACACCCTGGTGCAGGTCTACCGCAGCGCCCACCCCCGGGATTCCATGGGCGTCGGCTCATGAGGCGGCAGTGCGTCTGAACCGTCCGCTGGGTCCGATCCTGGCCATAACCTTTGATCTTGACGACACTTTGTATGACAATGTGCCGGTGATAGCCCGCGCCGACCGCTGGTTCGACGCGGCTCTTGAGCATCATCCGCTGCTGTGCCGGCGCCAGGGCGTCGGAGCTCGTTTTGACGAGATCAGAGGAAGCCTGGCGCTGGAGCAGCCGCGGCTTGAAAGCGACGTGACGCTGTTCAGAACGGAGGCCCTCAGGCGTCTTTTTCTCCTCTTTGGCGCCGGGGAGGCGCAGGCTCGGCGCGAAGCGGCGCTTGTGGCGCGGCGGTTCATCGCGGTGAGATCCTCCTTTGCGGTGCCCCAGGAGAGTCTGGCGACTCTCAGGCGTCTTGGCGCCCGCTACCGGCTTGCGGCGGTGAGCAACGGCAACGCCGACACCGTCAGGCTTGGCCTGGCTGATGTTTTTGCGGTTTGTCTCCGGGCGGACAGGGAAACTCTGGCCAAGCCCGCGCCGGATCTGTTTCTGAAGGCGGCCGAGGCCATGAACGTCAGGCCGCAGCAGGTGCTGCATGTGGGAGACGATCCCGTCACGGACGTGCTGGGGGCGCGCCGGGCCGGACTTGTCGCGTGCCAGGTGGGGCCGGGACGGCGCAGAATGCGAAACAGACTGCTTGCCGATATCGAGGTGGACAGTATCAGCGAACTGGAGACGATTCTTTTATGACGGCTATGGATTTTACGGACGAGGGACTCAACGACCGGCAGCTGGAGGCGGTGACGTCGCTTCGCACCAACATGCTGATCTACGCCGGGGCCGGATCGGGCAAGACCCGGGTGCTGGTGCACCGCATCGCCTATCTGCTGGAGGTGGAAAAGCTGCCGCCCATGGCCATCATGGCGGTCACCTTCACCAACAAGGCGGCCGGCGAGCTGAAGGAGCGCATTGTAAGACTCCTGGGAGGGCGGCACGATCTTAGTCATATGCAGGTGGGCACCTTTCACAGCATCTGCAGCCGCATTCTGCGGATGTACTGCGATCAGGCGGGGCTGCCGAGGAACTATTCCATTCTGGATTCCGGCGATCAGCTGGCTCTCATCAAGCGGATCATCAACCAGGAGCAGCTGGCGGTGGACAAGAATTTCCCCAAGGAGAACCAGGGCTTCATCAACCGCATGAAGGAACTTGGTCTCAGGGCCGGGGACTGCGGGAAGCTGAAGGATCCCAAGATCGTCCACCGTCCCATGTTCGAGACCCATCTGAAGCTTTACCGGCAGTACGAGGAATTCTGCGCCAACGCGGGCGTGGCTGATTTCGCCGAGCTGATCCTCAGAACCTGCGAGCTGCTTGAAAACCATCCGGGTGTCCGCTCCCGCTTCCACAACCAGCTCCAGGAGATCCTGGTGGACGAGTTCCAGGACACCAACGACATTCAGGTCAGGCTCATCATGGCTCTCAAGAGCCCCGATGCTCATGTCACCGCCGTGGGAGACGACGATCAGTCCATCTATACCTGGCGCGGCGCCAATCCCGACAATCTGCTGGGCTTTTCCAAGCGCCTTGACGATGTGAAGGTGGTGAAGCTGGAGCAGAACTACCGTTCCACCGGGGCGATTCTGAACGTGGCCAACGACATCATCGCTCCCTGCCAGCGGGTGAAGAAGAATCTCTGGACCGATCGGGGCGAGGGCGGCAAGGTCTGCGTGTACGCCGCCATCGACGGCAACGCCGAGGCCGGCTTTGCGGTGAAGACCATCCGCTACATACACGAGCGCGAGAACATCCCCTACAGCCAGTTCGCCATTCTCTACCGCAACAACTACCTGTCCCTGGCCTTTGAAAACGCCCTGCGGGCCTCGGACATCTCCTACAAGGTGGTGGGCGGCCTGAAGTTCTACGATCGTCTTGAAATCAAGGACACCATGGCCTACGTGAGGCTGCTGGTCAACCCTCAGGACGATGCCGCCTTCGCCCGGATCGTGAACGTGCCGGCCCGGGGCATCGGCGCCAAAAGCATCGAAACTCTTCTGCTCTACGCCCAGGAAATGCATCAGCCGCTTTTGGAGGCCGCCGGCCGCGCCGTTGAAACCGGCGTCCTGCGGGGCAAGGCCAAGGCCGGTCTGCAGTCCTTCCTTGACACCATGAGCCAGCTTCGGGACGCGGTGGAGGGCATGAAGCTGGAGGACGCGCTGCCGGCGGTGCTGGACAAAAGCGGTCTGAAGACGTATTTCGCCGCTCTTGACGCCAGCGAAAAGGATGTGGGAAAGCAGCGCACCTCGAACCTTGAGGAACTGGTGTCCAACTGCGCCTCCTACGGCTTTTCGGACGGCAAGATGCACTTCGGGCTTGATGCGCTTTCCTGGTTTCTGATGGACATGACTCTTCAGACCAGCGAGGACGAGCAGGAGGAAATGGAGGGCGTGGACAGCGCGGATCAGGTCAATCTCATGACCATTCACGCGGCCAAGGGCCTTGAGTTCAACACGGTGTTCGTGGTGGCCATGGAGGAGGGCATTCTGCCGTCGGCCCGGGCCATGCAGAACAACGACGTCAGCGAGGAGCAGCGTCTGGCCTATGTGGCGGTGACCAGGGCACAGAGGCACTGCTTTCTGTCCTATACCGCCTCCCGCATGATTTACGGTCAGTACAAGGGCTCTGCGCCCAGCGCGTTTCTGGATCTCATCCAGAAGAGCAATCTCCAGTACGTCAGAAGCGATCGGGATCTGGATTCCATCTTCAAGATACGCCGGGCCCAGACCGCAGGCTTTGATGCACGCAACGCCAGGCGCGCCGGGGTTGCCGGTGCTAAAGACGCGCATGATGCTCCATCCGCGTCTGAGCCGGACATCCCGTCGCCGAAACCCAAAATGGTGAACCTCGCCGACGGCCGGATCAGCGCCGGGGAGCTGGACTACCGGGTGGGGGATCGGGTGTTTCACCAGAAGTTCGGAGAGGGAGTGGTGACATCCATCAATCTCGACGACACCTATTCCAAGGTGACGGTGGAGTTCGCCGACGGCAGACGGGTGCTGTGCCCGCGGTTCGCATCGCTCAGGAAGCTGCCGAGCGGCGGAAAGTGACGGCGGAGGAGTCTGAATTATGGGAAAAGCTATTGTAACGGCTCTGATCCTCGCCCTGATTTATGTTCTGGCGAGAATGTTCACCTCCGGCATTACCGTGGATTCGGAGGTTTACGGCTACTACAAGGACGGCCGTCTCAACGAGCGGGGCATAATTTCTCTGGTGCAGCAGGTGAAGCGGCTTATCCCCATCAAGACCCAGGACACCACGGTGGTGGGCATCACCTACAACTACGAGGACGGCAGTCCGCCGAAGGGACAGCTGAACTACTACCACCGCATTGACGACGACAAGGTGGATTTCTATCTCGCCCACCGCCAGGAGGTGGTGAATCACATGGCTTACGCCCAGTGCGCCAACCATGAGGTGGTGGAAATGCTGGAGAAGCTGGAGAAGATCACCGTTTCATTTTATCGTCATGACAGGTTTCTTTTCGGTCTGGAAGTGAGCGCCGCCATGTGCAGAGGCGATGTCAGGACGCAGGCCAGGGAGATCGGAGAGGTGAAGGACGCCACGGATCCGCCGCTTGAAGACAAGACCGAAGCCGGGGCAAAGGATGACGGCGCGGATGAGGCGAGGACCGGGACGGAAAAGGCGCGGTCCGGGAAAGACGGCGCGCCGGCTGCGGATAAAGTCGATGGCGACGGCAGGGACGATAGTTCCGCTGGCGCGGTTTCGTCCCATATTTCCATCATCACCCCAAATCTGCCCATCAAAACCAGTTTCGGCAGTCTGCTGAAGGTGGAGCCGGAGGACGGCAACGGGGTGCGGCATGTTTTCGATGTCAACGGCAACGAACTGAGAACCTTCGATCAGAAGAAGACGACAATCATCAGAGGTTATTGCGGCAACGCCCATCTTGCCTCGCTGCTGAAGCATGCGGATCATATCACGCTGGAATTTACCAGCGGCGGCAATACCTTCAAGAGATGGCGTCTGACCGAAGCCGCCTGCGCGCAGGCGGCCGGCAATTAGCCGATGACGGAGCCGGTCTGATGCCGGATCTTTGCCAGATCCGGGAGCATTGGCGCATGCGGGGAATTGCCAGCGGCGACAGGCGCGTATAGACTAGCTCATATAGTCTATACCGCGCATCGGTTTTACGGTCTGAGGCTGGTTTGAGGTTCCCTATAGACTAAGATCAGGATTTGACAAAAAGCGGCGCTGTCTCGCCGAGCCTTTGTTTTATCCTGCTTTGAGGTGTTGCCGACGCTGCAGTATAGACTATAAGTCTCTAGTCTATGCAGGCGTTCGAATGCGCCCCTGCGGACGGCATGCGGTCTGAGGTTTCGTATAGACCAAGATCGGGATTTGACAAAAGCGGCGCAGTCTCGCCGAGCCTTTGTTTTATCCTTCCTGAGGTGTTGCAGGCGCTGCAGTATAGACTATAAGTCTCTAGTCTATGCAGGCGTTCGAATGCGCCCCTGCGGACGGCATGCGGTCTGAGGTTTCGTACAGACCAAGATCGGGATTTGACAAAAGCGGCGCAGTCTCGCCGAGTCTTTGTTTTATCCTTCCTGAGGTGTCGCAGGCGCTGCAGTATAGACTAAGTCTCTAGTCTATACTCGGTGTTCCAATGGACACCAGCTGGTCGCAGTCTGATCCTGTATAGACTGAGACAGTG
This sequence comes from Succinivibrionaceae bacterium, assembly GCA_017480795.1. Classification (GTDB taxonomy): domain Bacteria; phylum Pseudomonadota; class Gammaproteobacteria; order Enterobacterales; family Succinivibrionaceae; genus UBA2804. The sequence continues at coordinate 17,507 of JAFURY010000122.1, forward strand.
GTTTGACAAAGCGGTCCTGTCTTGCTCAGCGCCCGTATTCTGTCATGGGATGTAGCCGCATTTTAAGTGTAGACTGAATCTCTAGTCTATACCAGCAAACGCCGGGATGTGTTTGCCTTTGAGCGTTTTCATGCAGATTTTCAGTAGTGGCTGATTTTTGAGACAACACTCACAAAATGATTTGACAAAACTAGGGCATTTGAACCAAGGAGCGAGTTGAGCAAAGTACGTAGGATCGTTTAGATACAGGAGAACAATGCGATTGCGATTGGCTTATAGGTTCC
>JAFURY010000175.1 GCA_017480795.1 Succinivibrionaceae bacterium
CAGCGGGCGAAAGCGTCAAGGCTCAGCACTTCGGAGACGATCGAGTGTCCTTCCATCGCTTTTTGCCATTGTTCGACATCGGCAGCCTCCTCTTCCGGACGACGGGGCTGCCCCATCTGGTTGAGCAGCACAATCACGGGCTTGCCGATCCATGTGAGGATTCGCATCTCCGCTTCGACGTAGGAAGCGGTTTCAGGCGGCTCCGCAGCATTGACGAGATACAGGACAACGCTAGAGGTCTCCCGAATGTGCTTCATCGCCTGCTGGTCGAGCCAGAAACTCTTGTTGGCCATCCTGTCCCAGATTTCTGCAATGAACCAGCCGATCGGGTTGGAGCGGCCTTCAAGGCGTCTTGCAAGGGCTAGGGAATTGCCAAACCCCGGGGTGTCCCAAAGAAGCAGTTCGCACCCTTCGCTGTTTCTGGCAAGCACGTAACTGGTGGCTTCCTGCGTGACATGGGCGCGATCCTCGACCTCTCCGACATCTCGGGAGAGAAGGGTTCGCGCCAAGGTGGTTTTGCCGATGTTGGTGTGGCTGACAAGGCTTAGATGGATGCGCAGAGGATCGTTTTGAGTGGACATGCTTAGGAATCCTTGGAGGCTTGATTGTCAGATCGGACGGCGAGAGCCGCGCATTGCATGCGCAGCTGCTTGACAGTTTCTGCCGGATCGGAGGTTTGAGCGTTAAAGGAGACGAGTGGCAGACCGTGCTCGGAAGCGAACTTGATCCAACCGTTAATTCTTTGTTCAATTCGATCAGGATAGGCTTTTTGACGTGCCGCAAAGGAAGTCATATTGAGGAGCCCGACAATTGCCGCTTGCTTGACCTCGGCTTGCTTGACAGCGCTGTCGATGATCGCGCCGTGAACGTCATACTCGGGAGTGCTCGCCCCTTCAAGCGCAAGAACGATCAACGTCTTGCCCTGGACATCAATCTCCGGCATCGGAGCCTCAGGGTCCGAAAGATTTGCTGTCACGAGGGCATTGTTTCCAGGCTCCCCCCAGGACTTGAGAATGGTTTGGAGGAAGGTCTGCGTGTCGGGACTGCTCTTTTCCGGAGCAATGATCTTGAGAGAGCCTAAGGCGGCATTCTGTGCAGATTCCGCAAGTAGCTCCTGGTAGTAGGGTTCGGAAATTTCAAGCTTTGAGTTTTTCTCTCGCACTTTCAGTCTCCAGGTGTTGACCAAGGCCAAAACGAGTCGGGGGATGATGACGGAGGCAGCCAGAATCAGAATCATCCTGAGTAGCCACGGGGCGGCGGTAACTTCGTTTTGCGTGTAGGGAAGCATGTCCGCTCGCATGCCGGCAACGGCTGCGGCATCTGGCATCGCAGGTAGTCCGCCAATGGCGGGAATAAGGCCGTAGGTGCTGTCCAGAATCGTTTTCACAATGTCGGCTCTGCCAGCGAGCCAAGTGCTCTCCCAGCCGACCCAGTAGGCAGTGGATAGTCCCCTCACGAGGAGACTCACAATCAGTCCCAGGGCAAAGCAGATTGCAGCTAGGTGCAGTGTGCGAGCAATGCGGATGCGCGTAAGAGGAGCGGTGAGACGAACCCAACTTTCAAAAAAGGCGGCTTTGTGGCCTTTGGCAAATGGACTGGCCGAGCATTTCTGCACGAGCGAAAGCAGGGATCCGCGAAGCGGAAGGTTTAGACGACGCTCAGAGCCAAGGATACCAATTGCGCTCAGAAGAATGATTAGATACGCAAGGAGGTTCCAGAGCACAATGCCCCAGAAGGGGGCTGAGAGCAGGTTGATGAAATGATCGGATCCCGTCAGGCGGTCCGATAAAGCGCCGCAGACAAAGGCGAAGACAACGAGAAGCAGCCCAAGAATTGTAGGCAGGGAGGTCTTTGTTGATACCTTGACACTGACTCCCTTGGCGTCGGCTTCCTCAATCAGGCGTTCAGCTCGCTCGGTGAGATACCTCTCCGGGGAGGCATTTTCCCCAAGGCTGTGCGCTACGCGCATAGAAAGAAGTGACGAATCTGAAGCGGTCCACTGTTCTTGCGCGTGTTCCTCAATGGCTTTTGCCAGGAGAATGTGCTTTGCCTTATCCAGAGGTACGCATATTGCCGGAGCTTTGGTTTTGCTCATAGAACTGCAGCGAAAAATGAAAACAGGGTAAAACCGAATCGAAGGAACCGA